>NZ_JAHBDE010000033.1:0-330637 GCF_019956175.1 Pseudomonas sp. BF-R-30 | reverse complement strand
AAATCAGCCCCCGCCCCTTGCCCGCCGCATCCAGCAACTTCGCCAGGTTGGCGACGATGCGCCCGCCCGTGGCGGCAAACGGATGCCCCGCCGCCAGTGAGCTGCCCTTGACGTTGAGCTTGCTGCGGTCGATCGAGCCCAGCGCCGTATCGAGCCCGAGACGGGTTTTGCAGTACTCCGGATCTTCCCAGGCCTTCAAGGTGCACAGCACTTGCGCGGCGAAGGCTTCGTGGATTTCGTAGTAGTCGAAGTCCTGCAAGGACAGACCATTGCGCGCGAGCAAGCGCGGTACGGCGTAGACCGGCGCCATCAACAACCCTTCGGCACCGTTGACGAAATCCACCGCCGCCGCCTCACCGTCACGCCAGTAGGCCAGAATCGGTAACCCGCGTGCGTTGGCCCACTCCTCGCTGCCCAGCAGCACCAGTGACGCGCCATCGGTCAGTGGCGTGGAGTTGCCGGCGGTCAGGGTGCCCTTGGCGCTTTTCTCATAGGCCGGCTTGAGCGCGGCGAGCTTTTCCAGCGTGGAGTCCGGGCGCAGGTTGTTGTCGCGGGTCAGGCCCAGGAACGGTGTCATCAGGTCGTTGTGCCAGCCCTCGGCGTAGGACGCCGCCAGTTTCTGATGGCTCTCAAGCGCCAATTGATCCTGTGCCTGGCGAGGGATGTTCCAGGTCTGGGCCATCAGCTCGCAATGCTGGCCCATGGACAACCCGGTACGCGGCTCGCCGTTGCGCGGGAATTCGGGGATCAGATGTTTGGGACGCAATTGCAGGAAGGTTTTCAGTTTGTCGCCGGTGGTTTTCGCGCGGTTGGCTTGCAGGAGGATTTTGCGCAGCCCCTCGCTGACGCTGATTGGCGCATCCGAGGTGGTGTCCACGCCACCGGCGATGCCGCAGTCGATCTGGCCCAGGGCAATCTTGTTCGCCACCAGCAACGCCGCCTCCAGCCCGGTACCGCACGCCTGCTGGATGTCATAGGCCGGGGTGGCAGGCGACAGTCGCGAACCCAGTACGCACTCGC
This sequence comes from Pseudomonas sp. BF-R-30, assembly GCF_019956175.1. NCBI lineage: Bacteria > Pseudomonadati > Pseudomonadota > Gammaproteobacteria > Pseudomonadales > Pseudomonadaceae > Pseudomonas > Pseudomonas sp. BF-R-30. The sequence continues at coordinate 329,617 of NZ_JAHBDE010000033.1, read as the reverse complement.
GCGTGAGGTTCATGTCTCGCGACAACTTGAGCACCGCCCCGGCGACCACTTCACCAATGCGCTGGCCGTGCAGATTGTAACGTTCGATCAGGCCTTCGAGGGCGGCGGTGAGCATCACCTGGTTACTGGCCGTGGCATAGGGGCCGTTGGAGCGGGCGAAGGGAATCCGGTTACCGCCGATGATCGCGACGCGGTGCAGTTGGGTCATGAAAAGCTCCTGATGAATGATCTGAACCGAACACAGCCCCCTGTGGGAGCGGGCTTGCTCGCGAAAGGGCCGGCACACTCAACATCGTTGTTGGCTGATACACCGCCATCGCGAGCAAGCTCGCTCCTACAATGTAACCAAGCGTAGGCCTTATCTCGTGGATCGAACGACTGATCGCCATTCATGGTCCACACTTTGATCCCCAGCTTTCGGAGCGTGTTCCATGTCTGACCGCTATATCGACTTCGCCAATTCGTCCATCGGCCATCGCCTGGTCGGCGCCCTGGGGTTGCCGACACCGACCAGACTGGAGCGCTGGCAAGCCGGCCGGTTGCGACCTGTAGAAGGCGCCCTGCTGATTGGAGGCGGGCCGTTGGCCGAACACGTCAGCGCTTTCGCCAACCGTCTGACCGACGCAATCTACAGCTACGGCGCCGAGCCTTCGATGGCCACGGCCTGGATTCCCGGCCACGGACCGAAACTCAAGGCCGTGGTGTTCGACGCCAGTGACCTGCTGCACACCGATCAGCTCAAGCAACTTCGCGAGTTTTTCCAGCCGCTGATGAAAAACCTCGACCACTGTGCGCACCTGGTGATTCTCGGGCGCGATCCGCAAACCTTGCGCGACCCGTTCGCCGCCAGTGCCCAGCGTGCCCTGGAAGGTTTCAGCCGTTCACTGGCCAAGGAGTTACGCAGCGGTGGCACCCTGCAATTGATCTACGTCGGTGAAGGTGCCGAGGGGCAACTGGAAGGCCCACTGCGGTTTTTCCTCTCACCGAAAAGCGCCTTCGTGTCCGGGCAGGTCATTCGCTTGAGTCCGTGTTTGACGCCCGTCACCGACTGGACACGCCCGCTCGCCGGGCGCAAGGCACTGGTCACCGGTGCGGCGCGCGGTATCGGTGCCGCCATTGCAGAAACCCTGGCCCGCGATGGTGCCGACGTCATCCTGCTCGACGTGCCGCCGGCCAAAAACGATCTCGAAGCCCTCGCCTCGCGCCTCGGCGGGCGCACCATCACCCTCGACATCTGCGCCGAAGACGCCGCCGCGCAGTTGATTGAACAACTGCCCGACGGGCTCGACATCGTGGTGCACAACGCCGGCATCACCCGGGATAAAACCCTGGCCAACATGACCCCGGAATTCTGGGACGCGGTGCTGGCGGTCAACCTCAATGCGCCGCAAGTGCTGACCAAAGCCCTGCTCGACAGCGGCGCCCTGCACGACAACGGCCGGGTGATCCTGCTGGCGTCCATCAGCGGCATCGCCGGCAATCGCGGGCAAACCAATTACGCGGCGAGCAAGGCCGGGCTGATCGGATTGGCGCAAGCCTGGGCGCCGCTACTCCACGAGCGCAGCATCAGCATCAACGCCGTGGCACCGGGCTTCATCGAAACACAGATGACCGCGCACATTCCCTTCGGCCTGCGCGAAGCCGGACGCCGCATGAGTTCGCTTGGCCAGGGCGGCCTGCCGCAGGACGTCGCCGAGGCCGTGGCCTGGCTCGCGCAACCGGGCACCGGCGCGTTTACCGGGCAAGCGTTGCGTGTATGCGGGCAAAGCGTTCTGGGGGCTTAAGGATGATCACCGACTGGCACACACTCAACCGCGAACCCGGCCTGCCGGGATTGTACGCACGAGCGGCGACACGGCGAAAAATCACGGGCACCACCCTACCCGATTCGGGTTTGAGTTGCTGGGTCGAAGTCGATCCCAAGCGCCTGGCGGCTTATCGCAAGGTCTGTGGTTTCGCCGACAACGGCCTGCTGCCACCGACCTACCCGCACATCCTCGGGTTTGCCTTGCAGATGCAACTGCTCACGACCAGGGACTTCCCGTTCCCGCTACTGGGCCTGATTCACCTGAGCAATCGCGTTCGTGTACTGCGTCCCATGGGTGGAGTGAATCGGGTGCGCGTCAGCGTGCAAGTGCAGAACCTGCAACCCCACGCCAAAGGCGCGACGTTCGATCTGCTGACCACCCTCGACGATCAGTTGGGGCCGTTGTGGGAAGCAGAAAGCCGGATGCTCTGTCGCGGCGTCAAACTCGAGGGTGAACCGCTCGAAGAGAGCCTGGTATCCAGCCTGGCCCTGAGCGAAGTCGAGCACTGGAAAGCGCCTTCGGACATCGGCCGGCAATACGCCAAGGTGTCCGGCGACTACAACCCCATCCACCTCAGCGCGGCCAGCGCCCGACTCTTCGGCTTCCCGACCGCCATCGCCCATGGCCTGTGGAACAAGGCGCGCACGCTGGCTGCACTGGCCGGGCATCTGCCTGTAGCGAATGTCGAGATCGCGGTGCAGTTCAAGAAACCGGTACGGTTGCCCAGCGAGGTGACGTTACTGGCCAGTGCGCCAGGGCCGAGCGGGGATTTTCAGTTGGTGGGTGTCGGGGAGCTGGAGCATATGGTCGGGCATTGGCGGCCGGTTGCCTGATAAAGCTGATACCTCGACGTGGCGAGGGCGCTGGCTCCTCGCCACAAAAGCTCCGCGGTTAGTTTTGCGGATCGAGATTATCCAACGCCCGGTTCACCGCCAGCTCACCCAGCATGATCACCTGCGCAATCCCCAGCAGGGTGTTGCGCTGCGAGCCCTCCAGAAAACCTGCGAAATCACTCGCCATCACACTCGCCGACGCCAGCGACTCACAGGCGTGGGCCAGCAGGGTCTCGGTATCGATGTCCGGGGCGATGACGAACATAGTGCTGGGTTTGTGAACGGCAGGTGGCTTGGGCGGATTGAGGTAGTGATCGAGGGCGCGGTCGGCGGCTTCGTGGAATTTATTTGAGTGAGGGGATTGGTAGGGAGAAACGTCGTCGGATTCGGGGGGATTTGGGGTGGGTTTGAACATGGTGAAGCTCCATTCTTGGATTTGGAGTTCGCCATCACTGCGACCAAGCAGAAGGGTGGCGAACCGTACGCAGGTTGGTCGACCAGGGAATGGAAACCCGGCAGGGCCTAAGCCCTCCCACGCACAGCTCGCCATTAAGCAAGCACAAAAATGCCGCTCACGCGGCACTGTGCGCCATTCTAAACCCGGGCGACCAAACCCGATCACTGATTTTGCAGCGACCGACAAAGGCTAGAGATCGCGCTTCCGACGGACAACCTGAGAAACATGTCGGAGATTTCCTCGGGATCTGAGGAAAACTACACAGGAATGTGTTGGCTGAAAGGACGTCATCGCGAGCAGGCTCCTACAGTTGGGCTGGGTACATCTGAAAGAAATAGATCGGCTGGCAGGCCGTCTTCGCGGGCAAGCCCGCTCCCACAGGGTCGAGGTACATCCGCCAAATTCAGTTCGGCTGTCAGGCCGCCTTCGCGAGCAAGCCCGCTCCCACAATAAGTCGGCGTACACCCGCTGCTTCTCACCACTCATCAGGCCGAGCGTTAGCTCGCCTGCAGCTCTTGATCTTGATCCACCCGCCCCCTCGGAAGGCTGAGTGGAGGTGTTCATCCGGGGACAGGCGCGCAGCGCCGTTCGACGCAGTCGAACTCATTGCATGTAGGTCGAAGCGAAGCCGACCGGAGGGCAATGCCCCCGGATGAATACCGCAGCGAAGGAACCCCGAGCCTAAGCGAGGGGCCGTACGTAAGGGGCGAGACCTTTTGGTTCCTTTTGGGGCGTTTGCCAAAAGGGACTCGCCGTAAGGGCGAAACCGCCAGCCGCCGTTACCGCAGCAATGGATATGTACACAACCCAAACCTCCATTTTGGCGGAATGATTCTATGCTGACATTACTCAGTGATGGTCAAGGTAGACGCACTCATGAAAGCCAGCCTCCCCCACAAACAAAAAAGTGCCGCCGCGAATGAGTTCGCCCTGGGATTGCTGACCGCCGCCATTCATCCGAATCTGCCGGCGACCCTCACGACCAGTGCGAGCCTGCAATTTTGAGTGCCGGGGACAAACTCTTCGGGCGCCTGCTCCATCGCCATCCGCCGCCCCCGCCGGAGCCGCAAGAGGCACCGCGGGTGCACAGTTTCGGATTGCAGATGCAGCTCAATGCCGAGGGGCGTGTCGTTCAACTGAGCGGTCCGCTGCGGCACTTGCTGGCCCAGCACCCCCCCAGCGAGCAGGCACCGCATCTGTTCGACTTCCTGTTGCCCCACAGCAGCCTCGTCATCGAAGGCTCGCCGGCGGACTGGCAGGGGCAAACCCTGGACCTGGACTTCTACAGCCTCAACGGCCCCCCGCTGCATTTGCGCGGCTGGGCGCAGCCCTTGGCCGATACCTGGTTGTTGCAGATGCTGGACATCGGCGACTTGCTGCTTGAGCGCCTGCAATCGCGCAACCGCGAACAATGCCAGGTGCTGGCGCAGCAAATCGCCGAACAGTTGCGCCTGTGCAGCCTGACGCGCCTGCCCGAGGTGCTGACCGAGCAACTGCAAAGCCTGGCCCAGCGTTTTCAGATCCCCTGCATTGCTCTCGCCTTGCTCGATGAGCAGGAACATGGTTGGCAGATTCACCAGCACTACGCAGCCCTGGATGCACCGCAGCTGTGGCAAAACGGTCAACGCCTGGGCACGGGGCTGGACAGTTTGAGCGGCTCGGCACCGCAGCACCTGACCCCGCGCGAACACCCGCGCCTGCAAGGTGCGTTCGGCAATACCGATGGCTTCGCCGTGCCCTATCATGATGCGCAAGGGGTGGTCGCCTGGTTGCTGTGCGGTTTCTTCACGGCGCAAAAACGCGCCCCCGATGTCACGGAACGCGACTGGCTACAAATCACCGCCGCGCTCGCCAGTCCCTTGCTCGGGCGCCTGCGCGAGCACCGGCATCACCTGCAACTGGAACGCCTGGAATCGCTGCAAGCCTTGCTGGGAACAGGCTGGTGGGAAGTTTTCAGCGACAGCGACGAGGTTCAGTTGGCACCTTCGCTGGCCACTACCCTGAACCTTGGAATGTCGCGTTTATCCATGCAGGACTGGCTCGATCAGGTGTATCCCGCCGACCGCGAAGAGCTGCGCATCTGCCTGCAAGACTTGCAGGAGACTGGCACTCCCCTGCTGCTGTGCGTGCGCCTGTATCGCCCCTACGGTGCGCCCGCACCCGCCTGGTATCGCCTGCAAGGCCAGGCTCTTGGCGCGGGGAAAAACCGTCGTCTGGTGGGGTTCATGCTCGACATCAGCGACATCAAGAACCAGGAACAGAGCGCCATCGCCGCCCATGCACGCCTGGACAATCTGATCGCCAGCTCTCCGGCGGTGATTTACGTACAGCGCTATGTCGACGGTGCGTTGCACCCGGTGTTTTTCAGCGACAGCCTGTTGCCACTGCTCGGCTGGACCCTCGCCGACTGCGCACCCGGGGCGCTCGTGGAGCGGGTGCATCCCGACGACCGACCGCAGTATTTCGAGCGCACGCGGCTGTTGCTGCGTGAAGGCTCGGTGCGCGCCCGCTATCGGTTGCGTGACAGTCACGGCGACTATCACTGGCTGCTGGATGAAGCGAAGTTGTTGCGCAACGACCTCGGCCTGCCGGTGGAAGCCGTGGGTCTGTGGCTGGACATCACCGAAGCGACCCTGGCCACCGAACAGGTCAGGCAGAGTGAAGAACGCTACCGGATGTTGGTGGAAGACTCGCCGGCGATGATCTGCCGCTACCAGCCGGACCTGACCCTGACCTTCGGCAACCGCCCGCTGGCCACCTGTCTGGAGTTGGCGCCCGAACAATTGCCGGGGGTGAATCTGGGCGACTGGATGTCCGGGGAACAGCGCACTGCATTCATCCAGCGGCTGAACCGACTGAGCCCCGAGTTTCCGGTCAGCACCGCCGAGATCAACCTGCAACTGCCCGGCTGCGAACACGCCTGGTGGGTCTGGTCCGATCGTGGGGTGTTCGATGAACACGGCCGGTTGCTCGAGGTCCAGGCCGTGGGGCGCGACAACACCGAGGTGAGGCGCGCGCAGCAGCAGCTCACACAAAGCGCGAAAATGGCCACCCTCGGAGAAATGGCCACCGGCCTGGCCCATGAGATCAACCAGCCGCTGAACGTGATGCGCATGGCTATCGTCAACGTACTCAAGCGCCTGAACAACGGCGATGTACAGGTCGATTACCTGATCGACAAGCTCACGCGCATCGACACGCAAGTGCAGCGCGCCGCGCGGGTGGTGGACCACATGCGGGTGTTCGGCCGCCGCTCGGAAACCGAGCAGCAACCGTTCAACCCGGTCCAGGCCATCGAAGGCACGCTCTCACTGTTGTCCGAGGACCTGCGCGACAAAGGCGTCGACCTGCGCATCAGCGAAACCGGTTTTGAAGTGCAGGTGCGCGGCTATGTCGATCAGCTTGAACAGGTACTGATCAACCTGATGGTCAACGCCCGGGACGCGCTGCTCGGCAAGCGCGAAACCCTGCCCGGGTTCAAGCCGTGGATTTCGCTGTACACCGAACGGGATACACACTCGGTACGCCTGTGGGTCGAGGACAACGGCGGCGGTATCGACCCGCGTTTGCTGGAGCGGATTTTCGAGCCGTTCTTCACCACCAAACCGGTGGGCTTCGGCACCGGTCTGGGGCTCTCGGTGAGCTATGACATTGTCGAGAACATGGGCGGCAAGCTGAGCGTCAGGAACTCCACCGAGGGTGCGCGTTTCTGCATAGAACTGCCGATTGTGCTGCCGGATCAGATCGCCGGGGATGGGCGTCCCGAGTGACAACGGAGGTTGGCACCCACCTCGACTTTGTTCAGGTCGATCCCCAGGCTCGCCAGTGCCAGGCATAAAAACCCCTGTAGGGCACAGGGGTTGAGAGACTGGCTGACTCTAGGATGCGTGCGGCGGGTAGTTGGCCAATATCCGCGTGACCGTTTCCCAGATGGCATCGCGACGATCCGTCGGGTTCGGCGTGCGGCTGAGTATCTGTTCGTCACTGCCACGCCACACCAGTTTGCCGTCCTTGCCATCGAGCAGGTCGATCTGGATGGTCGCCACTTTGTAGCTGACGTTGCGGGTTTCGTTATACATGGGGGCGCCGTAGTAGCCATACCACGGGTTACCCCAGCCGCCACCGTAATTGGTGGTCACCTGTTGTTGCCGCTCTTCGACAATCAGGTAGGTCTGCACATTCAAATCGCCCTTGGCGCCTGCGGCGGCCGGGCGCAGACCGCGCTGATCCAGTTGATCGGCAACCGCCTGACGGATGCGCTGCTCGGTCAGGTCGCTCTTGATCCGTGGATCGTCGGGACGGTATTGCAGGGCGGGTTCTTTCCAGGTCCAGCTGCGATAGGCAGCAAAGTCGCGGCTGGCGTCGAAGTCATGATTGACCTGGTTGGCGGCGCAGGCACTGAGCAGCGCGGCCACTGCCAGTAAAACAAAACGGCGGAACATGATGAGTCTCCGGTTGAAGGCATGATCCTGCGGAATGCTTCTTATCTACAAGAAGCTAACTAGGAGGATACGCCGACATTGCCTTTTTCACAGCCTCCCGTATGGCATCGGCCCGCTCGCTTTCGCTGCCCCGGTTGCCGGTTTCAGCGCTGGAGCTCCACACCGGCTGGCCGCTCCTGGCGTCAAACATATCCACCTGAACCACCACGACTTGCTCCTGATAGGTACGAACGACAGGTACGGTGGCGTACCCGCCATATCCAGGGCCGTAGCCGTTGTAGCCACCATAACCGCCGCCGTAATAGTCGTCCTGTACCTGGCGCAAACGGGTTTCCAGGCGCAGGTCGGCGCTGACAAACAGGTCGGCCGGGCGATTGTCGTGCAACGGGCGCAAGCCGCGTTGATCCAGCGCATTGCTGACCGCTTCGGCGATCTGTGCCGAGTCGGCCCAGGCGGTGCCCGGTGGCAGATGCCCGTCGAGCCAGGCCCAACTGCGGTAGCGCCCATAGTCACGGGGGGCTGCCGGGTAAGCGCTGCGGTCAAAGGTGTTGGCGGCCTGGGGCGGCGCCGGTGGCAATGGGTTGGACGTGGCGACATAGGGGTTGCTGCCCTGACAGGCAGCCAGCCCCAGGCAGAACACCAGTACACCTGAATGACTTTTCATTGCGTGCTCCGATCAGACAGGCCGACAGATCCAGTGCAAGTAACGTCCAAGCCCGGCAAAGCTCGGATGACGACGGTGGGCCAGTTCCATTTCCAGCAGATCCGCCAGCTCGGCGCGGGCCTGGAATTCCACCGGCATGTAATCGTGGAAAACCCGCACGCCACTCATGGTTTCGACCTGCCACAGACCTTCAAGTTGCGCCGCCAGCTCGCGCGGATCAAGGGGCTGTTGCGGGGTCAGGCTCTGCTTTTCGCCGGCCATGTCGTTCTTGCGCATCTTGCGGAAATGCCCCTTGAGCAAGTTGCGATATATCAGCGCGTCACGGTTGTAGAACGCCAGGGACAGCCAGCCGTCAGCCTTGGTCAGCTGATGCAGCACCGGCAGGATGGCGTGGGGTTCGGCCAGCCATTCCAGCACGGCGTGGCACAACACCAGGTCGTAGGGTTCGGTGAGTTGCCCGAGCAGCTCCTGCCAGGGTGCCTGAATGAACGTGGCGCTCTGCCCTGCTTCGGCAAAACGCTGGCGGGCGCCTTCGAGCATCGGCTCGGCAGGCTCGGCGAGGGTCACCTGATGGCCGCGCTCGGCCAGCCACAACGACATGTGGCCAAGCCCGGCGCCGATATCGAGCACGCGCAGCGGCCGGTCGGGCAAGATTTCGGCCAGATCGGCCTGCAACACCGCCAGACGGATCGCTCCTTTGGCACCGCCGTAGATTTTTTCGGCGAAACGGGTCGCCAGTTGATCGAAATGACGGTCGCTCATCAGCTGAACCTCCGTTCGCTGTCCGCCAGCTTGCTGCGCACCACGGCGTCCATGTCCAGGCCCAGTTCGCTGCACAGCAGCAATAGATAAAGCACGATGTCACCGACTTCCTGCCCGGCGTGGGCGAGTTTGTCCGCCGGCAACTGGCGTGACTGGTCTTCGGTCAGCCACTGGAAAATTTCCACCAGCTCGGACATTTCCACGCTCGCGGCCATGGCCAGGTTTTTCGGGCTGTGAAATTGCCGCCAGTCATTGCGGTCACGGATGGCGTGCAGGCGTTCGGTCAGTTCAACAAGGTTCATCGGGCTCTCCTGAAGACGTATAGCTTCGGGGGGATCACAGGTGAAGGCAAGTGACAAAGTTGGAGCGGTTGGCATTGTTTTTTTGTGGGAGCGGGCTTGCTCGCGAAAGCTGACTGATAGTCAACATTGATGTTGAATGTCATGACACCTTCGCGAGCAAGCCCGCTCCCACAGGTATTGTGCAACCCTCTATGCTTGTGGAAACTCGGCAGCATGATCGACAGCCCAAGACTCAATTCTCTTTAAACAGGACGTTCACTTCATGCAGGTAGAAGGTTTTTCCGAATGGCTCGGCCAGGTACTCGGCTCGATCATCCGCTTCATCGTTGATGGCCTCAGTGGTCTGTTCAATCTGTTGAGCAACGCCAGCAGCAATTTCATCGAAGGCCTGTCCCAGGCGCTGGGCATGGATACCTCGGTCATCAGCATCGTGACCTTGATCCTCGGCCTGATCCTGCTGTGGTCAGCGATCCGCGCCTTTCTCAATGCGTCGTTCATCATGGGTTTCATCTGGTTGCTGCTGGGGCTGTGGTTGCTCAGCTGGATCATCCACTGACACCACACAAATCACTGTGGGAGCGGGCTTGCTCGCGAAGACGGCAGGTCAGTCGAGTCATTATTGACTGGACGACCGCTTTCGCGAGCAAGCCCGCTCCCACAATTGATCGCGGCTCGCCCTCGATGTGCCGCTACAATGCCCGCTCCTCCAAGGAGCCTGCATGTCCAACCTGACCGCCGACTGGCGCGACCGCCCTACCCATCGCCGGGTCTGGGCACTCGCCGCGCCGATGATTCTCTCGAACATTTCCGTACCGCTGGTGGCATTGGTCGACAGCACCGTCATCGGTCACCTGCCCCACGCCCATCAACTCGGTGCCGTCGCGGTCGGGGCCAGTCTGTACACCTTCCTTGCCTGGGCCATGGGCTTTCTGCGCATGGGCTCCACCGGGTTCGCCGCCCAGGCAGCGGGGCGTGGGGATGGTGCCGCCTTGCGGCAGATTCTGTTGCAAGGCCTGCTGCTCGCCATCGGCCTGGCCGTGGTCCTGGGTGCGGTGGGCGTGCCTTTGAGCGGGGTCGCGTTGCATTTCATGCAACCGTCGGCTGAGCTCGATCAGCTGACCCGCGAGTTCTTCCATACCCGCCTGTTCGGCCTGCCGGCGGCGCTCGCCAGTTATGCCCTGGTCGGCTGGTTCCTCGGCACCCAGAATGCCCGGGCACCCCTGGCGATTTTGCTGAGCACCAACCTGGTCAACATTGCCCTGAACCTGTGGTTCGTCCTCGGCCTGGAATGGGGCGTGGTCGGTGCTGCCCGGGCCTCGGTGATTGCCGAATGGACCGGCGCACTGATCGGTTTGCTGATGACCCGCAAAGCCCTGCGCGCCTACCCCGGGCATATCGTCTGGGCGGCATTGGCGCTGTGGCAGAGTTGGCGGCCATTGCTGGCGGTCAACCGCGATATCTTTATCCGCAGCCTGGCACTGCAATCGGTGTTCTTCCTGATCACTGTGCAAGGCGCACGGCTGGGCGACGCCACGGTCGCGGCCAACGCTCTCTTGCTCAATGGCCTGCTGCTGACCGCCCACGCCCTCGATGGCCTGGCCCACGCTGTCGAAGCCCTGTGCGGACATGCTCTTGGCGCCCGTAACCGCGATGCCCTGCGCCGTTCATTGGTGGTGGCCGGTGGCTGGTCGTTGCTCGCAAGCCTGGGCTTTGCCGCGCTGTTTCTGTTCGCCGGGCATCTGTTCATCGAGATGCAGACCGACATTCAAAGTGTGCGCGACACCGCGTTCATCTACCTGCCCTACCTCGCCGTACTGCCGCTGATTGCCGTCTGGAGTTACCTGCTCGACGGCCTGTTCATCGGCGCCACCCGCGCCCGGGAGATGCGCAACGGCATGCTGCTGACCGTGGCGCTGGTGCTGCCTTTCGGCTGGGCACTGCAAGGCGGGGGCAACCATGGCCTGTGGATAACCTTTCTGTTGTTCATGCTGCTGCGCAGCCTGACCCTTGGCATGATCGCCTGGCGCCTGCGCCGTAACGATGGCTGGTTCGCCGGCGGTATTCACTGATCGGGCGTGGCCCCGACAATTAATTTCGACCTCATGGCCAGGGTGGATCGTTCTGCCACCGGTTTCGCAGGTGATCGAGGCGTTCCTGTTGAGTTCCGCCCGGCAACGGCTGCACGGGCACCGCGTCGGGATACTGCAGGCGTAGCCATATCCAGCCATCAAGCACCGGGCGCTCGCTGAACCCCAGCGCGATCCCCTCCTGCACATGAGCCCACAGGCGGGGAAAATCGACACCGGTGGATCGGCTCCAGCGCCAGGCATGCTGCTCGAGCAGGCAGGTTTGCAATTTTCCCTGCTGCCCAACGCTGAGGCTTTCCTCGACTGCCAACGGGCTGACCGACAACCCCGGGTTGGACAAGCGCTGCCAGCCCTCACACCCCATCGCGCGGTCGGCCCAACTACCGCCGAACCAGCGTAACTGGTGGATAGGTCCTAGCCATCGACTCAGTTCAACCGCATCGCAGGCATCGAAAAAATAACTGGCCGTGGTTGGGTTGTAGTAACTCAAAAGGGCCCGGTGCAGGCCAAGCGTGACCGTGAGCATGCGCCGCAAATGCGCCAGCAACGACGAAGCGCCCGCCTCGCTGACCACCAGCAGTCCGGGCCAGCGTTTTCCGTCGACGATGCATAAATCGGCCAGTGCCGGGCAGGTGCGCAGATCGACCAGGACCGGCCCCTGTTCATGCAGTGCATGCCACTCCGTGCCTTCGAACAACCCGAACCATCGGGCCTGGGCAAACATTTGCCGAAGTGTGACACCCGCCTGCGGCGTGCCCGGCACATCCAGCAACAGCCACTGCGGGGGTGCCTCGGGCGTACGTGTGGCAATCATGCTCCAGAGCTCTGGCCAAGCTGCGTCGCCAGACGACAGGTGCACAAAGCCTGTGCGCAATGGTTGAAGCTGCCGCCACCGGGTAGCAGACACAACATCAGCAATGGCTCCCCCGAGCGCAACCATTGCTCCAGGCCCTCATCATGGGTGCAGCCGGGCTGGGGGGTGTCGGCGTCCGTCACCTCGACCGTTGCCGGCGCATGCAGCACCCCGGTTATCTGCGGTTGATCGGGATCGCCCTCGACAAAACCCACGACCAGCTCAGTCCCTTCCCGTATCGGCGTGAACGTCGAACCCTGCAACTGCCTGGCCAGGGGCAGCCAGCAATGACTGGGCGTCGCCCCTTCGCCCTGATAAAGCCAGTCGAATTGCACCGGTACCGGCCTTTGCGGGTCAGGGCTTGGCTCATCGACCTCGACGACCCACGCCCGTTGCGGGCCATGCATCCTTGGTTCGATCGTCGCACAGGGCGGTTTGATGGGTGCCGGCCAGTGCAGGGCACGGGCCTGGTTGTGGTAAGGCGTCGTCGTATCCTGGCTGCCCCAATGCTCAACGCTGGTCAGCAGCCAGAGCCGATTGCAATCGGCAACCGGATGACCGGACAGCGGCATCAGTCGACCGCTGCGCAAGGTTGCCAGGTCCGTCCGGCATTCGGCGCACTGCACGGCCGTCCCACCGCTACGCCGACGTTCGAACTGCCGCACCACCGGTCGATCGCCCTCGCTGCGCAATACCACAGGTTCGCCGGTTGGAAAATGCTGCCGGTCATCACCAAACACCACACAGTGCCCGCGGGCCCGGTGTTCGAAGTGGTAGTGAAGCCCCTCCTGGGCGCACAGTCGCTGGAGAAATTGCAGGTCTGACTCTCGATATTGTGTGCAAAAATCCCGGGGCGGGTATTGGCCACTTAGCTCCAGACGTCGATCCTTGCCGGTAATGCCGTGCTCCTTGAGGATCTGGTCAAGGATTTGCGGCACTGATCGGGCACTGAAGATTCGCTGGCTGAAGCGCTGGGCCAGGCAAGCCAGTTTTGGCCCCAGGCGCACCTGGCAGAGTCGGGGTCCTCTGGCGTGGTCACGCTGGACGAGCTCATGCAATTGTCCATGCACGTAGCTTCCGGCTGGTCCGAAATGCAACGAGGCAGGGCGATACAGCAAACTGGCAAGGTCAAGCACCGGGTCTTCGATCAGCAGTTCCAGGTCGAACACGAACGGCTCGCTGATGGCTTCTCTGCCGGTAAAGACCAGGACCTCTAAGGAATCGGGCAGACCTGCTACATCCAGACGAAATGACGGTTCGCTGACTGGATTGAACATCGGCGTTTCTCTACAGGAGGGGCGGCCGGGGATTCTCGCTGAGAGACATGGCCGAGTAGAGTGCCGAAATACAAATTAGGAAATAACCTACGCGAAAAGAAGACCAAATGCGTTGGGTCGTCGAAGATGCTGGAAATTTCGCCTGGAACAGGAGAATTGCCGCACCAGGTCATCTGAAATTTCCGCAGCGAACGGTAAATTTTCAGACGACCTGATGAGCGTGACGCTTACCTCAGGAAGACAGGTAAGACGAACGGGTCAGCCCCAGACGCAAGGCATCGAGGAACTGCGTGCGCTCGGTTGCGCTGATGCGGGCACTGGCGCACTTGTCGCGGTAGTGGGTCATCAGTTCTTCCGGCGACAAGTGCACGTAACGCAGCATGTCTTCGATGGTGTCGTGGGTTTCGATACCGGCGTGGTACACGCTGCCATCGGCGTTCTGGTAGATGTTCACCGAATCCGTGTCACCGAACAGGTTGTGCATGTCGCCAAGAATTTCCTGGTAGGCACCGACCAGGAACACACCCAGCAAGTAGTCCTCACCTTCTTTCAACGCGTGCACCGGCAAGCTGGTCTCGATGCTCTGCTCGTCGACGTACTGGTTGATCTTGCCGTCGGAGTCACAGGTCAGGTCTTGCAGTACCGCACGACGCAGCGGCTCTTCATCGAGACGGTGCAGCGGGATGATCGGCAGGACCTGGTCGATGGCCCAGGTGTCCGGCAGGCTCTGGAACACCGAGAAGTTGCAGATGTACTTGTCGGCCAGCTTGTCGTTGAGTTCGTCCAGCACCTGACGGTGGGAACGCTGGCGTGCCTTCAACGAGTTGTGCAGGCGACGGCACACGGCGAAGTAGCACTGCTCGGCCAGGGCTTTCTCGGCCAGGGTCAGCTTGCCGTCGGCGTACTGGGAGGCAACATCACTCATGTAGTGCGTGGCGCGCCAGTAGGTTTCGGTGACCATTTCGATGTCGGTCGGACCCAGCAGGTCCACCAGCCACTGCACGGTTTCCGGCAGCGCTTCCTTGTTCTCGATCTGCGGCACGTCGTCGTTGTGTTTCTCGACGTCGGTCACCTGGATCACCAGCATCGCGTGGTGCGCGGTCAGGGAACGGCCGCTTTCGGAGAAGATGTTCGGGTGCGGCAGGCTCTGCGCATCGCAGAATTCCTTGAGCATCCCGACCACGACACCAGCGTAGTCGTCCATGTCGTAGTTGATCGAACTGGCATTACGCGAGTGCGTGCCGTCGTAGTCCACGCCCAGGCCACCGCCGACGTCGATGTGATCCACCGGAAGGCCGAGGTTGCGCAGTTCGCCGTAGTAACGGATCGCTTCCTTGAAACCGTGCTGGTAGTCCGCCAGGTTGGCGATCTGCGAGCCCATGTGGAAGTGCAGCAGGCGAATGCCCTGGTCCAGGCCCGCCGCGCGGAAACGCTCGACCACCGACAGCAGTTGCGCCGCCGACAGGCCGAACTTGGATTTTTCACCGCCGGTGTCCGCCCACTTGCTCGAGGCCAGGGACGACAGGCGCACGCGCAGGCCGACCTGAGGCTTGACCTTGAGCGAAGCCGCTTCTTCGATCACCAGGCCGACTTCGGATTCTTTCTCGATCACGATGAACACGTTGTGGCCGAGCTTCTGGCCCATCAGCGCCAGGCGAATGAACTCGCGGTCCTTGTAGCCGTTGCAGACGATGGTGCCGCCCTTCGGCGCCAGTGCCAGCACCGCCAGCAGTTCAGGCTTGGAGCCGGCTTCCAGGCCGATGGAAACGTTCTGGGTGGCGATGATGTTTTCGATCACCGCTTCCTGCTGGTTCACCTTGATCGGGTACAGCGCGGTGTACTTGCTCTGGTATTCCAGACGCTCGATGTTGGCGTCGAATGCGCCGGTCAGCTGACGCACGCGGTCTTGCAGGATGTCCGGGAAACGGACCAGCAATGGCAAGGACAGGCCGCTTTTGCGCAGCTGGTCGACTTGCTCGTACAGGTCGATAGGCGAGCTGCTCGGACCGTTCGGACGAACTTCGACGCGACCGGCGTCATTGATCGCGAAATACCCGGCCCCCCAATGGCGAATCCCGTAAACACTGCGGCTGTCCGCAACTGTCCATTGGCTGCCATCGTCTTTGCGTGTGCGTCGTACGGACATCGAAGTCCCCTATAAAGAAGTCATAGTGCGTCGCCTGGGTTCAGGCCGGCGCAGTCTAAAGAATGAAAATGACGGTTCGTCAACGAGGCAATAGACCCCGCCGACCGCAGTGAGTTTAGATACCGGTCATGAACAGGCTCTGTGAAAACCATGTAGACGATGCCGGACCTGAATGTCATCAGGACCGGATCAAGCCGAGGGTGGTTTTCACAGAGGCTGCTAGCCGCCGGACTTCTTCGCTTTGAAACCGAGCTTGATCAGTTCTGCCAAGAGTAGCTCGACATGATCGCCCTGGATTTCGATGACACCGTCTTTCAGCGCCCCACCGGTACCACAACGTTTCTTCAACGTCGTGGCCAGGTCCTTGAGCGCGTCTTCAGCCAACGGCACGCCGGTGATGGTGGTCACCGTCTTGCCGCCACGGCCCTTGCTTTCGCGACGCACGCGAGCGATGCCGTCGCCGGCCGGGATAACGGTCTGTCTGCAGATGCAGGCGTCCACCGGTTTACTGCATTCCGGGCAATGACGACCTGCGTCGGTGGAAAATACCAGGCCGCCCAAGGCGGCGAAGGATGCGGCTTTTTTGGCCACCGGCAATCCTCTTCGGAGGACAAAGACTGGTCGCAGCACTTGGGAAGGCTATCGACCGCGAAGCCCCACTCAGGCAGGGGCAGCGCTACTGAAACGGTACGACATTCATTTCACTGTAGGAGCGAGCTCGCTCGCGATGGACGTCAACGATGACGCGGGACGTCAGACAGCCCGTGTCGTTCTTGCGTTTTTCGCGAGCAGGCTCGCTCCTACAGGAAGCCATACCGGTTCAGTTTAAAAAGGTCGCGCAGTGTAACGGCAAAAACGCCGATTGCTAAGAGCCAATCGGCGCCAATTTATAGCTGTTTTGCGACGTCGATCCGGCGTGAGCGCAAATAGCGCTTCAATGCGGCCAGAGAGTCCGGGCAATAAGGCTTTTGCTCGATTTCCAGCATGACCTGATCGATAGGGATAAAGCGCGCTTCGAGCACCTCTTCCGGTTGCAGGATCAACGGGCCGTCCCACACCGCCGAGAACGCCGAACACCACAGGCGATTGCCGGTGTCCTCAAAGTAAAAGTGGTCATGGGCGGTCAGTTCCACGCCACTCACGCCCAGTTCTTCCTCCAGCTCCCTTGCCGCCGACTCGGCATAGGTTTCACTGGCGAGCACCATGCCCCCCGCCGCCACGTCCCAGAAACCGGGATAGATTGCCTTGCTCAGGGTGCGGCGATGCACGCACAGCTCGCCAGCGGAGTTGAACAACATAATGTAGGTGCCGCGCCCGATCAGCCCGCGCTCGCGCAAATCGGAACGGACCAGGGCGCCGAGCAGGTTGTCCTGCTCGTCAACCCAGGCGATCTGTTCGGCATCGGAAGCCGCACGGTGCGCGGCCTCCCTGGCATTATCGACCATGACTCAGCCCTGATTGAGCAGTTGACGCAAATCGATCACCGCCGCGTTGGCCCGGGAAATATAGTTGGCCATGACCAGCGAGTGGTTGGCCAGTACGCCGAAGCCACTGCCGTTGAGGATCATCGGACTCCACACCGGCTCCTGCGACGCTTCCAGTTCACGAATGATCTGGCGCACGCTGACCGTGGCGTTCTTCTTGGCCAGCACATCGGCGAAGTCGACTTCAATGGCGCGCAGCAAATGCGAGAGAGCCCAGGCCTGGCCGCGAGCTTCGTAGAACACGTTGTCGATCTGCAGCCATGGGGTTTCGACGATTTCCTCATCGACTTGCGGCGCCACACCCGGCGTCACCACCTCGGTCTTCAGCGCAGTGTTGAGCTTGACCCGGCCCACACTGGCCGACAGTCGTTGCGACAGCGAACCCAGACGGGTGCCGACGTCACCCAGCCAGTTGTTCAGGTTGTCGGCACGGGCATAGAACAACGCGCTCTTCTGGTTAGGATCGGACAGTCGCGCCTGATAGCGGCTCAGGGAATTGATGCCTTCCTGGTACTCGGACTCACTGGACGGCAGCACCCAGCTCTTGTTGTCGAAGTTGAAACGCGGCTCGGCCTTTGCCAGGTCGGCGTCTTCGGCAGACTGCGACTGCGAACGGGCGAAGTCTTTACGCAGTGCCCGGCTCAGGTCGCGGACCTGCACCAGCACGCCATATTCCCAGCTCGGCATGTTGTCCATCCACAGGCCTGGCGGGAATCGGTCGTTGGAAATATAGCCGCCCGGCTTGGTCAGCAAGGTGCCGGCTACGGTCTTGAGGGTTTCCACCGTGGTGTAGCCGACGACCATCTGCTTGCCTTCTTTCTCGGCCGCCAGTTGAGCGGTTTGCTGGACCGGGAACAGCGCCGGCTCCTGGCTCCAGTACCAGCCCAGGACACTCGCCACCAACAGGTAGATGCCCAGCAGAGTGGCCAGCGCCCGGCTGAACAACAGACCACCCAGATAACTGCGGGTCTCCGACTTCGGTTCAGCGGTACGTTCAGGCGCACTGTCTGTGCGGTTCTTCCAGTCCAGCATGGCGATATCCTTTCAAGCTCTTGAGTTCAACGGTTCGACCACAACCATACAACAACGTGCCTTGGCCCGGCACCCGCCATCGCACCGATGTGGAAAATTACCGGGCTTGCGGATCAAAAGAACGTCTGTGCACCCGACGACGCTGCGACCCTCAAAATCCCCCCTAATGGTTTGGATTGCCACCCTAAGGGAATCCCCGACCCTCTAAAGCCCAAAAAAACGGGCCGATCAGCACTGGCAAAAAAATCATGAATGGCCGGCGTTCCGTCACTCGTCCACTTCCACCCCGCGCCCGCCAAGTGCCCTGATTCAGGCACTTCGCCCCTTAAAACCGCGACTTGAAAGGCTAGAACAAGACCGGCCAGTCACAAACTGAATAAAGACACATTGCAGATTATTGACGTACAGCACTCATGTAATGGAAAAGTGGTGCTAGCATAGAGCCACCACTCGACCTCAGTGTGCACCCTAACTAGTAGTCAGGATATGACCGAGCCAGAAGATCCCAGCCGCGAGCGCCTCAAGCACCACTTTGCCCAGCGGGTAATTCATCAGGCTCGTCAGATTCTTGAGATATGGCAGCGCCTGCAACGCAGTGAGTGGTCCACCGCCGACCTTTCGGAACTGAGCGAGGCCAATCTGCGCCTGCTGCGTTTCGCCGAGCGTTTCGAACAACCGGAACACTCGCAACTGGCACGCCACATCGGTCAGTCACTGGAAGCGGTCGACGCCAATCGCGGACGCCTGAGCAGTGGCCTGATCACCGATCTCAACCGCTTGATGCAGCGCCTGTCACGCACCGGCCTGCGCCATGGCGACCAACTCGATCAAACCTTCCTGCCGCCGCTGCGCAAGCCCATCTACGTGATGTTGCAGGATCACGACCGCGCCGAGCGCCTGGCCAAACAACTGGAATTCTTCGGCCTCAGCGCCCAGTCCCTGGACAGCGTAGACGCGTTTCGCTCATCGATGGTCGAGCGCATGCCGGCGGCGATTGTCATGGACGTGGACTTTAGTGGCACCGGTGTCGGCCTGAAACTGGCCGCCGAAGCCCAGGAAGGCCTCGATCATCAGCTGCCGCTGCTGTTCTTCAGCCTGCACGAAACCGACACCCCGACCCGCCTGGCCGCCGTGCGTGCCGGCGGCCAGGAATTCCTTACCGGCACCCTCGAAGCGTCGAGCCTGCTGGAGAAGATCGAAGTCCTGACCTGCGTTGCCCAGTACGAGCCTTATAAAGTGCTGATCATCGACGACTCCCGCGCCCAGGCCTTGCACACCGAGCGCCTGCTCAACAGCGCCGGGATCGTCACCCGCACGCTCATCGAGCCGATCCAGGCCATGGCCGAACTGGCGGACTTCCAGCCGGACCTGATCATCCTCGACATGTACATGCCGGCCTGCACCGGTACGGAACTGGCCAAGGTGATCCGCCATAACGATCGTTACGTCAGCGTGCCGATCATTTACCTGTCGGCCGAAGACGACCTGGACAAGCAGCTCGACGCCATGAGCGAGGGCGGCGACGACTTCCTGACCAAACCGATCAAGCCCCGGCACCTGATCACCACCGTGCGCAACCGCGCGGCCCGGGCACGCAACCTCAAGGCACGGATGGTCCGCGACAGTCTCACCGGGTTATACAACCACACGCATATCCTGCAATTGCTCGAAGACTGCTCGTTCCGCGCCCGCCGCGAAAGCAAGCCGCTGAGCTTTGCCATGCTCGACATTGACCACTTCAAACGGGTCAATGACAGCCACGGCCACCCCATGGGTGACCGGGTCATCAAGAGCCTGGCGCTGTTTCTCAAGCAACGCCTGCGCAAAACCGACTTCATCGGCCGCTACGGTGGCGAAGAGTTCGCCATCGTCATGCCGGATACCGATATCGAAGCGGCCTACAACGTGCTCGATGAAATCCGTCAGCGCTTTGCCGAGATTCACTACCCCGCGCAACCCGAGGATCTGTGGTGCACCTTCAGTGCCGGAGTGGTTGAGCTTTGCGAAAGCTCCGACAGCCTGATGATGGCCAACCAGGCGGACGAAGCGCTGTATCGCGCCAAACACGGCGGACGCAATCGCGTACAGGGCGCACGCACATCAAAGCAAAGTGCCACTTTTTTATCGGAATCGACCGATACGGTCATAACCCTGTAACAGAAACGCAATAACTTCAGGCACTTACCATTTCTGCCGTTGGTAGTCCGTAATGCGCCTGAAGCTGCTGACCAATCTCAATACCCTCCTTCTGGTGGCCGTGTGCGTGGCCCTCGGCGCTACGCTGTGGTGGTCGCAGAAAGCCCTGGAGCGTCCATATCTATTAATGGAGCGCTACCTGGGCCTGTCGCAGCAATTTCAGAATGACGTCGCCCGCAGCATTGAGGATTACCTGGGCAGCGGCGATGCGCTGCGCCTGAGCAGTGCCGCCCAAGGCATCGACAGCCTGCAAAAAGAACTCGGCGAATTGCCACCGGCCTTGGCCGAGGCGTTGCGCCCCAGCCTGTCGACCCTTGAAGAATTCAGCAAGACCGACCTGCTGGCCGCCGGCAAACTGGCAGGTGATCCGCAGGCCTTGCTGCTGCAGGCCGAGCGGGAACTGGGTGCCAGTCTCGATCAGCTCAGCCAGTACGCCAGTGGCAATGCGGCCTACCTCACGCCGCTGCTCACCGCATCGCAACACTTGGGAAAATTGTCCCTGACCCGGGACAAACTGGTCAGCAGCGGCCGCAGCGAGCTGGCCGCCGATGTCGAACGCGAAGTGGCCAACATCCGTATCCAGGCAGAGAAACTCGACGCCCTGCCATTGCTGGGCGTGACCACCAGCAGCGAGTCGAACACCGATGATTTCGCCTCGATGATGGGCCTTGAGAACACGGAAAAAACCGTCACCGAAGATGCCGGCGTCGGCCTGAAGCGCGAGCTCAACAGCCTGCTCATCCGCTATCCGGCCGAGCTCTCGCGCACTCGCGATCAAATCCGCAAGCGCGCCGACCTCAGCGCGGCGACCCACCTGAAAATCGCCGACGTGCAACAGGCCATTGCCGGGATGGAACCGGTGGTGCGCGCCCAGCACGGGCAGATCCAGGGTGAAGTACGGCTGATGCAAGGCGTGATGATCGGCTTGATTCTGTTGATCGCATTGCTGATCGACACCCTGCAACGCAAACTCGCCCGGACCCTGACCAACCTCGCCCCGGCCCTCTCGACCTGGGCCGAAGGTGACTTCAGCCGCGACATTCAACTGGGCAACACCAACCGCGAATTGCATGACATTGAAGCCTCCCTCAACCGCTTGCGCGCTTATCTGGTGGACCTGGTGGGGACCATTCGCCGCAATGCCGAACAGGTGGCCGGCAGCAGCCGCACCCTGGCCGACCTGAGCAACGACCTGCATGAAGGTGCCGAGCATCAGGCCGGTGATACGGCACTGATCCGCGACTCCCTCAGCGAACTGGAAGCGACCATTCAACAAGTCGCCGGCGACGCCAGCCAGGCCGCCGAAGCCAGCCGCCACGCCGGCCTGGCCGTGGAGCACGGACAGAAAGTCATCGGTCTGAGCCTCACCGGCCTGCATGCGCTGGTGGATGAAGTGCAAGGCAATGCGCAAATGATCGAACACCTGGCCGAAGAGTCGGCCACCATCGGCGGCGTGTTGACGGTGATCCGCTCGATTGCCGACCAGACCAACCTGCTGGCCTTGAACGCCGCCATTGAGGCGGCCCGGGCCGGGGAAATGGGTCGAGGCTTTGCGGTGGTGGCCGAAGAGGTGCGCTCACTGGCGCAACGTACCGCCGGGGCCACCGCAGAAATCCAGACGCTGATCGCAGGGCTGCAAACCGCCGCGCGGCAATCGGTGGAGGGCATGCGAGCCCAGGTCGAACACGCCGAAGCCACGGCCAGCCAGGCCCAGGCCGCTGATGGCGCGCTGGATAAAATCGTCGGGGCGATCCAGACCATTTCCGACACAGCGGTACGCATCGCCGATGTCACCGCCCAGCAAAGCGGTGCTGTCAGCGAAATCCGTGACCACAGTGAGCGTATTCATCAGTTGGGAGGGGATAACCTGCTGCGTATCGGCGAAGGCCGTGAACAGGGAGAAAATCTTCTGGTGTTGGGTGGTCGATTGCATACAGCCGTGCAGGCCTTCCGCGTCTGATAGATTGCTTTCGCGAGCAAGCCCGCTCCCACATTGGTTCTGTTGTGTGCACATCATTTGTGAACACCAGAGATCAAATGTGGGAGCGGGCTTGCTCGCGAAGGCATCAGAACATTCACCACAAAGCTCCCCCGCTGCACACCCTGCAACTGTCCGCTATCATCCCCCCAATTCCGATACGCGAGATCGTCATGCGCCGCTTGCTCTGCCTGTTGTTTTTAGTGTTCGTCCTGCCGGCCAGCGCCACTGGTTTGCTGGAGAACCGACCCAGCTCAAGCCTGGGCTCGATCAACAACAGCGCCGACTTCCTGCCGGTGCGCGAAGCTTTCCAGCTGAGTCTGGTTGACAGCACGCCGCAATCGATCAAGTTGCGTTTCGTCGCCGCCGAAGGTTATTACCTCTACCGCCACCGCTTTCAATTTCGCGCCGATCCGGCCGATATCCTCCTCGGCGCGGCGAAACTGCCCAACGGCCAGAAAAAGCACGATGAATACTTCGGCGATGTCGAGGTCTACCACGGCATTCTCGACATCGAATTGCCGCGCACCGACCAACGCGCCTTCACCCTGGTCGTGACCTATCAGGGATGCGCTGACAAAGGCCTGTGCTATCCGCCGGAAACCGAGCGCCTGAGCATCGACGGCAGCGGCGCTCCGGCGACGGCTTATCAATGGAGCTGGCGCGAACTGGCCTTGTTTTTCCTCGCCGGCCTGGGCCTGACGTTCACGCCATGCGTGCTGCCCATGCTGCCGATCCTTTCCGGGGTGGTGCTGCGCGGTCAGGTCGGTGGCTGGCGCGGTTTCAATCTTTCACTGGCCTATGTGCTGCCGATGGCCGCCTGTTTTGCCCTGCTCGGCGCCCTGATGGGCCTGTTCGGCGCCCAGCTCAATCTACAGGCGCGGCTGCAATCGGCCTGGGTGCTGGTGCCGTTCGCGATGTTTTTTGCAGTGTTTGCCTTGGCGATGTTCGGCGTCTTCGAACTCAAGCTGCCGCATGCCATCAGCAGTCGCCTGGACCGCATCGCCGGCCGCACCGAAGGCGGGTCACTGTGGGGCGCCGCGGTGTTGGGCGTGGTCTCCAGCTTGCTGGTTTCACCCTGCGTTTCGGCGCCATTGGCCGGGGCGCTGCTGTACATCAGCGCCAGTGGCGATGCGCTGGGCGGCGGCTTGAAACTGTTCGTGCTCGGCCTCGGCATGGGCGCGCCGCTGTTGCTGGTGGCCACCGGTGGCGCAGCCTGGCTGCCGAAGAGCGGTCCGTGGCTGGTCTACGTGAAAAACGCGATTGGTGTGTTGTTGCTCGGGTTGGCCGTTGGCCTGCTCGGCCGCGTCTTGCCGGGCCAGGTCACCTTGCTGCTGATCGGCTTGCTGGCCGGCGGTGTCGGCTTGTTCATGGGTGCGCTGGAGTTCGTCTATAAACCACCACGCAAACGCCTGGGGCAATTGTTCGGCATGTTCCTGCTGTTTTACGCACTGGCCTGCTGGTATGGCGCCTTCAGCGGCCAGACCGATCCGTTCAACCCGATCGGCCAGCCCCGTATCGCTGACAACAACGGACCCGCGCAAAACACCAGCACCTGGCAAACCGTCAGCACTTCCGCCGATCTGGACCGCGTGCTCGCTGAGGCCCGGTCGTCCGGCACACCGCTGCTGCTCGACTGGTACGCCGACTGGTGCATCAGCTGCAAGGTCATCGAGCGCGAGGTACTGGATGACCCTGTCGTCATCGAACGCCTCAAGGGTTACCGGCTGATCCGCTTCGACATCACCGCCAGCAACGCCGAGCAACGCGCCCTGCTCGATCGCTACCAGTTGTTCGGCCCCCCGGCCCTGATGTTTTTCGGCAAGGACGGTGTCGAACGCGCCGATGTGCGGGTGATCGGCGAGATCAACGCCAGGGACTTCGCCGAACGTGTAACCAGGGCGAATGACCAATTTTAATCAAGCAGTCATATATTTCGCGCAAACATCGGTCATCGTGCTGGCTATTGCAGAGAACTGGACAGTCACAAAGGCTTTGCGGCATAGTCGCCGGGTTCTGACAATTGCTCACAGATAACATAGGAACCGCCGATGGCGACGTTACTCGTTCTGCACGGACCCAACCTGAACCTGCTCGGCACTCGCGAACCGGGCACCTACGGCGCCACGACGCTGGCGCAGATCAACCAGGACCTGGAACGCCGTGCCCGCGAAGCCGGTCACCATTTGCTGCACCTGCAAAGCAACGCCGAGTACGAATTGATCGACCGCATCCACGCTGCCCGCAGTGAAGGCGTGGACTTCATTCTGATCAACCCAGCAGCTTTTACACATACAAGTGTCGCATTACGTGACGCGCTGCTGGCGGTGAGCATCCCATTCATCGAAGTGCATTTGTCTAACGTGCACAAACGCGAACCTTTCCGCCATCACTCTTACTTCTCCGACGTAGCGGTGGGAGTGATCTGCGGCCTTGGCGCCAGCGGTTATCGACTGGCCCTGGAGGCCGCCCTGGAACAGCTTGAACAACAAGTTAACCGCCCCTGACCGACCCTTGGGAGTTGATGATTCATGGATATCCGTAAAGTTAAGAAACTGATCGAATTGCTGGAAGAGTCCGGCATCGACGAGCTCGAGATCAAGGAAGGCGAAGAGTCCGTACGCATCAGCCGTCATAGCAAGACCCCGGCTCAGCAGTACTACGCGCCAGCTCCAATGCATGCTCCGGCTGCCGCGCCTGTCGCTGCCGCCGCTCCGGTTGCCGCTGCCGCACCTGCTGCCGCCGCCGCGCCAGCACTGAACGGCACCGTTGCCCGTTCGCCGATGGTCGGTACGTTCTATCGCAAGTCTTCGCCAACCTCGCCGTCCTTCGTAGAAGTCGGCCAGACCGTGAAGAAAGGCGACACCCTGTGCATCGTTGAAGCCATGAAGATGATGAACCACATCGAAGCTGAAACCAGCGGTGTGATCGAATCCATCCTCGTCGAAGACGGCCAGCCGGTTGAGTACGACCAACCGCTGTTCACCATCGTTTGAACCGCGGAGAGCCTTTGATGACTGCGAAGTTGGAAAAAGTTCTGATCGCCAACCGCGGTGAGATCGCCCTGCGGATCCTGCGCGCCTGCAAAGAGATGGGCATCAAGACCGTCGCCGTTTACTCCAAGGCTGACAAGGAACTGATGCACCTGGGCCTGGCAGACGAATCCGTCTGCATCGGTCCGGCATCGGCCGCCCACTCCTACCTGCACATTCCGGCAATCATTGCCGCGGCCGAAGTGACTGGCGCCACCGCCATTCACCCGGGCTACGGCTTCCTTGCGGAAAACGCCGACTTCGCCGAGCAGGTCGAGAAATCCGGCTTTGCGTTCATTGGCCCGAAAGCCGAAACCATTCGCCTGATGGGCGACAAGGTATCGGCCAAGCACGCCATGATCGCTGCCGGCGTACCGACTGTTCCGGGTTCTGACGGCCCGCTGCCGGAAGACGAAGAAACCGCTCTGCGCATTGGTCGCGAAGTCGGTTACCCGGTGATCATCAAGGCCGCTGGCGGCGGCGGTGGTCGCGGCATGCGCGTTGTGCACAAGGAAGAAGACCTGATTGCCTCGGCGAAACTGACCCGCTCCGAAGCAGGCGCGGCGTTCGGCAACCCGATGGTCTATCTGGAAAAATTCCTGACCAACCCACGTCACGTGGAAGTCCAGGTCCTTTCCGATGGCCAGGGCCAGGCCATCCATCTGGGCGACCGCGACTGCTCGCTGCAACGTCGTCACCAGAAGGTTCTTGAAGAAGCGCCGGCACCGGGTATCGACGAAAACGCACGTGAGGAAGTACTCGCACGCTGCGTCAGGGCTTGCATCGATATCGGCTACCGTGGCGCAGGCACTTTCGAGTTCCTGTACGAAAACGGCCGCTTCTACTTCATCGAGATGAACACTCGTGTCCAGGTAGAGCACCCGGTTTCGGAAATGGTCACCGGCATCGACATCGTCAAGGAGATGCTCAGCATCGCCGCCGGCAACAAGCTGTCGTTCACCCAGGATGACGTGGTCATCCGCGGTCACGCGCTGGAATGCCGGATCAACGCCGAAGACCCGAAAACCTTCATGCCGAGCCCGGGCACGGTCAAGCATTTCCACGCTCCAGGCGGCAACGGCGTTCGCGTCGACTCGCACCTGTACAGTGGCTATGCGGTTCCGCCGAACTACGATTCGTTGATCGGCAAGCTGATCACCTACGGCGCAACCCGCGACGAAGCCATGGCGCGCATGCGCAATGCGCTGGACGAAATCGTGGTCGACGGGATCAAGACCAACATCCCGCTGCACCGCGACCTGACCCGCGATGAAGGCTTCTGCAAAGGGGGCGTGAACATTCACTACCTCGAGCACAAGCTGGCTGGCGAGAAGCACTAAGCTTCGACCCGATCAACAAAGCCGCCTTCGGGCGGCTTTGTTGTTTCTAAAGGTTTCACCCCCCCCTGTGGGAGCGGGCTTGCTCGCGAAGAGGGTGTGTCAGGCAAACATTTATTGACTGGCATACCGCTTTCGCGAGCAAGCCCGCTCCCACAGGCACAGTGGACTCCCACAAAAGCCCCGCGCTCGCGTAAACTTGCGCGCTTCTCGCAGCCCGCTAGGCTGCAATCAATATTTTTCAAAGGTGCCCGCCATGCCTTGGCTGCAAGTCCGTCTCGCCATCAGCCCAGAACAAGCCGAAACCTATGAAGACGCTTTCCTTGAAGTGGGCGCCGTATCGGTGACCTTCATGGATGCCGAAGATCAGCCGATCTTCGAGCCGGAACTCAACACCACGCCGCTGTGGTCCCACACGCACCTGCTGGCCTTGTTCGAAGGCGGCACCGAGCCAGGCCCGGTATTGGCCCATCTGGAGCTGTTGACCGGCAGCCCGCTTCCCGAGCACCACAGCGAAGTGATCGAAGACCAGGACTGGGAACGCAGCTGGATGGACGGATTCCAGCCAATGCGTTTCGGCCAGCGCCTGTGGATCGTGCCGAGCTGGCACGCCGCGCCGGAGCCTGATGCAGTGAATTTGCTGCTGGACCCGGGCCTGGCGTTCGGCACCGGCACCCACCCGACCACCGCACTGTGCCTGGAATGGCTCGACGGCCAGGACCTGAAAGACTGCAACGTGCTGGACTTCGGCTGCGGCTCGGGGATTCTGGCGATTGCCGCCCTGCTGCTGGGCGCCAAGGAGGCCGTGGGTACCGACATCGACGTGCAGGCGCTGGAAGCGTCCCGCGACAACGCCGGGCGCAATAACATCGCTGATGAATTGTTCCCACTGTATCTGCCGGAAGATTTGCCACAGGTTCAAGCCGATGTGCTGGTGGCCAACATTCTCGCCGGCCCGCTGGTTTCCCTGGCGCCGCAGCTGTCGGGCCTGGTCAAGTCGGGCGGTCGCCTGGCGCTGTCGGGCATCCTCGCCGAACAGGGTGACGAAGTCGCTGCCGCCTACGCCAGGGACTTCGATCTGGACCCGATCGCCAATCGCGATGGCTGGGTGCGCATCACTGGCCGTCGGCGCTAGAATGATCGCCTGCATAATCCGGATCGCCGCATGACCGACAGCTTCGTCACCCAGTGCCCGCATTGCCAAACCAGCTTCCGCGTCAGCCATGCCCAGTTGAGCGTGGCTCGCGGGGTGGTTCGTTGCGGCTCCTGCTTGCAGGTATTCAATGCCGCCAGGCAGTTGCTTGAGCAGGCCGGCAAGGAAGCACCGGTCGCGACGCCGCTCCCGCCTGTGCAGCCTGAGGAGCCCCTTGAGCCATCGCCACCGCGCGCCATCAGCCAAAAGCAATGGAGCGCGACCGAACTGGACCTGGACAGTCTCGACCTCGACGAAGAACTCGCCCGGCTCGAACAGCGGGAAATCCAGCCGGCCACCGAACTCGGCCGCCATCGCGACGACTCGCTGAGCGCCCGTCGCGACAGCGCCGGGCAGGACGACGAGGAGCCGTGGTCCGACAGCCTGTTCAGCGCGTCGGCGGCCGATCGTGCGCCAGTCGACGAACCGCTCGACAGCCTTGAAACACCAGAGCCGACGGTCGAAACGAGCAAAACCTCACGCACCGAACCTTCGCTGTCCCTGGAACCGGTTGATCTCGACGACGAATCGCAACCACCCCATTTGCGATTGCACGACCCTCTTGATGCGCCGCTGAACCACGAACGCCTGTCGGCCGCCGACGAGAGCGAAATCGACGACAACCTGCCCTCGATAGAACCGCTGCGCAAGCGACGCGAAC
Source organism: Pseudomonas sp. BF-R-30 (assembly GCF_019956175.1). Taxonomy (NCBI): domain Bacteria; kingdom Pseudomonadati; phylum Pseudomonadota; class Gammaproteobacteria; order Pseudomonadales; family Pseudomonadaceae; genus Pseudomonas; species Pseudomonas sp. BF-R-30. The sequence goes on along the minus strand of NZ_JAHBDE010000033.1, from coordinate 301,074 downwards.
GCAGCGAACCGGGCGTACGCGCCGAAGCGCTGCAAGACCTGACCGACGACCCGCTGCAACTGGACTGGCAAAAACGCCGTTCACCTTGGGGCCGACGGCTGTTGTGGTTGCTGCTGGTGCTGATTGCCGCTGGCGCCCTCGCCGGCCAGTACATCGCCTACCATTTCGACGAACTGGCGCGACAGGATCAATATCGCCCGTGGTTCCAGCAACTGTGCCCGCAAATCGGCTGCACCGTGCCCTCCAAAGTCGACATCGCGAAAATCAAAAGCAGCAATCTGGTGGTGCGCAGCCACCCCGAGTTCAATGGCGCCCTGGTGGTCGATGCGATCATCTATAACCGCGCGCCCTTCTCCCAGCCCTTCCCGCTGCTGGAACTGCGTTTCGCCGACCTCAATGGCCATCTGATCGCCAGTCGTCGCTTCAAGCCTGGCGAGTACCTCAATGGCGATCTCGAAGGCATGGCGGAGATGCCTCCGCAAACGCCGATCCACATCGCCCTGGACATTCTCGACCCAGGTGCCAAGGCCGTGAACTACAGTCTGAGCTTCCACTCTCCGGAGTGAAACGCTTCATTACTCCCGGATTAACGCCGGCTTTCTGACTGCTCCAGGCAAACCAAACCACGGGTAATAACAGAATAACTGTTCAGAATTTGTTCAATTCAGCCTTTATCCAGTCATCGAGAGCGGGTATCATGCCAACCCTTTTTCGAACTCTCATGATCCGGCCCCACAACAGGGAAGTCCTATGTCGGCGGTACGCATCGGCCCATACACATTACATAACAGCTTGATTCTCGCCCCCATGGCGGGTGTCACCGACCAGCCCTTTCGTCAGCTGTGCAAGCGCTTGGGCGCGGGACTGGTCGTCTCGGAAATGGTCACCAGCGACATGAGTTTGTGGAACACCCGCAAGTCGCGCATGCGCATGATCCACGAAGGTGATCCCGAGCCACGCTCGGTACAGATCGCCGGTGGGGACGCGCAGATGCTGGCGGACGCCGCCCGTGCCAACGTTGAAATGGGTGCGCAGATCATTGATATCAACATGGGCTGTCCGGCAAAAAAAGTCTGCAACAAGGCTGCCGGTTCCGCACTGTTGAAGGATGAACCCCTGGTAACCGAGATCCTGCAGGCCGTCGTGGCTGCGGTCGATGTGCCGGTTACCCTGAAGATCCGGACCGGTTGGGACCGGGACAACAAGAACGGCCTGACGGTGGCGAAGATCGCCGAACAGGCAGGCATTACGGCGCTGGCGGTGCATGGCCGCACCCGTGCCGACCTGTACACCGGTGAAGCCGAGTACGACACCATTGCCGCAATCAAGCAGGCGGTGTCGATTCCGGTCTTCGCCAATGGCGATATCGATTCGCCAGAAAAAGCCCGGTACGTGCTCGACGCGACCGGTGCCGATGGCCTGTTGATTGGCCGGGCTGCCCAGGGGCGGCCATGGATTTTTCGCGAGATCGACCATTTCCTGCGTACCGGCGAGAAACTCCCGGCGCTGGAACTGATCGAGGTGGAACGCATTCTGCTAGAGCATCTGGCTGCCCTGCACGCCTTCTATGGTGATGTGATGGGCGTACGCATTGCTCGAAAGCATGTGGGCTGGTATCTCGCAACCCTGCCGGGCGCCAGGGAGTTTCGCGCCCACTTCAATCGTTTGGATGGTACGGATGCACAATGCGCCAACGTTCGGGCGTTTTTCGCCGAGCGTTACAAGAGCCTGACAGGGGACGGAGAGTGGGTGGCCGCATGACGATGATGACCGAGACTTTAGTGAGTGGAACAACACCCGTGAGCGACAACGTGAATTTGAAACAGCACCTCAATACGCCAAGCGAAGAAGGTCAGACCCTTCGCGGGAGTGTCGAGAAGGCGCTGCACAATTATTTCGCCCACCTTGAGGGCGCTGCCGTCACGGATGTGTACAACCTGGTGCTCTCCGAAGTCGAGGCTCCCCTGCTCGAGTGCGTGATGAACTACGTCAAGGGCAACCAGACCAAGGCCAGCGAGATGCTCGGGCTTAACCGGGGCACGCTGCGCAAGAAACTCAAGCAGTACGATTTGTTGTAAGCATTCAATCAAACCAGAAAGGCGCCCGCGTAAAACCGGTCGCCTTTTTTGCTGACTTCCTTTGCTTTTGATGGAAATTGAGATGACCGACCAGACTACCCGCCTGCCGATCCGCCGCGCCTTGATCAGCGTTTCCGACAAGACCGGGATCCTCGAATTCGCCAAGGAGCTTGAAGCCCTGGGCGTCGAGATCCTCTCCACCGGCGGGACGTTCAAGCTGCTGCAGGACAACGGCGTTGCCGCAGTGGAAGTCGCGGATTACACAGGCTTCGCGGAAATGATGGACGGCCGGGTGAAGACCCTGCACCCGAAAATCCACGGCGGGATCCTTGGTCGTCGCGGTATCGACGACGCCATCATGAACGAGCACGGCATCAAGCCGATCGACCTGGTAGCGGTCAACCTGTACCCGTTCGAAGCCACCATCAACAAGCCAGGCTGCGACCTGCCGACCGCCATCGAAAACATCGATATCGGCGGCCCGACCATGGTCCGTTCCGCCGCCAAGAACCACAAGGACGTGGCCATCGTGGTCAACGCCAGCGATTACGCCAGCGTCCTGGAAAACCTCAAGGCCGGTGGCCTGACCTACGCCCAGCGTTTCGACCTGATGCTCAAGGCCTTCGAGCACACCGCCGCCTACGACGGCATGATCGCCAACTACATGGGCACCGTGAACCAGTCGGCCGACACCCTGAGCACCGAAGGTCGCAGCGAGTTCCCGCGCACCTTCAACAGCCAGTTCATCAAGGCCCAGGAAATGCGCTACGGCGAGAACCCGCACCAGAGCGCGGCGTTCTATGTTGAAGCCAAGCCTGCCGAAGTTGGCATCGCCACTGCGACCCAGCTGCAAGGCAAGGAACTGTCGTACAACAACGTGGCCGACACCGACGCCGCGCTGGAATGCGTGAAGAGCTTCGTCAAGCCGGCTTGCGTGATCGTCAAGCACGCCAACCCGTGCGGCGTGGCTGTCAGCCCTGATGCCGAAGGCGGCATCCGCAAGGCCTACGACCTGGCCTACGCCACCGACACCGAATCCGCCTTCGGCGGCATCATCGCCTTCAACCGCGAACTGGACGCCGAGACCGCCAAGGCCATCGTCGAACGTCAGTTCGTCGAAGTGATCATCGCTCCGTCGGTCAGCGAAGAGGCCCGCGCCATTGTCGCTGCCAAAGCCAACGTACGCCTGCTGGCCTGCGGCGAGTGGTCGGCTGACCGCGCTGCCGCCTGGGACTACAAGCGCGTCAACGGTGGCCTGCTGGTACAGAGCCGCGACATCGGCATGATTGGCGCCGACGACCTGAAAGTGGTGACCAAGCGCGCACCGAGCGAGCAGGAAATCCATGACCTGATCTTCGCCTGGAAAGTTGCCAAGTACGTGAAGTCCAACGCCATCGTCTACGCCAAGAATCGCCAGACCATCGGTGTCGGCGCCGGCCAGATGAGCCGCGTGAACTCCGCGCGTATTGCTGCTATCAAAGCGGAACATGCCGGTTTGCAGGTAGCCGGTTCGGTGATGGCTTCCGACGCCTTCTTCCCGTTCCGCGACGGTCTGGACAATGCGGCCAAGGCAGGCGTGACTGCCGTGATCCAGCCAGGCGGCTCGATGCGTGATGCTGAAGTGATTGCAGCTGCCGACGAAGCCGGCATCGCCATGGTCTTTACCGGCATGCGCCACTTCCGTCACTAAGTACGACGATCAACTGTGGGAGCGGGCTTGCTCGCGAATGCAATCTGTCAGCGACATTGATGTTGACTGACACACCGTTTTCGCGAGCAAGCCCGCTCCCACAGAAAAGCGGCTCCAGTGCCGCCTCCAGAATTAGCGTCATCCGAGGTTTTTGAAATGAATGTTTTGATCATTGGCAGCGGTGGCCGTGAACACGCCCTGGCCTGGAAAGTGGCTCAGGATCCGCGCGTGCAGAAGGTGTTCGTGGCTCCGGGGAACGCCGGTACCGCCATCGAAGCCAAGTGCGAGAACGTCGCCATCGACGTACTGGCGCTTGAGCAACTGGCAGACTTTGCCGAGAAAAACGTTTCCCTGACCATCGTTGGCCCTGAAGTGCCGCTGGTTGCCGGTGTTGTAGACCTGTTCCGCAGCCGTGGCCTGGACTGCTTCGGTCCGACCGCCGGCGCTGCGCAGCTGGAAGGCTCGAAAGCCTTCACCAAGGACTTCCTGGCTCGCCACAAGATTCCGACTGCCGACTACCAGAACTTCACCGAAATCGAGCCGGCCCTGGCTTACCTGCGTGAAAAAGGCGCTCCGATCGTGATCAAGGCCGATGGCCTGGCCGCCGGTAAAGGCGTGATCGTCGCCATGACCCTGGCCGAAGCCGAAGACGCCGTGCGCGACATGCTGGCGGGCAATGCCTTTGGCGATGCGGGTTCGCGCGTGGTCATCGAAGAGTTCCTGGACGGCGAAGAAGCCAGTTTCATCGTCATGGTCGACGGCAAGAACGTCCTGCCGATGGCCACCAGCCAGGACCACAAACGCGTCGGCGACGGCGACACCGGTCCAAACACCGGCGGCATGGGTGCTTACTCCCCGGCGCCAGTGGTCACCGCCGAAGTGCACAAGCGTGTCATGGATCTGGTGATCTGGCCGACCGTGCGCGGTATGGCCGAGGAAGGCAACGTCTACACTGGTTTCCTGTACGCCGGTCTGATGATCGACAAGGCTGGTAACCCAAAAGTCATCGAATTCAACTGCCGCTTCGGCGACCCTGAGACCCAACCGGTGATGCTGCGCCTGCAGTCGAGCCTGGTGCTGCTGGTCGAGGCTGCTCTGGCCCAGGCGCTGGACAAAGTAGAAGCGCAATGGGATCCACGCCCGAGCGTCGGCATCGTGCTTGCCGCTGGCGGCTATCCTGGTGACTACGCCAAAGGCGTGGCCATCAAGGGGCTGGATGCAGCCGCCGCACTGGAAGGCAAAGTCTTCCACGCCGGTACTGCGCTCAAGGACGGTCAAGTCGTAACGGCCGGCGGTCGGGTGCTTTGCGCAACGGCCATGGGTGCCAGCGTTGACGCTGCACAGCAGCAGGCCTACAAGCTCGCGGCTTCGATTGACTGGGAAGGCTGCTTCTATCGCAAGGACATTGGCTACCGCGCCATTGCCCGCGAGCGTGGCGAAAATCCGGAATAAGGTAAACACCGCGCCAGGCAATGAACACCGTTTATTGCCTGGCTATTCCGGCGCCGCGCATCGTTATATTCTGGCATCAACCTAACGAAGGGATTTCGCCGTGCGCTGGCTCAGGATTGCCATAAGCTTGACCGTCACTTTGCTGACCTTGCTCTGCATGCTACCGGCCCAGGCCGCGCAAGGCAGTGGCTGGGCGGTATTGCTCGACGAACAGGGCGACCTGCAACTGAGCGACATCCGTTCCGCACGTTACACCAATCAATTCAGCCCTATCGAACTCGACCGCATTACCGCCGCCGAACCCGATGGCGCGTTATGGTTGCGATTCAGGCTTGCACCGGGCAAACATGAACAGTTGCTGCGCGTGTTCGCGCCTGACCTGCGCCAGTTCAACATGTACGTACTGGACGGCGACAAGCTGATCGATCAATCCAGCACGGGCAACGAACACCCCCAATCCGAGCGACCATTGCCCAGCAGCGACTTCATGCTGGCCCTGCCGCAAAGCGACACCCCCCTCGACGTATACCTGCGACTGGCCTCCGACCATCAGTTACGCCCCTACATCACCCTGCAGTCAGCGATCATCTCGGCCGCCAACCAGAACCAGACGCTGATTTATGGCCTGCTGTTCGGTTGCATCGCCATGCTGATCCTGCACAACCTCATCCGCTACGCCTACACCCGCTCGCACAGCGCCCTCTGGTTGGCGACATGCGAAGGGCTGTTGATGCTCAGTCTGCTGTTGTTGCTGAATCTCGCCGGCCCCTGGCTGCCGGACTGGCATGCACTGCAAACGCCAGGGGCTTACCTGGCATTATTAATGACCGCACCCTGCGGCCTGATGCTTGCCTATCGTTTCTTCACCCCGCTCGGGCCACATCCGCTGAACCGGTTGCTGCTTGGCGAGGTCCTGCTGATCACCGCCTGCGGCCTGATGCTGCTGTTCGTCAATACCTTGCCGCTGAACTTCATTACCTACGGCCTGGTCGCCCTGGCTGGCCTGACCATGCTGTTCATAAGCGCCTATCACTGGCAAAAAGGTTATCGCCCGGCTCGCCTCTTCGTGGCGGCCATGGTGGTGTTCAACCTCGGGACACTGGTCATCCTGCCTGCTCTGTTGGGGCTGACCCTGATCGAACCCCATGGCCTGATCACCACATTGCTGGCGTTCATCTGCATCAGCGGCCTGTTGATGAGCATCGCACTGAGCGAGCGCCAGCGACGCATCACCGAAGACCGCTTCAGCATCAGTCGTGACCTGGCGGCCAGCAACGCCGAGATCAACGCCAAAGCCGAGTTCCTGGCGAAAATCAGCCATGAAATCCGAACCCCGATGAACGGCGTCCTCGGCATGACCGAACTGCTGCTGGGCACACCGCTATCGGTCAAGCAACGCGACTACGTACAGACGATCCACAGCGCCGGCAACGAACTGCTGACACTGATCAACGAAATTCTCGACATTTCCAAACTCGAGTCCGGACAGATTGAACTGGACGACGTGCAGTTCGACCTCAACGCGCTGATCGAAGACTGCCTGAGCATCTTCCGCGCCAAGGCCGAGCAGCAAAACGTCGAGTTGATCAGTTTCATCCAGCCGCAAGTGCCGCGGGTGATCAGCGGTGACCCGACACGCTTGCGCCAGACGCTGTTGAGCCTGCTTGAAAACGCCCTGAAAAAAACCGATGAAGGCGAAATCCTGATCGTCGTGGCGCTCGACGAGCGCAACACCAAACCACGCCTGCGTATCGCCGTACAGGACAGCGGCGAGCCCATGGACGCCGAAGAGCGCGACGCCCTGATGCATGCCGAACTGCACAGCCGGCATTTTCTTTCGGCCACCCAGTTGGGCGGCAACCTGGGGCTGGTGATAGCCCGCCAGCTGATCCGCTTGATGCAGGGGGAATTCGGGATCAAGAGCGGCAACAACCAGGGCAGCACCCTGTGGCTGACCCTGCCGCTGGACCCGGATCGCCTCGAACACCCGACCTCCGACCTCGACGGCCCGCTGCAAGGTGCGCGGGTATTGGTGGTGGATGACAATGACACCTGTCGCAAGGTGCTGGTGCAGCAATGCAGCGCCTGGGGCCTGAACGTCAGCGCCGCATCTTCCGGCAAGGAGGCGCTGGCTCTGCTGCGCACCAAGGCTCATTTGCGCGATTACTTCGATATAGTCTTGCTGGACCAGAACATGCCCGGCATGACCGGCATGCAACTGGCGGCCAAGATCAAGGAAGACCCGAGCCTGAACCATGACATCCTGCTGATCATGCTCACCGGCATCAGCAACGCACCGAGCAAGATCATCGCGCGCAACTCCGGGATCAAGCGCATCCTGGCCAAGCCGGTTGCCGGCTACACCCTCAAGACCACTCTGGCCGACGAACTGACTCAGCGCAACAAAGGGCTCGTCGCGACCCAGCCCGTGCCAATCGGCCCGATGCTGCCGGTCAAGGTCCCCTGCGACTTCCGCATTCTGGTGGCTGAAGACAACAGCATCTCGACCAAGGTGATCCGCGGCATGCTGAGCAAGCTCAACCTGCAACCGGATACCGCCTGCAACGGCGAAGAAGCCCTGCAGGCGATGAAAGCCCAGCGTTACGACCTGGTGCTGATGGACTGCGAAATGCCGATCCTCGACGGCTTCTCGGCCACCCAGCAATTGCGTGCCTGGGAAGTCGGCAACCAGCGGGTTCGCACCCCTGTGGTGGCGTTGACCGCCCATATCCTTGCCGAACATAAAGAGCGTGCGCGCCAGGCTGGCATGGACGGACACATGGCCAAGCCGGTGGAACTGTCGCAGTTGCGCGAACTGATCGAACACTGGGTCGCCCAGCGTGATCAGCAGAAACGCACGACGACCCCAACGTCCTGAGCCGACAGACGTCGCAACCCCTGATAGACTCCCCCTCGACTTCCCTCGCCAGTGAGCCCGGCACCATGCTCCATGTGTTGTTCAGCGTTTATCTGAAGATGCTGGTGCTCTATAGCCCATTCTTCGTGTTGTCCTGCTTCATCAGCCTGACCCGTGGTTATTCGCGCAAGGAACAGCGTCGGCTGGCCTGGAAAGTAGCGGTCGCCACCCTGGTCTCCAGCGTTCTGCTGTACTTGTTCGGCCGAGTGATTTTCAGTGTGTTCGGCATTACCGTGGACGCCTTTCGTATCGGTGCCGGTAGTGTGCTGTTCATCTCGGCGCTGGGCATGGCACAAGGCAAATCGGCGGTACAGACCGACAATGTGCAGCAGGATGTCACCATCGTTCCACTGACCATCCCGCTGACAGTCGGCCCCGGCACCATCGGTGCCTTGCTGGTGATGGGCGTGAGCCAGCCGCACTGGGACGACAAGCTCACGGCCATTGTCGGCATTGCCCTGGCCAGTTTTACCGTGGGCGTGGTGCTGTTCTTGTCCAGCCGCATCGAACGGATTCTCGGCGACCAGGGGTTACAGATCGTCAGCCGATTGATGGGGTTGTTCGTGTGTGCACTGGCGGCACAGATCATCTTCACTGGGGTCAGGGGCTACCTGGTACCTTGAACATCAAGCACTCCGATTCTGGCCAATCGTGGGGCCAGAGGACTCGAAGCATCCAGATGTCGCCGTGTGCCTCACCGCTGTACGGCGTCTGCTTCGTACTCCTCGCAATCCCCATGGACGCAAACCGGGTAACCCTTCCCCCTCAACATCCCTACATGTTTCAAACAGACCAGAGACAATCAGCCTCTGACCCGGCTTGATTGAATTCACTGCCTGCGACGCACAAATCTTTTAGCCAACACTTCTTTCCGATTCTGCGCCAGGATAAATTCGACATCATCTTTCACTTCGGCGTAAGCAGAAGGATTGAAGGCGAGAAAGTTGGAGCCCTGGTAAATATCGAGACTTGCAATTTTCAAATCCAGAAACAAAACCCCACCACCCACTTGATCTCCGACATGATTAACGGATGAAAACGAAACCATAACCAATCCGTTCTTCGTTTGTTCACAAGGCAGCAAGGCCAGCTTCACACCCTTAGCCTTAGTAACTTCATAGTTGAAAACCTTGATTGTCTCAGGCTCTTTTTCCAATGCCGACAATGTGCTGTCTGCGACGGCACTTAACACGGTTGCACCAGGAATAGCAGCTTTTGCCGCTTCAACGCCCGCTTGGATAATAGTGCTGACAACATTCCTCATTGTCCCGCTGCCAGACCTCTTTTTGTATTCGATGCTCGCGTTGATGGGAACAGAACACCCCATATCCTCCATACACTGGAGAAAGGCTCGGTGCCAAGCGGCGGGGCTATGACTCTCTTTAGTCTCGCGATCGGCCTCCAACTTCGAAAACTTTATGAGATTTTCGATAATCGTCATATTTTCAAGCGAAATATTGTCGCCATAACCAATGAGCGTATTACCCAAAACCAAAGCATCCAGTTCCCTGGTAGGACTTGAATCGCCCAACGCCTTAAGTGAACTCGACGAGGTGGTCGACATTAATGCTTTTGCACGAGGAACACTGTTCAACAACGCCTTTGACCTGGCAAGACGCGCCTTCCCAATTTCGGTGCATTGCTTGTGAGTAATAAAACCTTCCACGACTTCCATATCGGACAATTCCTTTTAAGTTCGTTTAAGTCTCCAACAGAGACAAAACGAATCTAAACCACTCCAACTCCGTCATCAAACCCGATTAAATGTCGACATATGTAAGCATCCATCAACCTTCACAAACGTGCAGCAATTGTCGAGCCATTCGGCTCGAACAACACTGCACTGAACCTTGATATTAACCTAGTTGATATCGCTTAATTTATCACCATAACTACGCGGCGTATAAACCCACGGCACTCCTTGCGAACGATGAAACACACGAGTCGTGGATGAACCAATCAACACCATGGTCCGCATGTCCACCTGTTCTGGAGTCAATTGAGAGAGGGTCGTCACGCGCAATGTCTGCCCCGGGCGTCCGACATCACGCCCTAGCACGACTGGCGTTCCAGGTGCGCGATGTTGGGCGACGATCTCCAGCGCACGCCCCAATTGCCAAGGTCGGGAACGTGAGATCGGATTGTAGAACGCCATTGCCAGATCAGCTTGCGCTGCCAGATCCAGACGTTTTTCAATGATCGACCAGGGTTTGAGGTTGTCCGATAGCGACAGAACACAGAAATCATGACCCAGCGGCGCACCGGCCTGAGCAGCCGTCGCCAGGGAGGCGGAAACACCCGGCAGAATTTCCAGATCGACGTTGTGCCACTGGACGTCGGTGGACTCGTGCAGCGCCTCAAGCACAGCCGCGGCCATGGCGAAAACCCCGGGATCGCCTGAAGAAACCACCACCACCGAACGCCCCTGGGCCGCCAGTTCAAAAGCGTGGCGGGCACGCTGCATCTCTTCGCGGTTGTCGGTGCAATGCAGCACCTGATCGTCGCGAAACGGACCGGCCATACGCACGTAGGTTTCATAGCCCAATACATCGTTGGCGCGGGCCAGTTCAGCCTTCACAGCCGGCACCATCAGTTCTGCAGCCCCCGGCCCAAGGCCGATCACCGCCAGCCGTCCACGCGGACGGCCGATCTGCAACGGGTCCAGCGGCTGCTCTGCTATCGCAATGGCAACAGTGTCGTTACCAAGCATGGAAACGGGCTGACCCATGGCAGTACGCAGACGCTCGCCAAGCACCTTCCCTGCATGGGCAAAGCGCAACGGCACGCCCAATTCAAGCGCTGCCTCACGCAACGCCGCGCTGGCCATTTCGGTATCGGCGGCCAACAGGCAAGCCAGCGACTGCACGGCGATTCTTGCCTGATGCAATGCCTCGCGCACCGCTCCCGCGACGTTCACCAGGCCAGCGTCCACGGCGACCACCACATTGCGCGGGTAGATCAACAACTCGTTGGCCGCGGGTGTCCGTTCGGCATGACTGACATGCACCGCCAGTCGGGCCTGCGCATCTTCGGGCAACTGCGCCTGCGCCAGCCACGGAGCCTCACCCTCAATGCGCACCGTTTCGCCAGCGAGCAAATCGGAAACGAAACGCTTGCCCAACTCCAGATCACCAAGGGCATAGCCACTGGGCGGGTTGAGCAGGCACGTGCCGAAACGCAACTCGCCGCTGGTGGTGATCGCCGCCGCGACTTCCAGCGCGGCGGCAATCTCCCGCGCCATCACATTTACCCCACCAAGACCACCCAGCAGTGGAACCACTGCGCTACCGTCTTCGGCTACCGCCAACACCGGTGGTTCGGCGCCTTTTTCCAGCAACAAGGGCGCTAGCGTGCGGATCACGATCCCGGCCGCGCACAGGGCAATGATCGGCGTGCCCTGTTGATAGAGTTCGCGCAGGGTCGCACCGAACTCCTGATAGACCCGATCCGCGCCTTCGACCCGTTCGGCCAAGCCATGGATCAGGGCGTCGGGATACACCTGCTGAATACTACGCGCGGTGGCGAGGCTGCCATTGCCAAGAATGACAATCGCCGGAACTGGACGGGTCATCAGCCTTGCCACCTTTCACCAGGAACGATGATCAACGAGAAGTACGGCGAGGACATCGGCTCGACCTGATCCAGCGGCACGATCTTCTGATTGGCCATGGTCGCGCGCTCGACGTACAACGCGCGCTCGGCCAGGCCGAGTTCTTCCAGCACTTGGCGAACCTTGGGAAAGTTGCGCCCAAGCTTCATGATCACCGCCGCATCGGCATCGGCCAGGCGACGCTTGAGTTCGTCGTGCGGCAACACACCGGACAACACCGACAGACTCTGATTGCGATACACCAGCGGCGCACCGAGCACCGAGGCCCCGCCGAGCATCGAGCACACACCGGGCACGACTTCGGCCTGATAACGCTCGGCGAGTCGGTCGTGCAGGTACATGTAGGAGCCGTAGAAGAACGGATCGCCCTCGCAGATCACCGCCACGTCGCGACCGGCATCGAGATGCGTCGCCAGTGCGTCGGCTGCGTCATCGTAGAAGTCGCTGATCACTTGCTCGTAGGACAACGGTGCCGGCAAGGCTTCGGTGGTCACCGGGTACACCAGCGGCAACAAATTCTGCGCTTCCTGCAGATGCGCCTCGATGATGCCGAAGGCGTTGCCTTTCTTGCCCTTGGCCACGAAGTACGCCACCACTGGGGATTCGCGCAGCAAGCGCAGGGCCTTGACGGTAATCAGTTCCGGATCACCGGGACCGACGCCGAGGCCGATCAAACGTCCAGGTTGCTGCATCATTCGATCTCCGTGGCGAGGGCATTGACGGCGGCGGCGGCCATGGCGCTACCGCCCAGGCGACCCTGCATGATGACAAAAGGCACGCCACGGCTGTCAGCCGCCAGCGCGGCCTTGGATTCGGCGGCACCGACGAAGCCCACCGGAAAACCGAGGATCAGCGCCGGTTTTGGCGCGCCGGCGTCGAGCATTTCCAGCAAGTAAAACAGTGCCGTCGGAGCGTTGCCGATGACCACCACGCTGCCTTCCAGATGCGGGCGCCACAGTTCCAGCGCAGCGGCTGAGCGGGTGTTACCCAAATCACGAGCCAGTTCCGGAACACTCTCGTCGCGCAAGGTGCAGATCACCGGATTGTTCGCCGGCAACCGCGCACGGGTCACGCCTTCGGAGACCATCCGCGCATCGCACAAAATCGGCGCGCCGGCCGCCAGCGCATCACGCCCGGCCTTGCCCGCACCTTCGGAAAACTGCAGGCCGTCGATGGCCTCGACCATGCCGCAGGCGTGAATGACACGGACCGCGAGTTTCTCCAGATCGTCCGGGATTCGGTCGAGGTTGGCCTCGGCGCGAATGATCGCGAAGGAGTTGCGATAGATCTCCTGACCGTCGCGGATGTAATCAAGCATCAAGGGGGCTCCGTGAGCGGGCGTCGAGCAGGGTCGCGACCGCTTCAATAGTAAGGTTGCGTGCGTGCAGCGCGCCGAAACCCGGCTGCGCTGCATCGCGAAAATAGAGGTCGTAGTGACCGTGGGCGACGGCCAGTAATGTGACGGGCGCCGTATGCGCGGCGGCGCAGGAGCGCGCGCACCCGCTCAAATGGACACTCGGCGTTTGTCCGTGACGTTGCAGCAATGTCGCCAGTTGCAAGGCATCACCCTTGGTCTCGGCCAGGCTTTTACCGCAGCCGTTTGAGCCGGTGCAGGCGATCAACCGGGACAATGGCAGATCGGCTTCGCACTGCAAGCCCAGACATTGCAATTGCCGAATGACCTCAGCGGCGTTTTCCGTGCGGACATTGGGCAACAGCAGGCTTTGCCAAGGCGTGAAGCGCAGACTGGAGTCACCGAACTCCCGCGCCAGTTGTGCCACACCCCGCAGCATCGCCGGATCGAGTCGCCCCAGCGGCGGGACGGCTCCCACATAGACAACACCGGACTCGGCCTGGGGATGGGCACCCATGTGCAAATCACTGGAGCCCGAAACCCGTTGCCAACCGATAACGGCCTGCAGCGGCACTCGCTCAGCCAGTCGAAGCACAATGCCCCCGATCGGGTACTCGGCCAGCAAATGGCGCATTCGCGTCTGCTCGGGGCGCGCCAGTTCAAGGAACAACTCAAGGACCGCGACTACCAGCGCGTGCCCGTCAGCCAGTGCAACCGAACCGGCGGGGCTGTCCGTCGGACATCCCGCCAGACCGAACGCCAGCCGTCGCTCGCCGTCTTGTTCAAACGCCGAGAGCCACAGGTCATGGGGATGCTCGAGCATCGTCAGGTCTTCACCGCCATCAAGCTGCACGGCGAACTTGGCACTGAGGTCGTGGAACGCTTCCTGGTTTTGCAGTGTGGCGAGGATCTGCCCGGCCAGCGGGCGGGTGTCGAACAGCATGCGCCGATCGATCCCGGCACCGGGGCTGAGCATCAGGTTGCGCACATCGTCGCCAGCCGCCGTACGCGGCCCCAGATCGGCGGCCAGCAGGCTGTCGATCAATGCCGCTTGCTCGTTGCCAATGCCGCGGATCTGCAGGTTGGCCCGGTTGGTCGCCTCGATCGCTCCGCTGGCATATCGCTCGGAGGCATCGGCCACAGCGATTGCCTGGTGCGCACGGATGGCGCCACCGTCGAGTTTGATCCGGCAAATACCACCGTCCAATGCCTGGACGACACGCAACAACCCGGGACAGGCGGAAGGGCGCAAGCGGTTGGGTATCTGACGTGACTTCACAGGACGACCGGTACAAGACGAAGGACAGCATTATGCCTGCTTTGTCCGGCCTGATGAAAAGCCCTGGCAGGTTGACGACGAAAAGCGCGTGATCCCCAGCCCAGGCTTTTCGCCTCAAGACTGAATCGCCATCGCAAGTTCTGATTGAACACTCAGTGAAAAACGCTAACAGCAAGAATCAATTCAACCAACCAGACATATTTAAACCACACACCAACCCTTGTACTTTTCACCACAACCCGAATTAAAACAACGGCAAAAAACCAGCTATTTCAAGGGAACAAAAAATGATATATGAAAAAACAACTGGAATATTGACTGCCCACAACCTTATTTCATGCATCGAAGAAATTTCATTGCAGGATTACGACGACTTCACCCATTGCACACAAATAGCCACCCAGTCCGCAGACAGGGTTGGCAGTCGCTTCGCCGACTCGACAACGTGGCTGAATGAATACGTTGCGACGTTGAATTTTTTCGGCTGGTCTGTCTTTCAGGATGCCATCTTCACCCGCACTCAACACTCCGTTTCGAAAAGCATTGCCGAGTTTCTGGTCCAAAGCGCTCAAACCATGCCGGACAGCAGGCAAGGGAACGCTATGATTGACACACTCGACGCATTGAAACCCAACCAGCCGGCGCTTTATTCACTGGACCAACAAAGTTCCCTGGGAGAGCGCTTTCAAGTAATACCCACACGCTACGACTCAAAGGGGTTTCTTGAAATTGCAGTCTTTAATCTTGAGTTAGTTACCACGATCAAAAAAAGTAGTTTTCTATTCTGGAACATGGAAGATCACGCTGCAAAAATCATCCAGCAACGTGCTTATCTTAAACTGGACAAAAACATACTCGAAAGCAAAAGATCGCTCATCGAACGCAAGCGGCTCGAAATCAGAATGAAGAGATTCGACCTGAAAAAGAACCATTAACTGGATAAGCCCTGATCACGTTTACAGACACCAGCGACAGGCGAACTCAATCCACACCGCGCTATGATGCACCACCGCACAGGTCGACACAGACCGGCAGCGTGATGATTTGGCTTCGATTGATAGAAGAGGAACAGCATGACCCCCTGGCTGACAGTGGTAGGCATTGGAGAAGAAGGCTTCAAGGGGCTTGGCAAAAATGCCCGACACGCTCTGCTGAACGCTACGCGGATCATTGGCGGTCAACGGCAACTGGACTTGTTGCCAGCCTGCATCTGCGGCGTACGGCAATTGTGGCCCAGTCCTTTCGCCCTTGAACCGGTTTTGACGAAACAGGGAGAGCCCGTTTGCGTCCTGGCCAGCGGCGATCCGATGTTTTTTGGGGTGGGTGCCAGTCTCTCCCGACATTTATCCAGCGATGAAATGCTTGTTCTGCCCGCTCCCTCTTCCTGCTCGCTCGCCGCGGCGCGAATGGGCTGGCCTTTGCAGGAAGTGGTCACGTTGTCGGTGGTTGCCCGCCCCGTCGCCGCACTCAACGCGCAATTGTCCAGTGGTGTGCGCTTGCTGGTGTTGAGTAACGATGGTAGCAGCCCCGCCGCCATCGCCGCACTGCTGCGTGAACGTGGTTTCGGCCCGAGCCGGATAACGGTGCTCGAACATTTGGGCGGTGAAGCCGAGCGACGTGTCGACGGCATCGCCAATGACTGGACCGATCCTGTGATCGCCGACCTGAACCTGATCGCTATCGAGTGCATCGCCGAGCCGAACACGCTACGCCTGTCGCGACTGGCCGGCCTGCCGGACTCCGCCTTCAGGCACGACGGCCAACTGACCAAGCGCGATGTGCGTGCCATCACCCTCGCGCGCCTGGCCCCGATCCCCGGCGAACTGTTGTGGGATGTCGGCGCCGGCAGCGGTTCGATCGGCATCGAATGGATGCGCGCCCACCCCGGTTGCCGCGCACTGGCCATCGAGGCAGATGCGGGCCGACAAGCGTTGATCGAACACAACCGCGATGCCCTCGGCGTTCCCGGCCTGCAACTGGTTCGCGGCAGCGCGCCGCAGGCACTGACCGGGCTGGAGCGGCCGGATGCGATTTTCATCGGCGGCGGCGTCACCCGCGAGGGCGTGCTCGATACCTGCTGGGCCGAACTCAAACCCGGTGGCCGGCTGATTGCCAACGCAGTCACACTGCAAAGTGAAATGACCCTGATGGCTTGGCGCGAGCAACACGGCGGGGAGCTGACGCGAATTCATATCGCCCAGGCCCAACCGCTGGGCGACTTCGACACCTGGCGCCAGGCCTTGCCGATTACCTTGCTGGACGTGACGAAGCCCTTCGATGCGTGACGAAACCGCCGAACACCCCGCCCCTCTGCGCAGCGGCCTGACCACCGGCAGTTGCGCCACGGCCACCAGCCTCGCCGCCGCGCGTCTGCTGCTGGCTGGCACATCGGCCGATGCGGTGGAAATCGTGTTGCCCAAGGGCAAACAGGTGCAGATGCGCCTGGAGTTCTGCCGCCTCACCGAGGACGGCGCCGAATCGGGAACCCTCAAGGATGCCGGTGACGATCCGGACGTGACCCACGGTGCCCTGCTCTACTCCCAGGTGCGCCTGAGCAGCGAACCGGGGACGCGCTTCAAGGCCGGTCGCGGTGTCGGCACCGTGACCCGGCCCGGGCTGGTGCTGGGAGTCGGCGAGCCCGCGATCAACCCGGTGCCGCGCAAAATGATCAGCGAACACCTGGCCCGACTGGCTGACGAGCTTGGCTACAGCGGCGGTTTCGAGGTCACGGTCAATGTCGAGAACGGCGAGGCACTGGCACTGAAAACCATGAATCCGCGCCTGGGCATTCTTGGCGGTCTGTCGATCCTCGGCACCAGTGGTATCGTCCGGCCGTTTTCCTGTGCGGCCTACATCGCCTCGATCCACCAGGGCATCGACGTGGCGAAAACCAACGGTTACCTGCACATCGCCGCCTGCACTGGCAACGCCAGCGAAGACACCATGCGCCGGGTCTACAACCTGCCGGAAATCGCCCTGATCGAAATGGGCGACTTCGTTGGCGCCGTGCTCAAGCACCTGCGCAAAGTACCTGTGGATAAACTCAGCCTGTGCGGTGGTTTCGGCAAGATCAGCAAACTGGCGGCCGGGCACATGGATTTGCACAGTCGTCATTCGAGCATTGACTTGCCGCAACTGGCGTTATGGGCGGCGCTGGTCGGCGCCGATGCGACGTTGCAGCAGAACATCCGCGAGGCCAACACCAGCCAGCAGGCACTGGCCATGGCCGCCGCAGCCGGGGTTGCCCTGGGCGATGCCGTCTGTCAGCACGCCCTGGAATTTGCCCGCAGCGTGGTGCCGGCGCAGGTTCAGGTGGAAGTCTTCGCCATCGATCGCCAGGGCGGGATCGTTGGCCATGCGGGAGCCTTTCAATGAAGCGCATCCTGTTGCTCGGCGGCGTGACCGAAGCCATGGCCATTGCCCGCACGCTGGGACCGCAGCACATCTACAGCCTGGCCGGCGTAGGTCGGATACCAACGGATCTGCAATGCCAGGTTCGCGTCGGCGGCTACGGCGGCACCGAGGGTCTGGCGCAATTCATTCGCAAAGAAGGCATCGATCTGCTGCTCGATGCCACTCACCCCTACGCCGCCCAAATCAGCCAGAACGCCGCGACCGCCGCGCGCTTGAGCGGCATTCCTTGCTGGGCGCTGCGGCGTCCGGCCTGGCAAGCCCAGGCGGGTGATGACTGGCGGGAAGTCAGCGATTGGGCGGGACTGATCGACGCCCTGAAGCCCTTCCGTCGACCGCTGTTCACCCTTGGTCGCGAGCCCCTGCAACACCTGGACGAAATTCCAGCGGAACAATTCTGGACCCTGCGCGCACTGGATGTGTATCCGGGCAACGAGCGCTGCGAAGTGATTGGCGCACGTGGGCCCTTCCTGATCGACGATGAACGCGAGTTGTTCGAACGGCGAAACATCGACGTGCTGATCAGCAAGAACAGCGGCAGCACGGCGACCGAACCGAAACTGGAAGTCGCACGTGAACGTGGGGTGCCGGTGATTGTCTTGAAGCGGCCGGTGTTGCCGGGGGTTGATCGGGAGTTCCTGACGCCTGAGGAAACAGTTGGCGCGTTGTCGGTCTTCGTTCATTAGGTCAGGATCATTGGCTTGCATGATAAGTAACCTATTTGTTACCATCAGGGCCGCCTGTGATCACACTCGAAGAATACGTACAGGACAACGAAACCAGCCCCTTCAGTCACTGGTTTTCCAACTTGAATGCGCAGGCAGCGCTCAAGGTATCCACCGCGCTGCTGCGCCTTGAGTTAGGAAACACATCAAACATCAAGTGGTTCGACGGGCTCGGCGAGTACCGGATAAATTGGGGCCCGGGCTATAGAATCTATCTCGTTCAAGAAGGGAAACACCTGATCATCCTTTTTGGTGGCGGTGACAAATCCACACAAAAAACTGACATCAAACAAGCGAAAGTACTGATAGCCGAGTTTCGATCCCGAAAAAAGACTGAACGGCACCGGAGATAACGTCATGGCGCTCACCCGAAGTTACAAACACACCATTGCCGAGCGTGCCCAACGTGATCCCGAGTTCGCCCAGGCACTGTTGGATGAGGCTGCTACTCTGTTTCTTAACGGCGAACCCGAAATGGCCCGGATCATCCTGCGCGATCTCATCAACGCCACCGTTGGTTTTGAAGAACTGGCAAAGGAAACGGCAAAGCCCAGCAAAAGCCTCCATCGAATGTTGTCCGCCAAAGGCAACCCAAGCATGGACAACCTGGCTGCAATATTCGCCGTAATTCGCGCTACGCTTGGAGTAGAAATACAAGTACATGCGGTACGTGCGCACTGAGCTGACGTCTTTTTGCTGCGACACCACACCGCACGCCGCCTTTTTACTTATCGGCCCTGATCAGGCTAAATAGCCCGCGCCTGATCGCCCACCCAAACGGATTTTGTCCCATGTCCCGACACCGGCTCGCAATTGCCTGGATAGCCTGCTTCGCAGTGCTGTTCAACATGCTCGCCATGCCGATGTCCGGAGCGATGGCGCAAACGGCGAAGTCATCCGCCGAACAGTTGTTGTGGGGCAGCTTCTGCAGCTCCAGCGGCACCAGGATGGTGGCGATTTCCATCGGCGACCTTGAACAGAAAGCCCCGCAAAGCGACGATCATTCCAACATGCAGCATTGCTGGTGCTGCTCGGGTTCCGCGCCATTGGTGGCGTTGCCGGGGCATACGCCACAACTGTATTTCGCGCACTTCGAGTCCAACCGAAGCCTGCCTGCCACCTCTCTGGAAAGCCCGTCACCGCGCCAGCAATGGCCGAGTCTCAACCCCCGCGCGTCCCCTCTGGTGTGATTTTTTCTCGCAATTGACTGCGTTTTAAATCGTTCCGGAGAATTGCCATGTTGAACAAATTCGTCGTTCTGGCTGCGTTGCTGCTGCCTGCCTGCTTTGCCAATGCCCACGAATACAAGGTCGGCACACTGGAAATCGCTCATCCGTGGTCCCAGGAGTTGCCGCCCAATGCGCCCACCGTTGCGGCGTATTTCGTGATCAACAATCAAGGCAAGACCGCCGACCGCCTGCTCAGCGTCGACACCCCCATTGCGGGCGAAGCGCAATTGCATGAGCACGTGATGCAAGGCGACATGATGAAAATGCAGCACGTACCGAGCGTGGAAGTGCCCGCCGGTGGCGAGGTCACTTTCGCACCCATGGCCTATCACGTGATGTTGCTGGGCCTCAAGGACCGCAGCCTGCTCACTGACGGCAAGCGCTTCCCCATGACGCTGCACTTCGAGAAGTCCGGTGACGTGACGGTCGAAGTCGCGGTGCAGAAGCAGGCGCCGGACGCCATGCAAGAACACAAGCACGCGCAATAACCACCCGCGCTGTATACGCCCATGCGCCCGCTTAGCGCCAGGTCATCCAGGTCACGCAATCAGGCATTGAGCCTGACACGTGGCAGCTGGATCAGCCTGTTTGCCATGCTGATGATCTTTATCGGTCCGCTGATTTCTCAGTCGATGCCGATGGATTCGCGCGCCATGTCGATGAACATGCCTACGGGTATGAGCATGGACATGTCGGCGATGGAGCATGCCGACCATGGCACGCAAGCCACCGCCGAGCATTGCCCGCCAGCCCCGGGGCACCATGTGCTGTGGGAAAAATGCGGCTATTGCAGCCTGCTGTTCAATTGCCCGGCGCTGACCGGTGGCGTGTCTTTCGCCAACTTCGTCATCCCGCCCGTCAACACCTTCACCACACCCTCTGCGCGCCAGGGCCATGCTCGGCCAACCTTCTTCCCCGGCGCCCGTACCCGCGCCCCGCCCGTCGTCGCGTAAACACTCACTTCTGATTTCACACGGTCCGCAAGACAGCCAAAGCAACCTGTGGGAGCGAGCTTGCTCGCGAAGAGGAAGTGTCAGTCAACGTTGATGTCGTCTGGCACACCGCTTTCGCGAGCAAGCCCGCTCCCACAGGGACAGCCTCAGGCTGCCGGCCGTGTCGTTTACGACTGTTCGATGGAAATTGTCATGTCCAGGTTTTCCGCTGTCCCGTGCTTGAGCCCTGCCCAAGCCTCTTATGCCCTGAACGAATCCGGTGTTCGTTTCAGACACGCCACCGCCATCCTGTGCGGTGCATTGCTGGCGCCTTCTGCGCTGGCCGATGATCATGCCGGTCACACCGAAGAACTGAGCCCGACGGTGATTACCGCCGTTGCGCCCAGCTCGCCCCTGACCATCGTCACCAACCCCAAGGACCCGCGACAACCGGTGCCGGCCAGCGATGGCGCCGATTACCTGAAGACCATCCCCGGCTTTGCCATGGTGCGCAATGGCGGCACCAATGGTGACCCGGTGCTGCGCGGCATGTTCGGCTCGCGGCTGAACATCCTCACCAACGGCAGCATGATGCTCGGTGCCTGCCCGGGCCGGATGGACGCCCCGACCTCCTACATCTCGCCGGAAACCTACGACAAGCTCACAGTGATCAAAGGCCCGCAAACCGTACTGTGGGGACCGGGTTCCTCGGCTGGCACTATCCTGTTCGACCGCGAGCCGGAGCACTTCGGCGCACTCGGCACACGGGTCAACGCCAGCGTGCTGGCCGGCTCCAACGGCCGCTTCGACAAACTGGTGGACGCTGCCGCCGGTGGACAATCGGGTTATGTGCGGGTCATCGGCAACACCGCGCACTCCGACGACTACCAGGACGGCAACAACGACACCGTGGCGTCGCGCTATGACAAATGGAACGGCGACGTGGCCGTCGGCTGGACGCCGAATACCGACACCTTGCTGGAACTGACCGCCGGCCGTGGCGATGGTGAAGCCCGCTACGCCGGGCGCGGCATGGACGGCTCGCAGTTCCTGCGCGAAAGCCTTGGCCTGCGCTTCGAGCAATCCAACATCGGCGAGGTACTGGATAAGGTCGAGGCGCAGGTCTACTACAACTACGCCGATCACGTGATGGACAACTACACCCTGCGCACGCCGTCCGGCACCGGAATGATGGCCGGCCCCATGGCCTCCAACGTCGACCGCCGCACCCTCGGCGCCCGGGTCAAGGCCACCTGGCGCTGGACTGATGTGCAACTGATCAGCGGCATCGACGCGCAGACCAACGAACATCGCCAGCGCGGCGCCATGGGCGTCGACACCTACAAGGACCTGCCGTACACCAAGGATGCCGACTTCCATAACTACGGAGTCTTCGGCGAATTGACCTGGTACGCCGCCGACCGTGACCGCCTGATCAGCGGCGCACGCCTGGACCGCGTCTCGGCCAAGGATTATCGGCAGACCACCGGCTCGGGCATGATGACCCGCCCGAACCCGACCGCCGACGACACCCGCGCCGACACCCTGCCGAGTGGTTTCATCCGCTATGAACATGACCTGGCCGACAGCCCGACCACCCTGTATGCCGGCCTCGGTCACTCCCAGCGGTTCCCGGATTACTGGGAGCTTTTCTCTCCCAAGTCCGGCCCCGCCGGTTCGGTGAATGCCTTCGACTCGATCAAACCGGAAAAAACCACCCAGCTCGATTTCGGCCTGCAATACAAGACCGAAGACCTCGAAGCCTGGGCCTCGGCTTACGTCGGGCAGGTGCGCGATTACATCCTGTTCAACTACACCCCGACAATGATGGGTACGACCTCGCAAGCCGAAAACATCGACGCGCGAATCATGGGCGGCGAACTGGGCGCCGCTTACAACTTCACCGACAACTGGAAAGCCGACGCGACCCTGGCCTACGCCTGGGGCAAGAACAGCAGCGATGGCACTGCGCTGCCGCAAATGCCGCCGCTGGATGCGCGTTTCGGCCTGACCTACAGCGAAGACAACTGGAGCGCCGGCGCACTGTGGAGAGTGGTCGCCGCACAAAACCGTATCGACCAGAACAAGGGCAACGTGGTCGGCAAGGACTTCGACAAGACGCCGGGCTTCGGCGTGTTCTCCCTCAACGGTGCCTATCGGATCAACAGCAACTGGAAGGTCAGCAGCGGCGTCGACAACCTGTTCGGCAAGGCTTACGCCGAACACTTGAACCTGGCCGGCAACGCCGGTTTCGGCTACCCGGCCAATGACCCGCAAGCCATCAAGGAACCGGGGCGCACGCTCTGGACCAAGGTGGACATGAGCTTTTAAGAGCATCGCGGGCAAGCCCGCTCCCCTGTAGGAGCGAGCTTGCTCGCGATCGGTTGCGCAGCAACCGCAAAAACAAACAACTAAAAGATCCAGCCAAGCGGAGCACACGTGATGAAACAGCCCAAAGTGAATTTCTACAACCTGGCCTGGCGATGGCATTTCTATGCCGGATTGTTCGTTGCGCCATTCATGGTGATGCTGGCGTTGACCGGCACCGTCTACCTGTTCAAACCGCAGCTCGACTCGCTGATGTACAGCAGCCTGCTCAACGTCCCGGCCGGTCATCACACCGTCCCGGCCGACGACCTGCTGACACGGGTGAAAACGGCTTACCCACAAGGTCAGGTCACCCAGTACCTGCCGCCGGTCAATGCCGAGCGCAGCGCGCAGTTTGTCGTGCTCAACGATGAAAAGGAGCTGAACGTTTTCGTTGATCCGTACCACGGTGACATCCTCGGTGAACAAGATGCCAAGAAGAACCTGCAAGCCATCGCCCGGTCGATTCACGGCGAGCTGATGATCGGCACCGTTGGCGATCGGCTGATCGAACTGGCCGCCGGATGGGGCGTGGTGCTGGTGGTGTCCGGCATTTTCCTGTGGTGGCCGCGCGGTCAGGCGGCAGGCATTTTGTGGCCACGCCTGAACAGTCGAGGTCGCGTATTGTGGCGCGACCTGCACGCAGTCACCGGGTTCTGGGGCGCGTCCCTGCTGCTGGTGATGCTGCTTAGCGGCATGACCTGGACCGGTTTCTGGGGCAAGCAATACGCCGAAGTGTGGAACGTGTTCCCGGCGGCCATGTGGGATGACGTGCCGAAGTCCGACGTCGAGGCACGCAGCCTCAACACCGCCACCCGCCAGAGCGTGCCGTGGGCCATGGAAAACACCCCGATGCCGATGTCCGGCGACCATGCCGAGCACATGGCCCACGACGGCGCAGCGGCCGGTCCGGCATCGCCGACCATCCGCCTGCAGGACGTACAAAACATCGCCAGAGAGCGCAAAGTCGAACCGGGCTACAGCATCACCCTGCCGACCACCGCGACCGGCGTGTTCACCATCGCCGTATTCGCCGACGACCCACGCAATGACGCCACGCTGCACATCGATCAGTACACCGGCAAGGTCCTGGCCGATGTACGCTTCGAGCAGTACGGCACCGTCGCCCGCGCCACGGAAATCGGCGTGATGCTGCACGAGGGCAAGATGTTCGGTGTGTTCAATCAGATCGTCGTGTTGCTGATCTGCCTGATGATTTTGCTCAGCGCGGTCAGCGGCGTGGTGATCTGGTGGAAGCGCCGTCCGCAAGGAAAACTCGGCGTGCCGCCGCTGCGCCATGACCTGCCAAAATGGAAAACCGCGATGGTGATCATGTTCGCCCTGGCAGTGGCCTTCCCGTTGGTGGGTGCTTCTCTGGTGGCGGTGTGGGTGCTCGATCGCGTGCTGCTGTCGCGCTTTACCCGGCAAACTGAGTCGGCTTCATCTTCATCTTGAAACAGGCGAGATGCGCCGGGCGAAAGGCACTGTAAACTCCCCGCGCATCACCTCAGCCCCTTCGCGAGCAAGCTCGCTCCCACAGGGATTGCGTAAGACCTGTGGGAGCGGGCTTGCCCGCGATGGGGCCATCAGCATCACCTCAAGAGTCACTGCATGACCTCGCTGAATCTGACAAACCTTGCCTGGTCCCCACTGGGTCACGGCCATTGCCACCACCAATTCCAGCTGCGTGACGCCTCGCTACACGTGGCCGCCGGTGAGTTCGTCGGGCTGATCGGCCCCAACGGCAGTGGCAAGACCAGCCTGTTGCGGTGTGCCTGGCGCTTCAATCAACCGGAAAGCGGCGAGGTCAGACTCGATCACCAGAACGTCTGGAAGCACTCCTCGCGCTGGTGCGCGCAACGCATCGCCGTGGTGTTGCAGGAGTTCCCTGATGCCTTCGGCCTGACTGTCGAGGAAGTGGTCGCCATGGGCCGCACGCCGCACAAAGGCTTGTTCGATGGCGACACCCTTGAAGACCGCGACCTGGTCAATCAGGCCCTGGAATCCGTCGGCCTCAAGGGCTTCGAAGACCACGGGTTCGCCACTCTCTCCGGTGGTGAAAAACAGCGGGTCATCCTCGCCCGCGCCCTGGCCCAGCAACCACAACTGCTGATCCTTGACGAGCCGACCAACCACCTCGACCCGCGTTATCAGCTTGAGCTTTTGAAGTTGGTCAAGCGCTTGAATATCGGCACCCTGGCGAGCATCCACGACCTCAATCTGGCGGCGGCCTTTTGTGATCGACTGTACGTGATCAACCATGGTCGTATCGTCGCCAGCGGCACGCCGAAAGAAGTCCTGACCGCTGCGCTGCTGCGCAATGTGTTCGGCGTCCAAGCACTGATCGATGAACATCCACTGCACGGCTACCCACGAATCACCTGGATAACCCAACCATGACTTTGCGTTCCCTGCTGCGTTCCTGCCTCTCTCTCGCGATGCTGCTGGGCAGCACCCAGGCATTGGCCGAAGCCACCCGTTACCCGCTGACAATCAAAAGTTGCAACCGCGAAGTGACCTTCAAGCAGGCACCAAAACATGCGCTCAGCCACGACATCAACATGACCCAGATGATGCTCGCCCTCGGCCTCAAACCACGGATGGCCGGTTACAGTGGCATCAGTGGCTGGAAGGCCGTGACGCCCGAGATGCAGACCATTCTCGACGGCCTGCCGGAACTGGCGGCCAAGTACCCGTCGGTGGAAACCCTGCTCGATGCCAACGTCGATTTTCTCTTCGCCGGTTGGGACTACGGCATGCGCGTCGGTGGCGATCTCACGCCGCAAACCCTGCAGCCGCTGGGCATCAATGTGTATGAACTGACCGAGTCCTGCGCCTTCGTGATGAAGCGCCCTGCCGCGACCCTGGAAGACACTTACAACGACCTGCGCAACCTCGGCAAAATCTTCGATGTGCAGGACCGCGCCAACGCGCTGATCGCCGACATGCAGAATCAGATCGCAGAGATCGGCAAGAACCTGCCGGCAGAAAAGCCGCGGGTTTTTCTCTACGACAGCGGCGAAGACCGCGCCATGACGTCCGGGCGCCTCGGCATGCCGCAAGCGCTGATCGATGCCGCTGGCGGGCACAACATTCTCGATGATGTCGACGCGAGCTGGACCCGGGTCAATTGGGAGACCGTGGTCGAGCGCGATCCGCAGGTGATCGTGATCGTCGACTACAGCGAAATCACCGCAGAGCAGAAGATCCGGTTCCTGCTGAATAACAAGGCGCTGCAATCGGTGGACGCGATCAGGAACCAGCGTTTCATCGTCATCCCTTACGTGCAGGCCACGCCGGGTATCGACAATGTGCTGGCAGCGGCAACCCTCGCCAAAGGTTTCCACGGCGAATGATCAATCGTCGTTTTGCGCTGCTGCTGATCGCCCTGGGCGCCGTGCTGCTGGTGTCGTGCGTGGTGTCGCTGGGCTTCGGCCCGGCCCGGGTGCCGGTGGACGTGGTGTGGCGGATCCTGCTGCACAAGCTGTTCGGCATCGGCGCGCAGGACTGGAGCGCCGGCCAGGATCACATCGTCTGGCTGATCCGCGTCCCGCGCATGTTGCTCGGCGCTCTGGTGGGCGCCGGCCTGGCACTGATCGGCGCGGTGCTGCAAGCAGTGACACGCAACCCGTTGGCGGATCCGCACCTGCTCGGCGCCACCTCCGGCGCCACACTCGGTGCGGTGATTGTGATATTGCATGTCGGCGAAATCGGCGGCCTGCTGACGTTGCCGATCGCCGCGTTCATCGGAGCATTGCTGAGCATGCTGGTGGTGCTGATGATCGCCAGTCGCCACGGGCGCCTGGACAGTGACCGGTTGCTGCTGTGCGGCGTGGCGGTCTCGTTCGTGATGATGGCGATCGCCAATCTGCTTCTGTTCATGGGCGACCATCGCGCCAGTTCCGCCGTGATGTTCTGGATGCTCGGCGGCCTCGGCCTGGCACGCTGGGAGCTGCTCACGCTGCCGGCACTGAGTGTGTTGCTCGGACTGGTCCTGTTGCTCGGCATGGCACGACCGCTGAACGCATTGATGGCCGGAGAACAGACCGCCGTCACCCTGGGCCTGAATGCCCGTGCGGTGCGTCTGCGAGTGTTCGTGATCGCTTCGCTGATGACCGGAGTGCTGGTGTCGATCAGCGGCTCCATCGGCTTTGTCGGGCTGATGGTGCCGCACATTGCGCGTCGACTGGTGGGGGCCGAACATCGTCGGTTGCTGCCGGTTTGTCTGTTGCTCGGCAGCGTATTCCTGATGTGGGTCGATGTCGCTGCCCGCACGCTGATCGCCCCGGAAGACTTGCCTATCGGCGTTGCTACCGCGGCGATTGGCGGGCTGTTCTTTATCGGCCTGATGCGTCGCTGCTGACGTAGTGCACGAACTGTGCGCAGTTACAACTCGTCGCGCTGAAACCTGACCGGTGCCAGTGGCGACTGGAGTCGAACGACCTTCCAGTCTTGACCCAACCGCCCCGTGCGATTCCAGAAATGGGCCGCCTGCAATACCCGCAACTCGCCGGTTTCAGCCAGTTTCGAAATGAAGTCTGCCATCGACAATTTCGTTACCCACCGACCGTCGACGAAATCGATCTGGCGGGTCAGCAGCAACTGCTTTTCTGCCTGTGTATTTTCGGGTACGTACTTGATCAGCGCACCATGGGGCGTCGAGTAGTAGTACGCACTGATGTTGAAGCCTTTAGCCTTCAAGGCATGAGTATGAAGCTGCATCAGCATCGGCGAAGTGAAGCTGCTGTAGACCTGCTCTTCATCGGCTGCCAGAGGAGAGACACCCGACAGGTAGAGCTGATGGCTCGCCATCAGTTTATAGCCAGGCGCAAAGCGGGGGACTTCATTTCTGCGGCTGGTATCAGGATCCGTGAGCGTGCGGAAGATCCGACCGAGGCCGGCAAGGCTGTCATCCGTTTGCGGCAATGGCTCCAGTCCGCAATAGGAATAGGTATCGGGTTTGGCCACTATGGCGCTCTCGTAGGTGGTCACCTGCGTGTAGGCACTTCCCGCGCGCCGCTGAATGTAGCTGGCAGCATCGTCGGGATGATGGAATATCGGCCCCATGGGCAGTTCGGGTTTCCAGCTCCAGAGCTCCTGCTCGGACATGCCCGGATGACGCGGTTGCCAGTATCGCGCCACATACCCCTTCGCCCAGCAATCACTGGATACCAGAACCTCCAGTCTCCCGGCCTTGACCATGCGCTGGATGTAATCGCCCAGAGTGAAGGTGCGCAGGCGGATATTACGCAGGTCGGCATGCGCCTGTTCAAGCGAGCCAAAAGCGCTTTGGGCACTCGCCGACTGACTGGCCGCGTCGGGTGGTACCCCTGGTGTGTAGTAGACTTTTTCAAATTGCAACAGAGCACCATCGGCACAAGAAAAATAAATCGGTCTGTAATCATTGCTGATCCTCGCCCTTGCCAATACCTGATGCACTGCCATGGGCGAGAAGAAAAAGCTCCCGAACTCGTCATCACCTGCGTCTTTCTCCTGGCGCGCGGCGCATAGATAAACACTTGAAACGATGTAACCCGATGGCAATTGCCCTTCGGGAAAGACGCGGTCATATGCCAGTGCCGAGTCCTGCACCGCCACCGGCAAAGTGCTGTGATAGGTGCCAAGGCGCTCGTTGTGCAATATGAACCCGAAACCGGGGGCCGCACGTTCGCCCGCCTGCTCATGGGCAAACCGGGCTGCGGCGGACTCTTGAGCAAACATCGGACTGTAACGCGGCTCGCTGCTCGCCTTGGCATACGAATGTGTGCCGGGCTCCACAAGAGCGACATCGAGCCGATCGACCATACGTGGCCGCCCCCAGGCCGGACTGCCGACCACTACCTGCAAATAGCCATTCCTTGCCAGCGAGTCAATCCAGTCGACCGGGCTCAAATCCCCTTCATGGATACGCTTCCTGATCCACTCCGCATCCAGGTCGTGGGGCAGGTTGCCGAAACCGTTCAGCGCGTTGGCCAGATCGGCATGGAACTGCCTCCAGGTCCCGCAACGGTAACGGATCACCGAACCATCCGGCCCGAACAGGTATTCGTCCAGATACCGCCCGCCTCGCTTGAAAGCGGTGTATACAACCTTGACCGAGAGCATGTTGAGGTACAGTTGCCTCTGCTTTTCTTCCAGGATCACCGGCACAGTCCGGCTCTGGCGCGAACGGTAACGGCCAACCATGGAACAACCGGCAGGAAAAAGCCCCGCGCCGATGCTTACGTCCGGGAAGATCCACTCCACAGCGAAATCCTCATGGAGCGCAATCACTGGTTGAGTGGCGACAAACAAGCCGTCCGAACGCTTCAATACCAGACCGCCATAGACCCTGTCGGTGTCAGCAGGAATTTGGGAGCGCGCGGACAACACCGCATCATTGGCAGTCGCGAAGGCCGCGCTCAACCGGCATCGCTCCAGATTCTGGGCGGGACGCCAGTTGGTGTCGACCAGGCCTTCCCTGTCCCACACAGCATTGGTATGCAAGACGCTCAGTGCGCCACTGTTGGCCACCACCTTCACAAAATCGCTGGGGCTCAGTTTTCCGCTGGCCAGGTTGGACTGAACATCATCCAGCCCCATGTTCGGTGTAGCGTTATCGAATAGCTTGCTGTTCGTGCGCATGACGTACTTGAGCAGTGCACCGTCCTGCGTGCCGATATAGGTCGGGATCACGCCGGGCCCTTCAACGACGAGTGGTCGTCGGGAGTCATACACCGCAACGAACAGATCTCTGGGCACGATGAAGTGCCTGGCCAGCCACTCACGATTGGGACGGGTATGGGTGACACGCTGGCGCGAATAAAAATAGGAGTGGCGCTTAAAGGATTCCGGCGCGACCAGTTCCGAGAAGTCGTGGGTCAAGGAAAAAAGACTGCTACGAGAAAACAACTTGTCGCGAACACCATTGACCGCGACAAGCTCCGTCGCGACGTACTCTTCCTTGCCCTGCTGCTTGAGGATAAAGCCGAACCAGGTCTGTTCCTGGTCGGTCTGCCCCCTCATTCGGGAGAAACGGTCCTGCGCGGCTTCATCCGCCGAGGAAAAAATTGCGCTGTAGGCCACCTGTTGCGGCACCGGCCGTTCGCCAAGCGTCGGTAACGGACTCCACTGACCGGTCACCTTGCCCCGGTATCCCCATGGCGCGTTGTCGACGACGATCCGCAATGTGCCTGCCTGCGCCACCTCCCGAACGAATTCGACCGGCAGGATGCTGCCCTGCTCAAGGCCCTGCGCCAGAGCCCCCGGGTTAGTCGGAGTGCCAAGGCGTTGCAACAGGCTCTGCCAGCCTGCACTGTCTTCCTCGAACCACAACAGACTGTCTTCAGCCCCGGACAAATAGGCCGGGACACCTGACGCGACGATGTGGAACAACTCGTGAATGCTAAACATCTGCAAGCTCACGGTCGCGTCCATGCGCGACCACTTCAGGCGCCGTATCTGCGCCGCATCGAGGGTCGACAGCGCCTGATGCGAGTAGAACCAACTGTCTAATTGATGATTGGCCGGATAGACCGGCCGCCCTCGTCCGTCCACCGCAAACAGCTGAGTTTCCAGCAAGTGGTCCCCGGCCTCGACCGGTTCGGTGACGACAAATCTCTGTGCGCCGCGCTTGAAAATCATCGCGACAAACTTGCGGTCACGTCGTTGGCCGATCTGTTCGTGTGCATACCGAGCCGCGTCATCGGCCGAGAGAAATTCGCGGCTCATCTGAGGCACGGCATTGTTCGGGGTTTTGTTCTCATCCATGAAAGTGCTCCAACCTGAAAACAGACTTAAGTGAGCACTCAGGTTATCCAGTGCAAAAATCCCGGGGTGGTACATATGTATATCGCCAGGCACCACTTGGGCGCACAGCCGTGCCCTGCTCGGCATTGCGCGCCCGAGCATGGTGCGGCGCGCAGGGTTCGTCCGCCGGAGATCGCTCTGAATTGACTGTTTTCACCCTTAGGCACAGCCCTTGCTAAAGACCCTTCAGTCGTCCGCATCTGCCAACCATAAAAACTCAATGTTCATGGAGATCGCACAATGAAGCGTCGCAGTTTGATCAAGGCTTTCACACTCTCGGCATCCATTGCCGCGATGGGCATAACCTGGACTGTCCAGGCCGCCGAGACCATCAAGGTCGGTATTCTGCATTCGTTGTCCGGGACCATGGCGATTTCCGAAACGTCGCTGAAAGACATGGCCTTGATGACCATCGACGAGATCAACGCCAAGGGCGGCGTGAACGGCAAGATGCTTGAGCCTGTGGTGGTCGACCCGGCGTCTAACTGGCCACTGTTCGCCGAGAAGGGGCGTCAGTTGCTGACCCAGGACAAGGTCGCCGTGGTGTTCGGTTGCTGGACCTCGGTGTCGCGCAAATCGGTGCTGCCGGTGTTCGAAGAACTCAACGGCCTGTTGTTCTACCCGGTGCAATACGAAGGCGAAGAGATGTCGCCGAACGTGTTCTACACCGGCGCCGCGCCGAACCAGCAAGCGATCCCCGCCGTTGAATACCTGATGAGCGAAGAAGGCGGCAGCGCCAAACGCTACTTCCTGCTCGGCACCGACTACGTCTACCCGCGCACCACCAACAAGATCCTGCGTTCGTTCCTGCATTCCAAAGGTGTGGCCGACAAGGACATCGAAGAGGTGTACACCCCGTTCGGTCACAGCGACTACCAGACCATCGTCGCCAACATCAAAAAGTTCTCGGCGGGTGGCAAGACAGCCGTTATCTCCACCGTCAACGGCGATTCCAACGTGCCGTTCTACAAAGAGCTGGCGAACCAAGGCCTGAAAGCCACCGACGTTCCGGTCGTGGCGTTCTCGGTCGGCGAAGAAGAATTGCGCGGCATCGACACCAAGCCACTGGTGGGCAACCTCGCGGCGTGGAACTACTTCGAATCGGTCGAGAATCCGGTGAACAAGAAGTTCGTCGATGACTGGAAGGCCTACGCGAAGAAACACAACCTGCCAGGCGCCGACAAGGCCGTGACCAACGACCCGATGGAAGCCACTTATGTCGGCATCCACATGTGGGCGCAAGCGGCGGAAAAAGCCAAGTCCACCGATGTCGACAAAGTCCGCGAAGCCCTGGCCGGCCAGACCTTTGCCGCGCCGTCCGGCTACACGCTCACCATGGACAAGACCAATCACCACCTGCACAAGCCGGTGATGATCGGCGAGATCCAGTCTGACGGTCAGTTCAACGTGGTGTGGCAGACCGAAGGACCGATCCGCGCCCAGCCGTGGAGCCCGTTCATCCCGGGTAACGACAAGAAGCCGGAGTATGCGGTGAAGAGCAACTGAGTCACTGGGTGTCGGTTCCAGGCACGGTGCCTGAGGCCGACACAATTCCCTGTGGGAGCGAGCTTGCTCGCGATGAGGGCGGCACATTCAGCATCACTGTGACTGAACCACCGCTATCGCGAGCAAGCTCGCTCCCACATTGATCGCGTAAGGCCAATGACATGCCCACTGCCCTCTACCGCTACATCCTTGCCCTCGCGCTGCTACTGCCGATGGCCACCCATGCCGGCGACGCCGAAGACTTCGTCGCCGCCAATCCCGTGCAGCAAGCCAGGCTGCTGGAAGCCTGGGCCGCGCAGCCCGATCCGGCCCGCATCGAATTGATCAACGCCCTGCAACAAGGCGAGTTGACCATCGACGGGCAACCGAAAACCCTGCGCCTGAACAACCGCCTGCGGGGTCTCATCGATACGGCCCTGGCCAGTCATCAGCTGCTCGCGGCCGACGCCAAAATTCGTCTGGCCGCCGCACAGCAATTGCAGAAAAGCGCCAAACCCGCGCAGCTGAAATTCCTCGACCAGCAACTGGCTGGTGAAAAAGATGAAGGCGCCCACGCAGCCCTCAGCCTGGCCCTGGCCAATCTGCAACTGGTCGACGCCGATCCGGCCGTGCGTCTCGCCGCCGTGCGTCTGCTCGGCGAAACCGGTGATCCACTGGCCCGTACCCGACTCGAAGGCCTGCTCGATCCCGGGGTCGAAACTGACGCCAGCGTACGCACCGCCGCCGAGACCAGCCTCGCCCAGGTCAAACGCAAGCTGCTGGTAGGCGAGATGCTCGGCCAGGCATTCAGCGGTATGTCGCTGGGCTCGATACTGCTGCTCGCCGCACTCGGTCTGGCGATCACCTTCGGCCTGCTCGGCGTGATCAACATGGCCCACGGCGAGATGCTGATGCTCGGTGCCTACTCGACCTACGTGGTGCAACTGATGTTCCAGCGTTTCGCCCCGCAGGCCATCGAGTTCTATCCGCTGATCGCGCTACCCGTGGCGTTTTTCGTCACCGCGGCCATCGGCATGGCGCTGGAGCGCACGGTGATTCGCCACCTCTACGGCCGTCCGCTGGAAACCCTGCTCGCCACCTGGGGCATCAGCCTCATGCTGATCCAGCTGGTACGCCTGGTGTTCGGCGCGCAGAACGTCGAAGTCGCCAACCCCGCGTGGCTGTCGGGCGGGATTCAGGTGCTGCCCAATCTCGTGCTGCCGTACAACCGCATCGTCATCATTGCCTTTGCGCTGTTCGTGGTGGTGCTCACGTGGCTGCTGCTGAACAAGACACGCCTGGGTCTCAACGTGCGTGCAGTCACCCAGAACCGCAACATGGCCGCCTGTTGCGGCGTGCCCACCGGGCGCGTGGACATGCTCGCCTTCGGCCTCGGCTCGGGCATCGCCGGTCTCGGCGGCGTAGCTCTGAGCCAGATCGGCAACGTCGGCCCGGACCTCGGCCAGAGCTACATCATCGACTCGTTTCTGGTGGTGGTGCTCGGTGGTGTCGGCCAGTTGGCCGGTAGCGTGCTGGCCGCATTCGGCTTAGGGGTTGCCAACAAGATTCTCGAACCGCAGATCGGTGCCGTGCTCGGCAAGATCCTCATCCTCGCGCTGATCATTCTGTTCATCCAGAAACGTCCGCAAGGCCTCTTCGCACTCAAAGGACGGGTGATCGACTGATGAACCAGCCCCTGATGCTCAAGGCCACACAAAAGGCCGGCCCGAAAATCACGATTGCCGTCGGCGCGGTGATCCTCGTTCTGCTGCTGGCGTTACCGCTGCTGTCGCTGTTATCGCCGGACAACACGCTGCACGTTTCCGCTTACACGCTGACGCTGGTGGGCAAGATTCTTTGCTACGCCATCGTCGCACTGGCGCTCGATCTGGTGTGGGGTTACGCCGGCCTGCTGTCCCTCGGCCACGGCCTGTTCTTCGCCCTCGGCGGCTATGCCATGGGCATGTACCTGATGCGCCAGGCCTCGGGCGATGGCTTGCCGGCCTTCATGACGTTCCTGTCGTGGACCGAAATGCCGTGGTTCTGGACCGGTACCAGCAGCTTCCTCTGGACCCTGTGCCTGGTGGTTTTGGCGCCGGGGTTGCTGGCCTTGGTGTTCGGCTTCTTTGCCTTCCGCTCGCGGATCAAGGGTGTGTATTTCTCGATCATGACCCAGGCCCTGACCTTCGCCGGGATGCTGCTGTTTTTCCGCAACGAAACCGGCTTCGGCGGCAACAACGGCTTCACCAACTTCCGCACGATTCTCGGCTTCGGCATCACCGAGCCGGGCACCCGCGCGGTGCTGTTTTTCGCCACGGTGCTGTTGCTGGTGGCGAGCCTGTTTATCGGCTGGCGCCTGGCGCAAAGCAAATTCGGACGAGTACTGACTGCGCTGCGCGATGCAGAAAACCGCCTGATGTTCTGCGGCTACGATCCGCGCGGGTTCAAGTTGTTTGTCTGGGTATTGAGCGCGGTGTTGTGTGGCCTGGCCGGTGCGCTGTACGTGCCGCAAGTGGGGATCATCAACCCGAGTGAGATGTCGCCGACCAACTCTATCGAAGCAGCGGTGTGGGTGGCCCTTGGCGGGCGCGGCACGTTGATCGGTCCGTTGCTCGGAGCCGGTGTGGTCAACGGCATGAAAAGCTGGTTCACCGTAGCGTTCCCCGAGTACTGGCTGTTCTTCCTCGGCGCACTGTTCATCGTCGTGACCCTGTACCTGCCCAAGGGTGTGATCGGTCTGCTGAAAAAAAGAGGTGAATCATGAGAGTCACTGCGACAGCTGAATTCATGCTCGAACCAGCGTTTTTTCCTGTGGAGCCCAACAAGGACGCCGGCAGCAGCCGCGATGCCATCGGTCTCGGCCAACGCGCCGGCAAAGGCCTGAACACCCGCCACGGCACCATCCTGACCCTTGAAGACATCAGCGTCAGCTTCGACGGCTTCCGCGCGCTGAACAATCTGAACCTGTACATCGGCGTTGGTGAGCTGCGCTGCATCATCGGCCCCAACGGCGCGGGCAAGACCACACTGATGGACGTGATCACCGGCAAGACCCGCCCCAGTCACGGCAAGGCCTGGTTCGGCGAAACTCTGGACCTGACACAGATGAGCGAAGTACAGATCGCCCAGGCCGGTATCGGCCGCAAGTTCCAGAAGCCGACGGTGTTCGAAGCCTTGAGCGTGTTTGAAAACCTTGAGCTGGCGCAGAACACCGACAAGTCGGTGTGGGCCAGCCTGCGGGCGCGCTTGAGCGGCGAGCAGAAAGACCGCATCGCCGAAGTGCTCGAGACCATTCGCCTGACCAGCTCGGTCAATCGCCCGGCCGGCTTGCTGTCCCACGGCCAGAAGCAGTTCCTGGAGATCGGCATGTTGCTCATGCAGGACCCGCAATTGCTGCTGCTCGACGAACCGGTCGCGGGCATGACCGACGCCGAAACCGAATTCACCGCCGAGCTGTTCAAGAGCCTGGCCGGCAAGCACTCGCTGATGGTGGTGGAACATGACATGGGCTTCGTCGGATCGATTGCCGACCACGTCACGGTGTTGCATCAGGGCAGCGTGCTGGCCGAAGGGTCGCTGGAGCAGGTGCAGGACAACGAGCGGGTGATCGAGGTGTACCTCGGTCGCTAAACTTGCAAACACCTATCCAACTGTGGGAGCGAGCTTGCTCGCGATAGCGGTGTATCAGTCAACAACAATGTTGAGTGTGCCGACGCCATCGCGAGCAAGCTCGCTCCCACAAGGGATCTGAGGAGAGTCTGGAAATGCTGCAAGTCGAAAAGCTGCACCAGTACTACGGCGGGAGCCACATCCTGCGCGGCCTGACGTTTGACGTGAAGGTCGGTGAAGTCACCTGCCTGCTCGGGCGCAACGGTGTGGGCAAGACCACGCTGCTCAAATGCCTGATGGGCCTGCTGCCGGCCAAAGAAGGCGCGGTCAATTGGGAAGGCAAGCCAATCACCACGTTCAAGCCGCACCAGCGAGTGCATGCCGGTATCGCCTACGTGCCACAGGGCCGGGAGATCTTCGGCCGCCTCACCGTGGAAGAGAACCTGCTGATGGGCCTGTCGCGCTTCCCCGGCAGCGAAGCGAAGGAAGTGCCGGCGTTCATCTACGAGCTGTTCCCGGTGCTGCTGCAAATGAAGCAGCGCCGGGGCGGCGACTTGTCCGGTGGCCAGCAACAACAACTGGCGATCGGTCGTGCACTGGTCAGCCGCCCTCGCCTGCTGATCCTCGATGAGCCCACCGAAGGCATCCAACCGTCGGTGATCAAGGAGATCGGCGCGGTGATCAAGAAACTCGCAGCCCGTGGCGACATGGCCATTCTGCTGGTTGAGCAGTTCTACGACTTCGCCGCCGAGCTGGCCGATCAATACCTGGTGATGTCCCGGGGCGAAATCGTGCAACAGGGTCGCGGCGAGAATATGGAAGCTGAAGGGGTGCGCGGGCTGGTCACGATCTGAGCTTCTGTCCACAGCGGGCTCAAAGCACCATTTTGTCGCACCATCTTCCACGCCGCGCCCCCAACTGGTGCGCGGCGACGTTCAACGGTGCTCTCCTTCCAGTGATGCCCTGCGGCACAGCCTTTGCAACCCTCCTGAGGACCTCTCGATAAGCACTGACCATGACTCTTCCTGCATCCGGCGTTTTGTTTACCCCCAGTTGGCATGCCGAACTGGAACTGGGCTACGCCCGGTTCGACAACACCACCCGCCCGGTCCAGCGCCGTCACAAAGGTCCGTTGCGGGTGCAAAAGCACCTTTACGCCGAAGGGCCTGAAGTCTGCCAGCACATCATCGTCCACCCGCCCGGCGGGATTGCCAGCGGTGATCGACTGGACATTTCGGCCAGCGTCGAGCGTGATGCCTGGGCACAAATCACCAGCCCCGGCGCGGCAAAGTGGTATCGCGCCGCCGGCCCCGCCCATCAGCAGCTGAAGTTGAAGGTGGCGGCCGGTGCGACACTGGAATGGTTGCCCCAGGAGACGATCATTTTCAGTGCGGCGCAGGCTGAACTCAGCACCGGGATTGACCTTGAAGGCGATGCCCGTTTGTTCTACTGGGACGTCGTGGCCCTGGGCCGTCCGGCCAGTGGCGAACGCTTCGACCTTGGGCACTTCCAGGCGCAACTGGATATCCGCCACGACGGCCAGTTGCTCTGGCACGAACGCCAGCGCATTGTCGGGGCTGACGGTTTGCTGGACTCGCCCATCGGGCTCGATGGGCAATCGGTGTTTGCGACATTGCTGGTGACGGGTGAAATTGATAGCGAACTGCTGGAGCGCTGCCGCTCGCTGAGCCATGACGTGCGCGGGGATCTGACGCAGTTGCCGGGGTTGCTGGTTGCCCGATGTCTGGCCAGTGAGGCGCTGTTGGCGCGAGGCTGGCTTATCGACTTATGGCGATTGTTGAGACCGGCGTTATTGGGGCGCGAGGCCGCGCCACCACGAATTTGGAACACGTGAAATACGATTCAATGTGGGAGCGGGCTTGCTCGCGAAAGCGGTGTGTCAGGCGACATACGTGTTGAATGAAGGTCCGCGTTCGCGAGCAAGCCCGCTCCCACAGGGTTCTGTGCAAGCAGATCCCACTCTTTTTAATCTGCCCGGATGGATGTCTACGATGGACCTGACCCCACGCGAAAAAGACAAGTTGCTGATCTTCACCGCCGGCCTGGTGGCCGAGCGACGTTTGGCTCGCGGCGTGAAACTCAATTATCCGGAGGCCATGGCCTACATTTCCGCTGCGCTGCTTGAAGGCGCCCGCGATGGCCAGACCGTGGCCGACCTGATGCACCTGGGCACCACCCTGCTGAGCCGCGAACAAGTGATGGAAGGCATCCCGGAAATGATCCCGGAAATCCAGGTCGAGGCCACGTTCCCCGACGGCACCAAACTGGTCACCGTCCACCAACCCATCGCCTGAGGCCGCGCCATGACCTACCACATCCGCGATGCCGTGCATGCCGACCTGCCAGCCATCCGTGACATTTACAACGACGCGGTACTCAACACCACGGCGATCTGGAACGAGCAGGCGGTCGACCTCGGCAACCGCCAGGCCTGGTTCAGCGCCCGGCAATCCCAGGCTTATCCGATTCTGGTGATTGTCGATGCCGACGACACAGTGCTCGGGTACGCCTCCTTCGGCGACTGGCGACCTTTCGACGGTTTCCGTCACACCGTCGAGCACTCGGTCTACGTGCGCAGCGACCAGCGCGGCAACGGCCTCGGTCCGCAACTGATGGAAGCACTGATCGAGCGCGCCAAAGGCTGCGGCAAGCACGTGATGGTCGCCGCCATCGAAAGCGGTAACGCCGCCTCCATTCGCTTGCATGAGCGCATCGGCTTTATCACCACCGGGCAAATGCCGCAGGTCGGCACCAAGTTCGGCCGCTGGCTGGACCTGACTTTCATGCAATTGACCCTCGACCCCGGCGCGCAGCCGCCCAGCATCAACCAGGAGTAATGCCCGATGAACGCCGCCCAACTGCGACGCGTCAACGTCGAAAGCTTTGCGCATTATCGCCAGGGCCTGATCGACCTGCTGCTCGATGCCGTCGGCTATGGCGCCAGTGTCGGCTTCATGGCTGACCTTGATGCGGCCCAGGCCCACGCCTGGTTCGATGAAGTCCAGGACAACCTGAACAAAGGCAGTGTGCTGCTGTGGGTGGTGGTCAAGGACGAGCAGGTACAGGCCAGCGTGCAACTGAGTCTGTGCCAGAAAGCCAACGGCCTGAACCGCGCCGAAGTGCAGAAGCTGCTGGTGCGCGAACATGCGCGGCGTCGCGGTCTGGGCCAGCAACTGATGAGCGCTCTGGAAGCGGCTGCCCTGCAGCAAAAACGCGGCATGCTTTACCTCGACACCGAAGCCGGTTCGCCCGCCGAGGACTTCTACCAATCGCTGGGCTATACCCGCGCCGGTGAAATCCCCGACTACGCCTGCGACCCAAGCGGCCGCTACAAGCCGACCGCCCTCTATTACAAGATTCTCCAAGGAGCCCATTGATGATTCCCGGTGAATACCAGATCCAGTCCGGCGACATCGAACTTAACGTCGGCCGCCGCACGATCAGCCTGGCGGTGGCCAACAGCGGTGACCGGCCGATCCAGGTCGGTTCGCATTACCACTTTTTCGAAACCAATGACGCCCTGAACTTCGACCGCGCCGCCAGCCGCGGCATGCGCCTGAACATCCCCGCCGGCACCGCCGTGCGCTTCGAACCGGGGCAGAGCCGCGAGGTGGAGTTGGTGGACCTGGCCGGGCATCGTCGGGTGTTTGGGTTTGCCGGGCACATCATGGGTGACCTCTAAGTAATGCGATGTCCCCACTGACGCCTTCGCGAGCAAGCCCGCTCCCACAGGGGAACGCGATCGAATGTGGGAGCGGGCTTGCTCGCGAATCTGTGAGCGAAGCGAACAGTCTCAAACTAAATTGAATTCCAGGGCGAACGAATGAAGATTTCCCGTCAAGCCTACGCCGACATGTTCGGTCCCACCGTCGGCGACAAGGTGCGCCTGGCCGACACCGAGCTGTGGATCGAAGTGGAACAGGACTTCACCACTTACGGCGAAGAAGTGAAATTTGGCGGCGGCAAAGTCATCCGCGACGGCCAGGGCCAAAGCCAGCTGCTCGCCGCCGAAGTGGTCGACACGGTGATTACCAACGCACTGATCATCGATCACTGGGGCATCGTCAAAGCTGACGTCGGCCTCAAGGACGGACGGGTCGCCGGCATCGGCAAGGCGGGCAATCCGGACGTGCAACCGAACGTGACCATCGCCATTGGCGCCAGCACCGAAGTCATCGCTGGCGAAGGCATGATCCTCACCGCCGGCGGTATCGACACCCACATCCACTTCATCTGCCCGCAGCAGATCGAAGAGGCATTGATGAGCGGCGTCACCACCATGATCGGTGGCGGCACCGGACCGGCCACCGGCACCAATGCGACCACATGCACCTCCGGGCCGTGGCACCTGGCGCGCATGCTCCAGGCCGCCGATGCCTTCCCGATGAACATCGGCCTCACCGGCAAAGGCAACGCCAGCCTGCCCGAGCCGTTAATCGAACAGGTCAAGGCCGGTGCCATCGGCCTCAAGTTGCATGAGGACTGGGGCACCACGCCGGCGAGTATCGACAACTGCCTGAGCGTCGCCGACCGGTTCGACGTGCAGGTGGCGATCCACACCGACACCCTCAACGAGTCCGGTTTCGTCGAAGCCACCCTCGCCGCCTTCAAGGGCCGCACCATTCACACCTATCACACCGAAGGTGCCGGTGGCGGTCACGCGCCGGACATCATCAAGGCCTGCGGCTTTGCCAATGTGCTACCCAGCTCCACCAACCCGACACGGCCGTTCACCCGCAACACCATTGATGAACACCTGGACATGCTGATGGTCTGCCACCACCTCGACCCAAGCATTGCCGAAGACGTGGCCTTCGCCGAAAGCCGAATCCGCCGCGAGACGATTGCCGCCGAAGACATCCTCCATGACCTCGGCGCGTTCTCGATGATCAGCTCCGACAGCCAGGCCATGGGGCGGGTCGGCGAAGTCATCACCCGCACCTGGCAGACTGCCGACAAGATGAAAAAACAACGCGGGCCGCTACCCGGCGATGGTGCAGGCAACGACAACTTCCGCGCCAAACGCTATATCGCCAAGTACACCATCAACCCGGCGATCACCCACGGCATCAGCCATGAAGTGGGCTCGGTCGAAGTGGGTAAATGGGCAGACCTGGTGCTCTGGCGCCCGGCGTTTTTTGGCGTGAAACCGACGCTGATTCTCAAGGGTGGTGCCATCGCGGCCAGCCTGATGGGCGACGCCAATGCCTCGATCCCGACGCCACAACC
Source organism: Pseudomonas sp. BF-R-30 (assembly GCF_019956175.1). Taxonomy (NCBI): domain Bacteria; kingdom Pseudomonadati; phylum Pseudomonadota; class Gammaproteobacteria; order Pseudomonadales; family Pseudomonadaceae; genus Pseudomonas; species Pseudomonas sp. BF-R-30. The sequence continues at coordinate 259,898 of NZ_JAHBDE010000033.1, read as the reverse complement.
GGTGCACTACCGCCCGATGTTCGCCAGCTACGGAGGTTCGCTGCACGCCACCAGCCTGACCTTCATCAGCCAGGCGGCGCAGGATGCAGGCTTGCCCGAAGCCCTGGGTTTGAAAAAGAAAATCGCGGTGGTCAAAGGCTGTCGCGACGTGCAGAAAACCGACCTGATCCACAACGACTACCTGCCGAACATCGACGTCGATTCGCAGACCTATCAGGTCAAGGCCGACGGTGTGTTGCTATGGTGTGAGCCAGCGCAAACCTTGCCGATGGCCCAGCGTTATTTCCTGTTCTGAGCCGTTTGTTGCACCACACACAAAGGCCTCGCACCCAGGGTGTCGAGGCCTTTGTTTTTTCCGTGATTATTGATCGGCCCCAACCCGCAGCCGGTCCAGCCTGGCCCGCGTCATCGCTTCTCGGGTCAGGTTTTTCAGCTGCTGCGTGATCTGTCGGTCGATGTCATCCATGGCTTGACCATACGCCTCTTCAGTCATCAGCCGACCATCCGCAAAGTCAGTTTCAGGTTTGTCCAATTCGCTGCACAGCCCCTTGATTTCCAACTCCACTGCAGCCTTTTCCTCGGTGGTGAGCCGCGTACCTTCGGCCCTGCGCTGCAACGCATCCTGCAAATCGGTGGTGGCGTCGATCCGGCGTTTCAAGCCATTCAATTCCTCGCTGTAAGTCGATTCCAGCCAGGACTTCCAGAGCGGTTGCTCAAAGACCCGGTCGATCAGCAGATCACCCTCCTCCAGCGCCTTGATCCGCTGGAGCGCTGCCTCGATCATCTCTTTGCTGACCTCGGCGATGCTGCGAAACTGCATGCCCCGTGCCTGCCACGGCAAATCCAGGCGCTGCGCCAGATCGGTCATGTAGGCCAAGTGCACTTCCACTTCATCGATAGTGCCGGTTACTTCGCCATCGGCACCGGCCCGACGGAACTGTTCTCCCTTCGCCAATCGCTCAGACACCCGGTGACGGGCGATGGCGCCGAGTTCATCGAGCCGGGATTTACCCAGGGCCAGCTCAAGCAATTGCGTCTCGACCAGATCCACGCGCACGAGGGCGTAGGCCTCGTGAACCATCACTTGCACGCCCATGGCATTGAACAGTTGCGTCCCGCCATCCACGCATTCGGTGGGGGTTGCGGCTTCGTTGAACAACTTGATGCGCAGTTCAGTGTCGCTGGCCATGGCCTCAAGCATGCGCCAGACCTTGGCCGTAAGCTCTGCCTGATAGGTGCCGCCGGCCTTGAAGTCGGCGGATTGGGTGAGCCTGCGGATTTCGTTGAAGAACGGCACTGAATCGAATTCATCCTCGACCGCGTTCCAGACTTCCTGTTTTGCCTGCCATTGCCGCTCAGACATGCCCGTCGCCCAGTCTGAACTGTCGAGTACGCCAAGGGGCGGATAAGGACGCTCCGGGTCCATGCCGACCGACTCGATGTAAGACTTCAGGATGTCGAGATTTTCCGGCGAAATCCAACGCGGATCCCGGCTGATCACGGTGCGCGCCAGCAACTCTGCGCGAAATGAACCGGGCGCGACGTCGGGTATCCGGTTGATCGGGTTAGCGCTCAGATCAAGATAGATAGCGCGCGGTCGCGACTGCGAAAACAGCCCGACAGGCCAGCTGTCCAGCCCTGTTTCGCGCAACAAAAGCACCTGTAAATGCGGCATTCGGCTGATGTTCGGAATGAGCTTCAGGGGGTTACCACTCAAGCGCAGGGACGTCATGCGCGTCAGATTCTTCAGGCGATCTACCGCCACTGCATCCAGTTCAATTTTATTGCCGTCAAGAAACAGGTGGGTGAGATGACGCATGTCCCCCACCGCTTGCGGAACGGCCGTCAGCAGATTGTCTTGCAGATTGAGGTAGCGCACCTGATGGAACGAGTCGAGAAACGACATGTGTCCGGAGCGCAACTGCCCACCGCGCAAGCTCAGGCCGGTGACATGATCGAACTTGGCCTCCAGCCTCGGCAAGGTTTCCAGCAGCTGGCTCAACTTGGGAATGTTGTCCAGTTTCAACGCTTGGGGCCGCACGATGCCGGAAGCCTCGATGCCCTCCGGCCCGGTGCGCTGCCAGCATTGCCTGAGCGCTTTGTAGATGTTGTTTCGCGCATGCCACTGCGCCACGCCCGCCGGGCTTAAACGAAAGGACTCGGTCGGCGAGTTCATCCAGCGTTGCATGGCGTGGTTCAACTGGTTGAACTCGGCCTCAAGCACCGCCAGTCCTTCATGCGCCGCACCTTCGCCCTGACCGAAGTCCGCCAGCAGCGTCTCGACCTCCTCCGAGGTAAAACCCGGATACAGTGCGCGAGCCCGTCGCCGCAAGCCCATGCCGCGCGGGACCTGTTGCGCATAACCCGGCATACCGCCGCGCAAGCGCATGACGCTCGGGTCGTAGGACGGTTTGAGCAAGGGGTTGTCGCGCAGGATCGGCTCGAGCACAGCTCGGTCCAGTGGCTTTTTCTTTACCGCCTGCTCAAGGCCTGCCGCGTCATGGATTTCAAAACCCAGGGCGGCGCGCTCGGTGTCGGGCAATGCGTGCAGCACGGCGGCATATAGATTGTCCGCGCCGTGCAGGTGTTGATCGCCTGCGTCCCGCGCTTCATATCGGCCATTTTCACTGCGGATCAACACTTTTCGGGTCGGCGCGTCGTCCGGGCCGATGCTGTCGTGCAACGTCCCTGAAAAAGAACGTTCGCGAATTTCCAGACGCAGATCCGAGGGCCAGCCCGACAGGGCTGCCAGAGAGCGCAGCTCCAGGCGCTCGGTGTCGGTGTTGTGCAGCTCGCCGAGGTACAGGCCTTCATACGCTCGCGCCACTCGCAGCTGGTGCGCCGCTTCCCAGGCCTGTTGGGACAACCTCAAGGGCACGCGCTGTTTCTCGGCCCAATGTTGCAGGTCCGAAGGGTGTGCTTGCTCCACAAGCGCTTGCGCCACGCTGGTGGAAAGCGACGACTCGTGCCCCTGGAGCAAGCTCACACGGGGATCGTCTGCACGCTCCCGACGCTCGTACAACTTGTCGAACAAACGCCTTTTGCTGCCCCGCGCCTGCTCGGCCAGGCGATCGCGCAAGGCCTTGGTGCGCGCCGTTTTGTCTCCGGAAAACCACTGCCCCAGCATCTCGCGAAGGGCCTGTTCATCCAGAAACCCGACCACACGTGCAGGCAGCGCACCGGCGAGTAGATCCTGCCAGGTCATCTGCAAGGTATCGGTGGGCACCGCGTCGGCATAGCCCTCCTTGATCGCCGCCCCCGACAGGCCCGGCCCCTGGAACACTTCGATGGCCTTGCCCTCGGGCCAGCCCGGCAACTCAGTCATGAAGCGCACGGCAAGATCGGCCCATTCCTGGCCGACCCGGTCGGCCAGGATCTGTTCTGCGCAAGCTTCGGCGTCGACGTACGCCTTGAAGCGCTTGAGGGTATCGGTCAGCAGCGCGGGCGGGGTTTCGTGCTCCACATGCAGCCGGCGCAATGCATTTTCGTGAACGCCACTGACGGTCAGGATCTGCTCCAGTGTTTCATCGGTGAATCCATCCACCGAAGCGCCCAGACGCTTGAGCAATTGACGCCGATCCCATTCCAGCGGTTGATCGAGTTCGGTTTTCCACAGGCCGGCACCGTTGTGCTCCAGCAAGGGCTGATAGGCATCGGCTCGCGAAGGGTGTTGCAGGCGATGCTCGCCAGTGTTCGGGTCCTGTTTGACTTCGTAGCATTTGTCGTCGAGGCGCAGCAGGTCCTGATCCTGGTGCCGGTACAAGCCTTTTTCACCGACGACGCCATCCTTGGGCAAGGTGACCGATTGTTGATACGGCGTCAGGTCCGGATTCCACAACCGCTGCTTGCCGGCGACTTCCACTGGCTTGAGCCCTTCGACAAAGGGCGAAACCTTGATCGGCGTCAACTGACCGCCTGGTAACCCGTGACCGGCGCCCATCAGCGCCAACTGCGCAAAGTTGATCAGCACACCATTGAAGTAGGCAGAGGCCTCTTCCTTGTCGCCTTTGCTCCAGTCTTCGATGCCTTCGGCCACTTCGGCGAGCATCTGCGCAATCATGATGCCCAGCATCGCTTCGCCCAGACCGGGCACCAGCATCGCGGCGAAATTGAACAGGTTCCAGCCAATGTTCAGGTAACTGGTCAGGCGTTTGAAGCGGGCGCTGGCGTCTTCATCGTCGGTCGGCACCGCGATGCGTCGGGCATCGGCGACGGCCTTGTCTCGGCGCTCAACGAACAATGTCACCCACAGGTCGCCCGTGATCTGATTGGTAATGGGCTCTGCATCGGGATTCTCGACCGCCGTTTCACGCCACCATGGCCCCATGTCCAATGGCTCGCGTTGCTGCCAGGTAAACGTCTTCAGACGTTCGTTGACCCGGCTGAAAAACAGCCCCTTGTCCTTTTGCGCCACGAACCGGCTGAAAAACGCCTGGTACTGCGTGTCTCGCAGCTGACCGATCAGGGTTTTCATGAACGCGGCCAGCGAGGGGTACTCCTTGAGCGGATGTTGCGGATCATCCGGTACATAGGCGATCACGTGGCCGGACAAACGACTTTGATGGTAGATGTCGTCGCGGCGCAAAAGCTCATCGTTGAGCCCCTGCGGCCCATTGGCGAAAAACGCCTGCAGCAATTTGAACCGCTCGTACTCCGCACCAGGCAATATCGAGAGGCGCTGCGACCATTCGCTCCAGAACTTCACTGAGTCGGGGGTCAAGGCATCGATCGCCTGCTTGATCTGCGACGGATCGCTGACGGCACTGAACAGCACGATGCCCGTCAACCGAAAGCCCATCAGCGACAATCGGTGGCTATGCAGCGGCCGGTCGTACAGCGTGGTATCGGCCTTGCTCTCGCGTATCTGCCCGAGTTTGCCGTAGGCATGGTCGCTGATATCGCCTTTCAATCGGGCGACCAGTGACGCCACCTGAAAAACGGCTTTTTCACTGGCCACCGACTCGTCCTGCAAGGCGCGTCGCGCTTCAGTTGTGGTCGGCAGCAGGATGGATTTGATATGCCGCTGGTACTGTCCGCCAATGTCGAGGCTGCGGCACATCGATGCAAACCTGGGCAAGGGAATCGCGGTCTCAAGCGCGAGGCTGCCGCGCTCATCCTTACGATAGATACCCGAACTGCTGCGCCAGGCGTCTTCGGTAGTTTCTGCTTCCTCAAAATTGTGCAACGCCGCTTCCAGCAACGTGGACTGTCGAACGCGACTGGCCCCGGTATCAATGACAAAGGCAATTTTACTGGGTACTTCAAGTTGCACGCTGAGCGCGTCGATGTTTTCCACGGCCTTGAAGTTCGCCTGCATCGACGCATTGAGCAGCGGTGTGGCGAAGGCATTGATGTCGTGTTGCAAATCGCCCAGGGACTTGTCCAGCACGCCTTGCAAGCGTCCTTGTTCTTCAATCAACTCCTTCAGATATTGACGGTCGACTTCCCGTGCCGCGCTGTACCACTCGGGCATCTCAGGCCTTGGTTTTCCGAGGGTTTTCATTCTCGACATCGACGCCTTTTTTATCGCGTCGGGTATGGCGCCGAGTACACGATCGTAATGAACGCCGTTGTTTGGGGCGGGCGTTTCCAGCGAGCTGCTTCCATGCAAATCAGACACTGTTTTTTCACCTTGATGGCTGGGTTGGAGCTAACAGACTTATCCACCCACGCCTGAAACAAAAGTCCAAATTACTGTTGGGCCAAGGCTGAAAAAAGGCACGCAAGGTTCGAAAATCAAGGAGCCATCGATAGATATGTACCACCAGAAATGCCTCCGGTTATGCCGCTGCATGAGCGGTCGTGTTTTTTCCGGCAAAGGGACTACTATTCGAATCGCTGTCCCCGATTCATGCTCAGGTAACCGCCATGCGTCTTTCCGAATTCATCGTGTTACATGTTGATCGCATCGTCGATGAGTGGGAGCAGTTCGCCATAACCATCACCCCGGCCGCCGAAACCATGGACAGCGCTGCCTTGCGCGACCATGCCCGGTCGATCCTGCTGGCCTCGGCGCGGGACATGTGCAAACCCCAGACACCTGCCGAACAGGCGGCCAAGGCGCGCGGCGAAGGACCGGAGAAAACCCCCAGCCTCGACGAGGCCGGTGCCAGCCACGGCGAACTGCGCCATACCGTGGGTTTTGATCTGGTGCAAATGACCAGTGAGTTCCGTCACTTGCGCGCCTGTGTCATCCGCCTGTGGGTCAACAGCCTGCAATCGCCTGACCTGGCCTACTTCCAGGACATGATCCGCTTCAACGAAGCCATCGACGAAGCCCTGGCGGAGTCCACGGCCACTTATGCCGAGCAGGTCAATCGCTCTCGGGACATTTTTCTGGCGATCCTCGGCCACGACCTGCGCGCGCCCCTGCAGGCGGTGAGCATGTCCACCGAACTACTGCTGCGCAAAGCCGTGCTCGATGGTGATGCGCTCAAGTGCGCGGTCAATATCCAGCGCAGTACCAGGCACCTGGCGGTGATGGTCGGGGACTTGCTGGAACTGGTGCGCAGCCGCCTGGGCAAGCGTCTGCCGATCGAGCCGGCGCCCATGGACCTGGCCGAAGCGGCGCGCGAAGCGATTGCCCGGGCCAGTGCCGGTCAACCGGAATGCGAACCGACCCTGGATGTACAGGGTGACACACGTGGCACCTGGGACCTGCGCCGGCTCGATCAGATGCTGCAGAACCTGATCGGCAATGCCTTGCAGCATGGTTCAAGCAAACGCGAGGTGAAGTTGACTCTCAAGGGTGAGACCGACAGCGTCCGACTGACAGTGCACAACGACGGAGCCCCGATCCCCTCCGATGCGATCCCGACCATTTTCGACCCGCTGGTGCGCAGCGCCAGTGAAGAGCTCGGCGAGCCTACTACCAGCCTTGGGTTGGGGTTGTTTATCGTCAAGGAAGTGGTCGACGCCCATGAGGGGACGATTGAAGTCAGCTCCGGCGAGATTGATGGCACGACGTTTACCGTGGTGTTGCCCAGAAAGGTCTGATGCTTTTGTGACGAGGGGGCTTGCCCCCGTTCGAGCGCGAAGCGGTCGCAGAATCGGCGAATGTTGTGTGTCAGGCGATTGGCTGTGAGTGGCTTTTGGGGCTGCTTCGCAACCCAACGGGGCGGTGCGGCGGTCCGACAAGCCCCCTCGCCACAAAATCAGTGTTTGTGCTTGTTGGAAATCATTCCACCACCAACCGCCCCAATCGCTGCTTGAGCATGCGGTTCTCGGCCCGCAACTGCTGGACTTCTTCAAGCAGATCCAACGCCAGGGCCACCCCTTCCCATTCCAGGTCCAGATCGCGCCGCAGCTTGGCGGCGCGTTTGGCCAGGGTCAGTTCGTAATCGGTGAAGAGCCAGTCCTTGGGCACGCTGCCCTGAGGTTCGAGGATGCCGTGCTCGACGATTTCGATCACGTAGACGTCCGACAACTCGGTCGCCTCACAGAATTCGGCCATGTCCAGTTGAACGATCAGGGGACTGCTCATAGTCAGTGACTCCTCGGTTCCAAGGGATCAGAAATGCTCTCGCGGGTCGAAAGCGGCTTTTTTCGCCAGCTCCTGCCACAGGGCCTTGATGTCCTCGTCGGATTTCTTCGGCATCACGGCCTTCAACTGCACGAACAGGTAACCGCGCTCACCGGCCTTGTTCATCAGGCCATGGCCCTTGGCGCGCATGCGCTGGCCGTTCTGGCTGCCGGCCGGGACCTTGAGGTTGATCTTGCCGGTGAGGGTCGGCACGGCGACTTCAGCGCCCAGCGCCAGCTCCCACGGTGCCAGTGGCAAGGTGATGATCAGGTTCTCGCCTTCGACGTCAAACTTCGGGTGCGGTGCAAAACGGATCGTCAGGTACAGGTCGCCATTGGCCCCGCCGCCCACGCCCGGAGCGCCCTGCCCCTTGAGGCGAATGCGCTCGCCGTCGCTCACACCGGCCGGAATCTTCACGTTCAGGCTTTTGCTGGTGTTGCTCACATGCTGGCCGGCCGCGTTGTACTGAGGTACCTGGAAGGTCACCTTCTTCGACTCGGTCGACAGCGTTTCTTCGAGAAAAACCCCAAGCTCCATTTCCACGTCCTGCCCTCGACGTCCGGTGCTGCGACGCGACTGTCCACCACCACCAAAACCTGGCCCACGGTTACCGAAGATCGAACTGAAGAAGTCCGAAAAATCGCCCGTGTCCTGGCCACCGCCACCGAAGCCACCACGGCTCTGCCAGCCCGGAGGTCCCTGGAACGGTTGGCCGTGCTGGCCATAGCGCCGCAAGTCATCATATTCGGCACGTTTGTCGGCGCTTTTCAGCGCTTCATAGGCTTCCGAGGCATCCTTGAACCTGGACTCGGCATCCTTTTCCTTGCTGACGTCGGGGTGGTATTTGCGCGCCAGCTTGCGATAGGCGGCCTTGATCGCCTTGTCGTCTGCGGTCGGCTCCACACCGAGAATCTTGTAATAGTCTTTGAAGTCCATCGAGGGAATCACCATCCGTTATCAGAATCGCGCCGCAGGCCACAGCATGCGCTTGTTTGCAGCCATTGGTTTGACCGATCTCAAGTTTGTGACCGGGCGGCGCAGCAGAAGTTTATCGGCAGCAGGCGGGGCTTCTTGCGAGCACTCCCGCGGCTGTCCGGTTGATGCAGGGTAGTTTGGGGGGGATGCCTCATCTTTCAAGGCATTGTCTGCGAAGAATTAGCAGATAACCGGCCTTCGAATCTGGCGCGCTCTGGCATACACTGCGCGGCCGTTTTTTAACCGGAACCTGAAAGACATGAACAACGCATCTCCAGCCCGTGCCTTGGGTATCGACTTTGGCACGTCCAACTCCACTGTCGGCTGGCTGCGCCCCGGCGTGGAAACGCTGATCGCGCTGGAGGACGACAAGATCACCCTGCCGTCGGTGGTCTTCTTCAACATCGAAGAACGTCGCCCGGTGTACGGCCGGCTGGCGCTGCACGAGTACCTGGAAGGCTACGAAGGCCGCCTGATGCGCTCGCTCAAGAGCCTGCTGGGTTCCAAGCTGATCAAGCACGACACCAGCGTCCTGGGCACGGCGATGCCGTTCAAGGACCTGCTCGGGCTGTTCATCGGCCAGCTCAAGAGCCGTGCCGAAGCGTCCGCTGGTCGGGAGTTCGAAGAAGTTGTACTGGGCCGCCCGGTGTTTTTTGTCGACGATGACCCGATGGCCGACAAGGAAGCCGAAGACACCCTGGTAGACGTGGCGCGCAAGATCGGCTTCAAGGAAGTCTCGTTCCAGTACGAGCCGATTGCCGCCGCGTTCGACTATGAGTCAACCATCGAGAAAGAAGAGCTGGTACTGATCGTCGACATCGGCGGTGGTACCTCCGACTTCTCACTGGTGCGCCTGTCGCCGGAACGTCGGGGTGTGGATAACCGCCACGAGGACATCCTCGCCACCGGCGGTGTGCACATCGGCGGAACCGACTTCGACAAACAGCTCAGCCTGCAAGGCCTGATGCCGCTGTTCGGCTACGGCAGCCGCATGAAGAGCGGCGCCTACATGCCGACCAGTCACCACATGAACCTGGCGACCTGGCACACCATCAACTCGGTGTACTCGCAGAAATCGCAACTGGCCCTGGGCAGCATGCGCTATGACATCGAGGACACCGGCGGCATCGATCGCCTGTTCAAGTTGATCGAACAGCGCGCCGGACACTGGCTGGCCATGGAAGTGGAAGAAACCAAGATCCAGCTGACCCACGCCGACAATCGCCACGTGCCGCTGGATCGCATTGAAGCGGGCTTGAGCGTGGACCTCAGCCGTGCGCTGTTCGAGTCAGCCATCGACAGCCTGCTGGAGCGGGTGCGCAACAGCGTCACCCAACTGCTGGCAGACGCCGATGTGCGGGTCGATCAGGTCGATACGGTGTTTTTCACCGGTGGCTCGAGCGGGATTCCAGCGCTGCGCAACAGTGTTTCGGCGATGTTGCCGAAGGCGCGGCATGTGGAAGGGAACATCTTTGGCAGTATCGGTAGCGGTCTGGCGATCGAGGCTGCAAAACGCTACGGTTCGATGGACTGATCCAAAATCTTTGGTGCGCCCTTCGCGAGCAAGCCCGCTCCCACATTTGACCGTATTCCATCTGGAGGAACTCGGTTGAATGTGGGAGCGGGCTTGCTCGCGATGGGGCCAGCTCAGTCAACAAAGATCCAGCGGATCAAACCATCCCCACCTGCTTCAACTCACTCTTGAGATACGCGTAGTAAATCGGCCCCGCCACCACCCCCGGCAGGCCGAACGCGGCCTCGAACACCAGCATCGCCAGCAGCAACTCCCACGACTTGGCACTGATCTGCCCGCCGACGATGCGCGCGTTGAGGAAGTATTCGAGCTTGTGGATAACAATCAGGTAACCCAGCGCCGCCACAGCGACCCAGATCGACAACGACAAACCGACGATGGTGATCAGGGTGTTCGACATCAGGTTGCCGATCACCGGCAGCAGGCCGAGCAGGAACGTCAGCACGATCAGGGTTTTGGTCAGCGGCAGCTTGATACCGAACATCGGCAAGATCACCGCCAGGAAAATCCCGGTGAAGACGGTATTGAGCAAGGAAATCTTGATCTGGGCGAACACGATGTTGCGAAACGCCTGGACCAGCAGGTGCAGACGTTCGAACAACGCCGCGGCCAGCGGTTTGCGCTTGGTCAGGTCCGGCACGCGCTGCAAGGCAATGATCGCCCCCAGCACCATGCCGATCAGCAAGGTCACGAACATGTGCGCCGCGTCCTTGCCCACCAGTTGCAAATCACTGAGGTGTTTGCTGACCCATTCGCCAATCGCCACGCGGAACTCCGCGGCACTGGCCGGCAGATAGGCGTCGATGAACGGCGGCAATTGCCCACGCGCGCGGTCGACCACTCCCATGAATTTGTCGAGGGACGCGCCGGGGTTTTCCGCCTCGTGCAGCAGGAAGCTGAAGGCACCGGCAAAGATCAGCGACAGCACGCTGACAATCAGAGTCCCCAGCAACGCCACCGCCAGCCAGCGCGCACGCCGGCCTTCGATCAGCCGTTGCAGTTGCGGGGTGAGCATGTTGACCAGTTCGAACACGAGCAACCCGGCGAGCAGGCTGGGCAGCAAACGCAGCGGCAGGACCAGCAGCAGTCCGCCAAAAATGATGACCCAGCTGATGACCAGCAAGACTTGACGCTGAGAAAACGTTGGCATACAGCCTCAAAAACGAACGGCGTAAAAAGGATTGGCAGTCTGCCAGCGATCCGGTGCGAGCACTAGGGATTGTGTGGGGCGACCTTAGTGGTGGTTCAGGATTTCTTGCAGCACCTTCTGCGGCCCCATTGTCGGAGCGCCGCCCGGAGCAGGCTCGCTCCCACAGTGGAACTGAGTACACCGGACAAATGTGGGAGCGAGCCTGCTCGCGATGGGGCCAGCTCAGCCACCACTGTCCTTGAGTCGATCTTATTTCTTCTTCAGGCAATCACTCATGAACGCCTTGCGCTCATCACCCTTCAAGGCTTTGGTGGCCGCATCGGCATTGCAGGTTTTCATTTTCTCTTGCTGCGGGGTCAAGGCTTTGCTGGCACCGTTGGCCGCCGGGGTGGCCTTGAGGCAATTGCTCATGAAGGCTTTGCGCTCATCGCCCTTGAGGGTTTTTGCAGTCGCCTCGGCGTTGCAGGTGGTCATCTTGTTCTGTTGGTCTGTGGCGGCGAAGCTTTGGGAACAGAGCAGCAAACCGATCATCAACAAAGGGGCACGCATTATCTTCATGGAGTTTTCTCCGTGTCGCCGCATCGAGAGATGCGGCCTCCACGAGGAGTGTAGTCAAGCCTTGTTACACCTTCCTCCAGACATAAACGATCATTGCGCCGGGGACTCAGCCGCAGACTCTTCAGCCAACACATCCTTGAATGCCTGCTTATAGCCCGCAAAGGCTGAAATCCGTTTTTCGATCACGGATACGGGCAATCGCTCGAACGACACTCCGACTTCCCCCGACAAACCAAATTGTGTTCCCAATAGCTTTAATGAGGTGAATTGGGCATAAGCCCCCGACTTGTACAGTTTGTTCATTTTTATTTGCCTGAAGGTGTTGTCCCGGGAAACCTCCGGCAACTCCGCCCGTCCCGCCGGCACGTCGTTGATAAAGGCAAAGTCTGCGCTGGCGGGGCCGGGCTCAAGTGTTGCAATGGCCGGCAGTTCGAACTTGAAATAGCCCTTGTCCGCCGTATGGGCGGTTGGGAACTCCGGCCACGAATCGGCAACCACCAGTTGCTTGAGATCGGTCAAGTCATCGCCAATAACCACGTACTGATGATCGAATGCGGTGGCTTTGACCAGGTGGATCCGCGAGGTTCTCGGTTGGCTGGCCAGCAGAGCGAAGGTCACCTTGGAGTTTTCCGAACAATTGCCTCCCTTGATTTCAATGGCTTTACGCGCATGTTCGGCGATAGACATCCGTGCAGTGAATTGACCTTCCTGCAGATCCAGTCCTCGCAGCCCCTTGATTTTCGCGATCGCCGAACCACCCTTTTCCCAGATGCTCGGCAACTGGTTGCCCGATAACGGCAACAATTCCTTGGCCCGATAGATGGCGCGCTGTGCCTGGCGCAAGTTGGCCATGACCTGGGGCGTCACTACGGTCGGCTGCGCTGCCGCCGAAACACCCGAATCCAGATCACCTGCATAGCGCTGTAATGCAGCCCAAGGCTCACTGGGCGGCATGTTATTTTCCCTCACTGCACGTTGCAGCGTCTGATATTCGTCGAGACGCCCGGTTTGCTCGAGATTGCGCGCACTGGCGCCCAGATGGCGCTCGGAGTCCGTGAGCACCACTAAACCGTCCTTAGTGAACAGCCGTTGGATCAACGCGTCGTACTGTGCAGGCGACATCAGTTTTTTCAGATCGGGCAACACCTCAATGCTTTGGACCGTGCGCAGATTGGCCTCGTGGCCCTCGGCGTTCGCCTTCACGAATCCATCCCAGAGCGCGTCCTGGCAATCGATCGGCATACTGTCAACCATCAACTTCAGGCCGCGCAGGTAGTTGTATTGTTCAAACGCAGGGATGCTGGGATGGAAGGCGCAACTGACAAACTCGTTGAAGTCTTGCTCGACGACTTGCAACTGCGCTAACTCCCCCGCCAGGGTGGGAGCCCCCCCACGCAGGCGCATGATCGCAGGATCAAACGTCGGAATTTTCAACTCCGGTAAACCGGAAAGAACACTTAACAGCCTGTAGGGTTTCAGGGCATGGTCGCGCAATGCCGCCTTGAGGACCGGACCCTGACCGATATGAATCTGCAACGCATCACGCTCGGCATCGGGTAATGCCTGCAAGATCGAGGTAAACAAATCACCGCCCGAATGCAGGGCATTGCCTTGCTCGTCGCAAGCCTGGAACACCCCGTTGTCGCTCACGACAAGCGTACGCCGGATGGCGGCATCCTCGGGGCCGATGCTGTCCAGTTGTCGGCCATCGAAACGGTAGTGACGCAGCTCGATCCTCACATTGGCATTCCAGCCAGGCAGGTTTTCCAGGGAATGCAACGCCAAGGCGTCGAAGTCCGGATTTTCGACCGAGTCCAGATAAAAACCCTCATACGCACGGCTGATCCGTACGTCCCTGAGCGCCCAATCGGCGCACCCTTGCAGTCGCTCGGGAAGCCTGCGCAGCTTAAGCGCCTGCAACTCCTCCGGGCGCGCCAGCGCGACCAGCTCTTGTGCAACGACACCGGACATTCCTGGAACCTCGCCCTGGATGAACCTTGCCTCGGCACTGACGGCTTGCCCGACATCTCGGTAACGTTTTTCGAACAACGAGGCCTTGCGCCGCTCTGCCAATTGCGCGAGTTGCCCCCTCAAACGCATGGCATTTTGTGTGCGGCTGCCGATCGGTGCATCAGGCTCGTCACCCAGCAGTTGCCGGGTCTCGGCATCATCGAGAAGCAACAGCAAGGTGTCGATCAGGTCGGTATCCGCCAATTGGTCCGTAGAGAAAGAGACAGGTTCGTCATCGGCCCCGATGGCGTACAGCACTCGTCCATCGGCCCCCTTGAGTTCAATCGCTCTGCCGGGCCACAAGCCGTCCAGCAGTTGAAACTGCCAGAGCGGGTCGGCCTGCAAATAGTCCTGTGCACGGGTGCTGCCGATGTTTTGGATGAAGGTGTGGATATCCCGGTCGATCCTGAACCGGGTCACCGTATCGCTCAGCAAAGGGATTGCCCGTTCGTTATCGGCGTACATGCGTACCAACGCACCGATATCGGCACGGCTGACTGTGCGAATGTCGCCGAACTTGTCGGTCAACCCCTCCACCGACGGACCGAGTCGCTTGATCAGCGCATCGGCATCCCAGGTGTGAGGTGTTTCACCCTCGATTACAAAAGCGCCGGTGCCGTTACTCTCCGCCACCGGCTGATAGGCCTCGGGACGGGTCGGATGCTGAACCCGGTGCTTGCCGGTTTGCGGATCGAACTTGAGTTCGAAATGATCATCGTCCAACGACAGAATCTGCCGGCCCTGATGCTGATGCAGACCGTAAACGTCAGGTTTGGAATCCGTCGCCAGACGCAGGTTTTGTTGCCGGTACGGCTGCAGATTTTCCCCCCATAGCCGCTGCTCACCGTTTCTGAGCGTGACTTGACGGGCGCCTTCGAGGAAGGACGACAACCTGGGCTTCACCACTTGAGTGGCGATAGCACCGCCCACGGCAAACGTGCCCAACTGAATCAGGTTTTCAGCGACGCCGACCAGATGCTCCGCCGCTTCAACGTACTTGCCCTGGGCGAGTTCAACGACACCTTCCACGACCCCGTCTACTAGTTGATAGGCGATATACCCCAGCATGAGCTCCCCGAGCACCGGGACAAAGGGGGTCACGACGAGCAAGGCAACCTGCATGATGTCGAAGAGCATTTTTTCCAGGTTTTCGATCCACGCCCAACGTGCGGCGCTGTCCGCATCGGCGGTGATCACGGCCAGCGCGCGCCCGTCGGCAAAAATCTTGTCAACTTGCTGCTGATAGAGATAAACCCACGGATCGCCGTTATAACGGTTGACGGTATCGTTTTCGAACGATACCGCGGCTATCCGCAAATCGGGGCGATCGACTTGAGTTTCGCGCCAGGCAGGCAGATTGGAGCCCGGTTGTGTGCCGTGGTAAGTGATTTCCCACAGTTTCGCGTTGAGCGCGGCGAAGAAATGACCACGCTGGCATTGATCCACGAATCGACTGAAAAACGCCTGATAGCTGCGCCGGGAAGCGCCGGATGCCTGATCGTTACCCCGTAACTGGCGAGTCAGTTCGAGCGCGAACTCGGCCGTCGAGGCATACTCTTTCAGCGGATGCTCGGGATCGTGCGGTACGTAGGCAATGACGCGCCGGACATTCGCACCGGGGATATCGAGATCGGCGGCGATCAGTACAATCCCGGTCAGACGGGTGTCGAGCATGCTCAAGTGGTAGAAACGCACGGGAGCGCCATCCCACACCAGTCCCTTTTTACCCAGGACCATGTTCAACACGGTCAGGTAGGCCGGTGCCCCGATGTCCTTCTTCATCAATGCCAGATGTGCTGCAGCTTTCATGGCGCTTTTCTGACTGGCGACGATCCGGTGCTGCACCGCCTCCCGAGCCATGGCACCTTCGGGAGCCAGATAACTTTCCAGATATTTTTTATATTGGGACCCGATATCCAGAGTTCGGCACAGTGTCTTGAACTGCTCGATCGTTATTCCCAACTTCTTTATTTCAAACCGCCCGATTTCGTCGGGCTTAGTAATAAATGCAGAGTCGCTGGTAAATACTTCGCCCTCGGCAAAATTTTGCAGCGACGCGTTAAGTAACGAGACAGTTCGACTGCCGACACCGCCGGTGACATTGAATGCCCAGGCGGATGTTTTAGCCGGAAAATACAAACGCAGAAAAATTTCACGAACATCGACCACTACACCGAATTGCTTCTTGAGGGCGTTGGTCAGCAGTGGCTGGGCAAAGGACTCGGCATCTTGCAGCTTCCCGAGCATCCGGTCGACCTTGCTCTGCGCCTGCCAACTGAGCTTTGTGGCTTCTTTCGCTGCCACATGTTGCGTGTGGGACGCCGTTTTGCTCCAGGCGGGAATAACTTTGGGTGTGTTGCGTAAATCACCCATCCGCTGAAGAGATGAGTCGACAATCCAGTCGGGAATGGCGTTTTTGATAAAGTTGTAGTGAATACTGTGCTCTTGTTCTACATCGGGATAGTCTGGCCCACTCGCAGACTTCAACAACAAATCTTTCACAATTATTACTCGCAAACTTAGAGAGAGAGGTTCAAAGCCTACAGTGTCCCAATTCTGTTCCCATGAAGTTTGTTTCGGATAATGCCGTATGAAAATTCTTAACGAGTGCGTTAAAACTTCTTGTTGCGTCGATAGTAGTCGGGCGTGCACCCGGCCTGACGCTGGAACATCGCGATAAACGCCGAACCGGTGCTGTAGCCCATGTCGAAGGCGATTTCCTGAATGCTGCGATGGTTGTCCAGTGCTTCAATCGCGGCCAGGAATCGCAGACGCTGGCGCCACTCACCAAAACTCATGCCCAACTCGCGGACAAACTGCCGCGCCAGGGTCCGTTCACTGACGTGAACCTGCGCCGCCCAATGCGCCAAGGGCCGGTTGTCACCGGGTTCGGCTTGCAGGGCCTCGCATATGCCCAGCAGTCCCGGTGTGCTGGCATAGGGCAGGTAACACTCATGCACCGGCGCCTGTTGCAACTGATCCACCAGAACCTGAGCCAGGCGTTTATCCGCGGCCTGCTCGGGAATCTTGACGTCACGGACGGCGAAGTCCTTGAGGATCGCCTTGAGGATGTCACTGATGGCGAGCGTGCAGGCCTGTTGTGGCAGATCCTCGCAGACCGCCGGCGCCAGGCAAACGGCACGGTAGTTGATCGGCTGGTGGCTGTAGAAGCTGTGCTCGATTTCGGGGGGCACCCACACCGCGTATTGCGGCGGCGAGAGGAAACGGCTGCCGTCGACGTCCATGTGCAACACCCCGTGGGCCGCATACTCCAGAGTGCCCCAGGGATGACGGTGCGCAGCGGCGAATTCGTGGGTATTGAAATCGGCGTAGCGGAAGTACACCGCCGAAGGCAATTCGCTGAAATCCAGCAGATCGATGTGTTTACTGCTCATGCTGTCCGTCATCAGGGGCCGGTTGTCTGGATCGAAGTATAGGCTTGCATCCAGACAAGCGGATAATTGCCCTTCATTAACGTTCTGGTTTTTCCCGATGCAATACGCTTATCCCCTGCTGGCCATTTTTATCTGGGCCGGCAACACCGTGATCACCAAAATGTCGGCCGGGGCGATCTTCCCCGCCGAGATCGGCTTCTACCGCTGGCTGCTGGCCGGGTTGCTGTTCACGCCCTTCATGCTCAAACCGGTGCTCGCCCATTGGTCGCAGATCCGCCCGAAACTAGGCAAGATCTTTGTCCTCGGTGTTCTCGGCATGGCGGTCTATCAAAGCCTGGCGTACTTCGCCGCGAGCCTGACCTCGGCTACCAACATGGGCATCATCCTGTCGCTGATGCCACTGATGTCGCTCGCCATGGCGATCATCAGCCTCGGCCAGCGCCTGACCATGGGTGCCCTGGCCGGTGCGGTGCTGTCGTTTGCAGGTGTCCTGGTGGTGGTGTCGGCCGGCAGCCTTGGCACATTGCTCGAACACGGGGTCAACCTGGGCGACGCGATGATGCTGATCGCCACCCTGGCCTACGCGGTCTACAGCACCCTGTTGAAAAAGTGGCAACTGAAACTGCCGCCGCTGGTGCTTCTGTACCTGCAGGTACTGGTGGCCGTGGTGGTGCTGTTCCCGCTGTTCATCGTCTCACCGAAAGTCGGCCCGACCCTGCAGAACATTCCACTGGTGCTGTACGCCTGCCTGCTGGCTTCGATGGTCGCGCCGCTGGCGTGGATGCAGGCCGTGGTGCGTTTGGGACCGAGCCGGACCACGCAGTTTTTCAATTTGCTGCCGCTGATTACCGCATTGATTGCGGCGGTGGTGCTGCATGAGCAACTGGCGATGTATCACCTGGTGGGCGGGGTGTTGACCTTGGGTGGGGTGATCGTTTCCGAGCGTTGGACGACGGTGTTGGGGCGCAAGGTCAGTGTTGCCTGATCTGACGCCATCGCGAGCAAGCTCGCTCCCACAGGTGTTGTGTCGAACCCGTCTGTTGCGAACGACCGAAAACCTGTGGGAGCGTGGCTTGCCCGCGATGAACGATAATGCGGACTAGAGCCCGGCCGCAGCTAACCGCGCCGCATGCTCGACAAACAACCGGATCGGCTCAGCCCCCTTGCCCACCAGCCCCAGCGACTGGTTGACGATATCGAAGTGATCCAGCGGATACTCATCGCCAATCACCGTGCCCAGGTGCGAGCTGTAGCGCCCGACCATGCCGTCGCAATGCCCGGCTTCGCGGACGAAGGTTTTAGCGAATAACCGACAGCTGCGGTTGGTGCCATCCAGCAGGTTGCGCCCGCGATCGGTAATGCCCGGTTGCAAGGTGCCGGACCAGGAGTAATAGCGCACGCCGTTGACCTCCTCCGGCCCATGACCGCCCCAGGTGTCGGGCAGCCCCTGTGGATAACGCTGGTTGAACAGCGCGACGCCAGCGCTGGTGAGGGAGTGATGGGACGCACGGATATCCACCGGCAGCTTCGGCCCCCGGTAACCGGTATCCAACAACCCCATCAGCGCGCCGACGATCCGTAGCAAAAAGCACAGCAGACGACCACGGACGCTCTCGTGGGGATAATGTTCGTGCAGGTAATCGGCGAGCTCCGAACCGTGGTTCGGCCCCGCCACCGAGGTCACCGATGCCACCAGGTCCGGGCGCTTGGCCGCTGCATAACGGGCGGTCAGCGAGCCCTGGCTATGGCCGATCAGGTTGACCTTGTCGGCCCCGGTTTCCCGCAGGATTTCTTCGATACGCGCCAGCAATTGCTCGCCGCGCACTTCGTTCGAATGAAGCGGCGAGACCTGCACCGCGAACACCACCGCTCCGCCGTGGCGCAACGCCTCGACGATCCCGTACCAATACGGATAAAGCACCAACCGGATGAACCCGAGCATTCCCGGGACCAACACCAGCGGGTAGCGCGGGGCAGAACCTTGCGACATGGGCGGACATCCTTGTAGTCGGGCGGTGACGCAAGGCTGGATGCAAGACATCCGCCAAGCATCACCAGCGAAGATGACAAGTCTATGTCATCCGCCCTACTTCAACCCTACCACGCCCGCCACGATCAGCCCGACCGAGACCAGCTTGATCACGGTCAGGCTTTCACCCAGCAGCGCGAAACCGAGAAACACCGTGCCCAGCGAACCGATGGCGGTCCAGATCGGGTACGCAATGCTCACCGGCAGCTCGCGCATGGCCAGGGTCAGAAAATAGATCCCGCCCACAGCGGCCACTACGGTGACCAGCGAAGGCCAGAGCCGGGTGAAGCCCTCGGCGTACTTCATGCCCATGGCGAAGGTGACTTCGAACCCGGCGGCGACCAGCAGAAACAGCCAGGCCATCTAGAACTCTCCGGCCAGCGCCAACAAGCACTGCTCAGCCTCGGCGGCAGAGATTTGAAAGCTGCGCTCGGCGGACTCCTCGCCCTCGGCAGCCACTACGGTGACGTCCGTGATGCCAATGAATCCAAGCACCGTACGCAGTAGCGTGTCGGCATGGTTCATGGCTTCCAGCTCGCCGCCCGGGCCAAAACCGAAGCCGCCACGGCTGGTGATGATCAGGGCTTTTTTGCCCTGCACCAAAGGTTGGTACTGGGCCACGCCATTGTCCAGGGTGTGATCGAAGGTCACCCCCACCCGCACGATCTGATCGATCCAGGCTTTCAAGCCGCTGGGGACGCTGAAGTTGTGCATCGGCGTGGAAATCAGCAACACATCGTGGCCCAGCAGTTCGCCGACCAGCTCGTCGCTGAACGCCAGGTCGGCCTGCATCGACAGTGGCCGGGCATCGGGCTCGGGGTAAAACGCGGCGGCCACGAATGCCTCGTTGACCGGCGGTATCAGCGCCCGACCGACTTCGCGCCGGGTCAACTGCGCGTGTGGATGACGGGCCTGCCAGGCCGCCAGAAACACTTCGGCCAAACGCCGGGAGTGCGAACGATCACCACGGGGGCTGGCATGAACGGCAAGAATTTTACTCATCTGTCTCTCCTCAGGGCTAAACTCAAACGGCTTGTGGTTTGCAGCTTGAAGCTCACTACCGTCCTAGCTCAAATGAGCAGAAATCAGTCTGGATGAATCCATTTCATCCATGGAGTGTTCAATGTTCGCCTCGTTGCCGCTGACCGCCCTGCGCGCGTTTGAATCCGCCTCACGCCTGCTGAGCTTCAAGGCTGCTGCCGAAGAACTCTCGGTGACGCCGACGGCGGTGTCCCATCAGATCCGCTCCCTGGAGAGCTGGCTCGGCGTGCCGTTGTTCGAGCGCCTGCCACGCCAGGTGCGCCTGACCGAATGCGGCGAACGGCTGTTCCAGAGCCTGCATGGGGCTTTTCTGGAAGTGGCGCAAAGTGTCGATACACTGCGTCCGCAACGCAGTGGCGCCAGCCTGACGGTTTCCACCACCGCCGCCTTCGCCGCCCTGTGGCTGGTGCCACGGTTGGGACGTTTCTACGCCCGACACCCGAATGTCAACGTGCGCCTCGATACCCACTGCGAAGTCATCGATCTGCATCAGGACGCCAGTGTCGACCTGGTGCTGCGCTACAGCCTCGATGATTACCCCAACCTGTACGGCCAGTGCCTGTTCGATGAGTCCTTTGGTGTCTACGGTTCGCCTGAACAAGTGGCCCTGGCGTCGAGTCGCACCCCGACACTGATCAGCGTGCGTTGGCACAACTCCAAACTCTATGCCCACGGCTGGGAGGCCTGGTGCGCTCGCTCCGGCGAAACCTGGCTGAGCGGTCGGCCCGCCGTGCGCGAATACGACGAAGAGCATTACGCCCTGCAAGCGGCGATTGCCGGCCAAGGCCTGGTGCTGGCAAGCAATATTCTGGTGTCGGAAAGCGTGGCCAGTGGTCTGTTGTTGCCGTACCGGGGGGAAATCCAGGTCGATGGAGCCGGCTACAGCGCACTGTGCGTGCCGGGGCGTGAGCGACATCCACCGGTGCGGGCATTCTTTGGGTGGTTGCGTGAGGAGGCGTTGGCATCCGGTCATTCGTTGCGATGAACCCTCATCGACTGTCGATGTAAATAACGACAGTAACAATAGTTACCAGACACCCAACATACTGACCACGAAATAAATCAGACTAACCTCCACCGCCCAAACAACAACGCATGACACTCATCAAGTTACAACTACACCATGGACTAACCCCTCCAAAACCTTATATTCAACTGACAGACAAGAGGTCTGCAAAACATATTAAGGACTGAACAACCATGCACATTGAACAACAACTTGAATTTCTGGACAGCCTGCCCGCCCTGCCTGCTCGACGTGTTACCGACTCTCAAGTACTACCGACCATTCGAAACTTCTCCGCAGACGTTCCACTCGATCCCAATAAGGAAAGCGGCACCGTCGGCCCGGACATGATGAATATCTATGTAGCCGGCGTGTCAGTGCAAAATCGCGAAGATGTCGACAGCTGCAAGCTACTGATGCAAAACGCAGCATCACAAAAATACGACATGGTTAAAGAGTTACATCAGTGGTACAACTTTTACACAGAAGGCCTGCGCAGCCTCGGATGGACGATCAACAAGATTCACGCTCAGGACAAAATCATTAAAAGAACCGGCCTTACGATGGACGCCGTCGCCTTTGACATACTTCAGAGTCTGGTCGGAGCAAACGCTCCACGCTTGGCAGCGCTGGCTGGCAAAGCCGTGGAGGGAGTGAAAGGTGAGGACGGTCTGATCCAGATCTACAATCGTAACGCTCAAAAAGGCTATGAGGCGACATTTGATATTTCCCCGGTCTGGCAAACCCGGGAAGGCTCTCCGATGATGATCCTTAGCTGTACAAGTGTGGATGTCAGGGAAAGTACTCGCGGTATTCTTTGGTGGAAATCGACAACTAAATCCACCGCCGTAAAATCACAGGCAACTCCGGTTTACCTCAACACTCAAATCTATGCGCGAGTGCGCAACAAAGTGCTTGAGAAACTGGGTAAAGCTGCTGACGACTACCTCGACACGATCCCGGGTTTTCAGTAACACCTAAACTTCATACTAGAACTGGGACCGATCACTACTGACGGTCTCAGCGCCACACTTACCTTACTTTATTCGATTGAGATCAACATGAAATCATTATCATCCGAGACTTACATCGTCGACGGCAACATCACACTTTTTTTAGGCGAGCACTCCGAGCAATTTAAAAAAGACGTGTTGCATTCCAGTCTACTGGGAAATTTACTCGCTGACAGCACTCCAGGCAAGTGGTTTACATCGTACAGAACCGTACTGGACAAGTTCTACTGGGCACTTAATGGCTTCAAGAATTACGCTCTTCCAAAAAAATCGGCCAGTCTCTTCAGCATTGCCTCCACCGCATTGGCTGACGCATTACAAAAAGAGCAACTGCAACAACTAGGCAACGCACTTTCAAACATTGCGCAACTACCCAGCGAAGCACCTGCCCGCAAGGCACTCCTGAACAGAATTCAAAAAGAAATCGCGACCAGCCACGGAGAAGGATCGCTTACTGTGAGCACATTGTTGACGATCGTCTGCGAAAACAAAAAAAACATCTCCCTTCAAATGTCCTTCGAAACAACTCGCCCCGTGGACATCACCTTTCTTAGGCAGCCGCTCCCTGAAACGGTCATGCAGGGCGATATTGAAACCAGCTTATGGACCACCTATTTGTCCGAAGACAAGTACGCCAAAATCAGAAATCAGGTTGTCGGCAAACTTGGCAGCAAGCCTCAGACTCACTTGTTCCAAATCCTTGAACCAGCTCCAGCATACTGAGCCCACCTTGAAAAGCCTGCGGCATGCCGCTTTCCGGCATTCAAGAGGTCCTAGCCGCAGGTCTTCAGTTTTTCACCGTCTTCGGCGCCTTGCCCGCCTTCATCTGCTCCAGCAACGGCGCGCACTGGTTCGGCTCGCCGCCACTCGGCGCTATCAGCGCCAACAACCCTGCCGCCGGTGCGGCGATCACGCCCAACGCGACCATCCCGGCTCCACGCAACATCAACGGCACGGCCTTGACCCCGGCATCGGGCTTGATGAACTTGCCCCGCACGTACAGCGGCGAACGCAACGAAATCAAACGCCAGCCCTTTGATTCCGGGGTGATGGTCAGGTCCAGTTGTTCGGTCGCCATGTTCGCCGTGCCATCGATGTAAACAATGGCATTCTCTGTGTCGAACACAAACAAGCGGGTACTCGCCAGGCCGGACTGGATGCCGAAGTCGGCGGCGGCGCAGTTGATCTTCACTTCCTTGTCGCCAAAGATCTTGCCGACCACGTAGTTGCCGACGTTCAGCCCGGCCAACTCCATCAACTCGCGACTGATAGCGCCATCGTTGATCAGCATTTTCAGATTGCCATTGGCGCTGCCCAGCAGTTTAGCCACCGAATTGCCGCGCCCGCTGATATCACCGTCGCCGTTGAGTTCGCCGAAACTGGTTTTCATCGGTTCAAAGCCGGGGAACAACTGCTTGAGCTTGAAGCCTCGCGCCGTGAGTCTGGCATGGCCCTCCAGTGGATCGGTGTGGCCGTTCAGGCGAATCTGCGCATCCAGCTTGCCGCCGGCCACACCGAAACGCAGCGGCTCGAGGCTGAGCACGCCATCGGTGAGTACCAGATGGGTATAGAGATCGTTGAACGGCAGTTTTTCGCTGTGCACGATGCGCTTGCCGGTGAACTCGACATCGGCGTCCATATCGCGCCAGCGATCGGTCTTGAACTCTTCGACCGGCAGCACTTTGTCCGCCGGTTGTTTGCTGTCACCGCCTCGGGCCTTCTGCTCGGCGTTGGAGTCGGCACCAATCAGCGGTGCCAGGTCAGCGAACAGCAATTGATTGGACAACAGCGAACCGCTGAGCTTCGGTCGTGGCTGGCTGGCCACGTAGGTCAGGTTGCCATGGATGTCACTTTCACCGATCTTGCCGTTGAATGCTTCATAGTGGAATACCGCGCCACCCGGCTCGTGTAACTTGGCGATCAGATGGCCGTCGGTGGCATAGGGTGGCGTATCCGGCAGGATCACACCGGTCAGCGGGTAGAGATTGCCCAGGCTGGTACCGGCCAGTTTCAGGCGCAGGTCCAGGGCGCCGAGGTTCAGCGGATCGGTCAGGGTGCCGGCCAGTTCGACGCTGGAATCGGCGATTTTTACCTGTGCCTGAAGCGGAAACGGCCGTGCCGCGTCCTGCAACGCCAACAGCCCGCCAATCTTACCCTGGCCCGCGAGCTTCTGGCCGTGGTACTGGCCGTTGACCTTGAGGGCGAATGCATAGTCCTGGGGTGACGAACCCTTCTCCTGCGCGGCTTTCGCCGCTTTGTCGCCGACGATATCGCTGAACGGAATCGGCTTGCCCAATGGATCGATCAGTACGTCGAGTTGGGTCTTCAGGTTCTGGTCGTCGAGGGTGACATGCCCCTTGTCAAAGCCGATCGCTCCGATATCCACCACCCAGCTCGCAGGCTCGGCGTCCGGATCCTTTGGGTCGAATTTGAAGGTCCAGTTGGCGCGCCCGTCAGCCAGGCGTTGCAGGTGGGCATTGGGCTCGGTGAGATCGATACGCGGGATCACCACCCGCTGCGCCAGCAATGCCAGGGGTGAAATACGCAGTTCCACCCGTTTGAGGGTGATCATCTGCGGCTGTTTCGACCAGTCGGGATTGCCCAGGCTCAAGTCTTCGGCCACCACATGAGGCCACGGTACCCAGGCGCGCCAGCCGCCTTCATCGGACTCGGGTTGCCAGACCACCGACAGATTGCCGTTGATGGCGAAAGCGCGGTGCAGCTCTTCGGAAACTTTGGCGTTGAGCGGCGCTTTGATCCGGTTCCAGTCGAAGAACACGATGATCAGCACCAGCATCACCAACAAGGTAAGGAAAGTGGAAAGGGTCCAGACCAACGTCTTTTGAGTGCGCGTCATTGCACAGGGCTCCTGATACGACCGAGCGCCCCGACTGCGACGCACATGTGAAACGGTGAGCCGCAAACGGCTCGCCATGCAAACTACGACTGATAAAAACCCGGCAGGTTTAATCGAAAGACCGATTTCGCCGATTTCGTCCAGTCCAATACTGACCAGCTGGTCGATCTGCGTTACCGGACCTGCACTTTTGCACAACACAGGTGGGTCGAAAACACCCACAAAAGTGCAAGACAACTCGCCGGAAACGCCCGGCCTAGGGCCTCCGCAGCAAACAATCAATTCCGTTGATTATTACCATTGCGTTTATGAACTTTCATATCGATTTATCGAGAGTAGCATTGCTCTCGTGCCCACTTATTCGCACCCCCACGGAGCAAAACAATCATGAAACGCCAACTACTGCTTAGCCTTACACTTTCGATGCTGGCCAGCACTGCCTTTGCCCTGCCAGCGGCTGACCAGGCCACCCCACAAGTGAAACAAGACCACTCGGTGTTCAGCCAGACCGTCGCCGCCGATGGTTCCGACCGCACCCCACAAGGCCAGACCCTTGCCGAAGGCGGTAATGATCGCCTGAAAGAAAAAGGCCTGATCACTCAGGATGGCTCGGACCGTACTCCACAGGGCCAAACCCTGGCTGCCGATGGTTCCGATCGTACCCCACAAGGCCAGACCCTTGCCGCTGATGGTTCCGACCGTACTCCACAAGGTCAAACCCTGGCTGCTGATGGTTCCGACCGTACTCCACAAGGCCAGACCCTTGCCGCCGACGGTTCGGATCGCACTCCACAAGGTCAAACCCTTGCTGAAGGCGGTGGTGACCGCGTGATCGAACGCAACAGCGCCGTGAGCTAAGCTTCATGGCCGCCTTGAAAAAAAGCCCAATCCCCGGATTGGGCTTTTGAATTTTCATAGGCCCGCTTGATAGATGCCACACTTCCCCGCGTGATCCCCCCACAGTCGTTCGACGCCAGCAAAGCCGATTTGCTAGAGTGCGCCGCGTCCCTGTCCAGAAAACGCCCTTGCGATGCTGCCCCGCGCCGAACAGAAACAACAAACCCGTAACGCCCTGATGGACGCTGCCCGGCGCCTGATGGATGGCGGCCGAGGATTCGGCAGCCTGAGCCTGCGCGAAGTCGCGAAAACCGCCGGCATCGTACCGACTGGTTTCTACCGCCATTTTGCCGACATGGATGAATTAGGCCTGGTACTGGTCAGCGAAGTCGGCCAGACATTCCGCGAAACCATTCGTCTGGTACGACACAACGAATTCGTGATGGGCGGCATCATCGATGCCTCGGTGCGGATCTTTCTCGACGTGGTTAGCGCCAACCGTTCGCAGTTCCTGTTTCTTGCCCGTGAGCAGTACGGCGGTTCAGTGCCGGTGCGCCAGGCCATCGGCCGTTTGCGTGAAAACATCAGCTCGGACCTGGCGGCGGATTTGTCACTGATGCCGAAACTGCAGCATCTGGACATCGCCGACCTGAGCGTCATGGCGGATCTGATCGTCAAGAGCGTGTTCGCCACCCTGCCGGACATCATCGATCCGCCAGCCGAAGCCTTGCCAGAGCACCTGACGCCCCAGGCGAAAATCACCCAGCAGCTGCGGTTTATCTTTATCGGCCTCAAGCATTGGCAAGGGCTTGGAAGTACCGAATAAACCTGTGGGAGCGGGCTTGCTCGCGAAGAACGATAACGCGGTGTGCCTGAAAGACCGTGGCGCCGCATTCGCGAGCAAGCCCGCTCCCACAATGATGTGTATCGCCTCAACTTGGTGCGCAAACCAAAAACAACGCACCAACTTCAACCAAAAAACTCACTCCATCGATACAAATCTCACGTCTCCTTCAGCCATTTCCTACACATCATGTCGATTGGCAAGCCCCTTGCTCTAGCCTGAGCATTGTCCATTGCTGGAAGCCTTCCGATGCTGGTGATTCATCGCAGAGTCGACCCTCAACCCGTTTGGGCCGCCGAACTGCACCTGACGTTCGAAGCCCGCAGCAAAAGCCGATTGCGCTGTTTCAGTGCCGAGGGCGAAGACGTCGGGTTGTTTTTGGAGCGCGGCCAGCCGCCGTTGCGTGACGGCGAATGCCTGCAAGCCGAAGACGGGCGAATCGTGCGTGTCTGCGCCCGCCCCGAACAATTGCTGCACGTCACCTGCGCCAATGCCTTCGAACTGACTCGCGCGGCCTATCACCTGGGCAATCGCCATGTCGCCCTGCAGGTCGGCGACGGCTGGTTGCGCCTGCTCGACGATTACGTGCTCAAGGCCATGCTCGAACAACTCGGTGCCGTTGCCGTGAACATCGAGGCGCCATTCCAGCCGGAACATGGCGCCTACGGTGGTGGCCATCATCATTCGCGTCACGGCGATGAAGACTTCAACTACGCGCCGAAACTGCACCAGTTCGGCGTACGCACATGAACCCGGCCTGGGCGCTGTTGCGCCTGGCCAGTCCGCAATTGCCGATTGGCGGCTACAGCTACTCCCAGGGGCTGGAAATGGCTGTGGACAACGGCCGTGTTCACGACCCCGACAGTGCGCGACGCTGGATCAGCGATCAGTTGCTGCTGAATCTGGCACGCTTCGAAGCACCCTTGCTGCTCGCCCATTGCGTGGCCGCCAGCGAGGAAAACTGGGACGAATTGCTGCAACGCTGCGAGGAACACCGCACCAGCCGCGAAACCCGCGAGCTGCATCAGGAGAGCCGGCAGATGGGCTACTCGTTGCAGCAATTGCTCAATGGCTTGCCGGAGCTCGACGCCCCCGCCCGCGCCTTCCTCGAACAGCGCAGCGAGCCACATCTGGCCCTGGGTTGGGCGCTGGCCGCGCGCGCCTGGCAGATCAGCCCGCAGGACGCCCTGGCCGCATGGCTCTGGAGCTGGCTGGAAAACCAGTTGGCGGTGCTGATGAAGACCCTGCCCCTGGGTCAGCAAGCCGCCCAACGCCTGACCAGCGAACTGTTGCCGCTGCTTCAACAAGCTCAACAGAACGCCACTCAAATCGATCCCTATCATTACGGCAGCGCCGCTTTCGGCCTGTCCCTGGCGTGTATGGGCCACGAGCGCCAGTACAGCCGTCTGTTCCGTTCCTAGGGCCATTTATTTTGGAGAATCACATGAACGCACAACCCCTGCGCGTCGGTATCGGCGGCCCGGTCGGCTCCGGCAAAACCGCCCTGACCCTGGCCCTGTGCCTGGCCCTGCGCGAGCGTTACAACCTGGCCGTCGTGACCAACGACATCTACACCCGCGAAGACGCAGATTTTCTGGTGCGCAACGAAGCCCTGGCACCGGAGCGCATCATCGGCGTGGAAACCGGCGGCTGCCCGCACACGGCCATCCGCGAAGACGCCTCGATCAACCTCGAAGCCGTGGATCAGCTCAACCGCCGTTTTCCGGGGCTGGACCTGATTCTCGTGGAGTCCGGTGGCGACAACCTCTCCGCGACCTTCAGCCCGGAACTGTCCGACCTGACCATCTACGTGATCGACGTCTCGGCCGGCGACAAGCTGCCACGCAAGGGCGGGCCGGGAATCTGCA
Organism: Pseudomonas sp. BF-R-30; assembly: GCF_019956175.1. Classification (NCBI taxonomy): domain Bacteria; kingdom Pseudomonadati; phylum Pseudomonadota; class Gammaproteobacteria; order Pseudomonadales; family Pseudomonadaceae; genus Pseudomonas; species Pseudomonas sp. BF-R-30. The sequence goes on along the minus strand of NZ_JAHBDE010000033.1, from coordinate 231,259 downwards.
AATCCGACCTGCTAGTGATCAACAAGATCGACCTGGCACCTCTGGTCGGCGCCTCGCTGGAGATGATGAACAGCGACACCCAACGCATGCGCAACGGCAAACCCTTTGTCTTCAGCAATCAGAAAACCGGCCTGGGCCTGGAAGAGATCATTGCCTTCATCGAACGCCAGGGTTTGCTGACCGCGGCCTGATCACGACTTATCAACAAGGAAGCTTATCCATGACACTCAAACGCATTCTCGCCGCCCTGGCCCTGCTGCTGACTCCGGCCCTCGCCTTCGCCCATCCGGGACACGGCGACAACGGCTTGATCGCCGGTATCAGCCACCCACTTGGCGGTCTCGATCACTTGCTGGCAATGCTCGCGGTCGGCCTGTGGGCAGCACAGCAGCAAGGCGCCGCACGCTGGGCGCTGCCGTGCGCCTTTGTCGGCACTATGTTGATTGGCGGGCTGTTGGGTTTTGAAGGATTGAACCTGCCGGCACTGGAGAGCGGGATTGCCGCTTCCGTGTTGGCTTTGGGGCTGGCGGTTGCCTTGGCAGTGCGTCCACCGTTGGTGATGGCGGTGGGTGCGACGGCGTTGTTTGCGCTGTTTCATGGTGTCGCGCACGGGCTGGAACTGCCGGAAATGTCGAGCCCCTGGACCTACGCCGCAGGCTTTGTTGCGGCGACGGCGGTGTTGCACGCGGCGGGTTATGCGCTGGTGCGGGTGCTGCCGCAGGCCGCAGCGCCCCTGGTGCGACTGGCGGGCGCGGCTTCGGCGGCGACTGGCGTGTGGTTGCTGGCAGGTTGACTCTCTAGTGTCTGACCCGGCCTCTTCGCGGGCAAGCCCGCTCCCACATTGGAATGCGTACACCTGTGGGAGCGGGCTTGCCCCGGGCGGCGTTCCGACGAAGGCGGCCTGACAGACACAGCCTCTCTCAGGCCAGCCTCTCTGCTAACATGTCGCGCAATCGCCCCTGCCGTGACGACGCCAGCCAATGCCGCCTGTTTCCCGCTCTGCCTCTCAGCCTGAACTGACCGCCCTGTTCGCCTCGGTGCAACAGCATTTCCTGAACGTCATCGTGCCGCTCTGGCAAGGTCCGGGCTGGAACGCCGATATGGCGTTGCCTTATGAGGCGCTGGATGCCAAACACCAACCGCTGCCACCGCAACGCTACCGGGCCATGGCCTGTGCGCGGCAGTTGTATCTGTTTGCCAGCGTGATCGGTCAGGTGCCGGGCGCCGAAGAGCGTGCCGCCGCGTTGTTCCGCTCCTTGCAGCGGCACTTTCACGATGCCGAGCACGGCGGCTGGTTCTACAGTGTCGATGCACAAGGTGCGCCGCTGGATCAGCGCAAGGATCTCTACACCCACGCCTTCATCCTGTTCGCCTGCGCCCATTACTGGGACAAGGTCCGCGAGCCGCTGGTGGAGTCGGTGCTCAATGCCTCGCTGGAAGTGGTCGCGCAGCGTTTCGCCACGGACGACGGTCTGTACGAAGCCACGCTCGACCGCGACTGGGCATCGCTGGGCAGCGGCCCTTTGCAAAATCCGCTGATGCACCTGGCCGAAGCTTTCCTCGCCACCCTGTCGGTGCGTGACGACCTCGACGTGCAACAGGCGCTCGTCGGGTTATGCACAGCCATGCACGCGCGCTTTATCGATCCGCAGCACGGCGTGTTGATGGAAAAACCGCTGGGATCTGTGGATAACTGGTTTGAACCGGGGCATCAGTTCGAGTGGTATTTCCTGTTGGAATCCTCGGCGCTGTTGCGCAATTCGACGCTGCATGCCGATCTGGAGCGGGCCTTCGCCTTTACCGAGCAAGCGGGCGTTGATCAGCGGACTGGCGCCGTGCGGGCGATGCTCGATTTCGCGCCCGATGGCGGCACCCGGGACGCCACGCAACGCATCTGGGCCCAGGCCGAGTACCTACGCGCATTAACGCTGCGCCCGGACAGCGAAGCGGCTGTGCTGCGTCAATTGCAGGCATTGCAGCAGCGCTCGCTGCATGCCGACGGCTGGTACGAATGCCGTGACGAGCACGGAGAAGTCAGCCGCCGCGACATGCCATCGACCACGCCCTATCACCTGGCGACCTGTTATCGCGGGTTGGCGGAATATCTCGGCTGACTGTTCGGCCGCTTTCGCGAGCAAGCCCGCTCCCACAGGTTGCATACAATCCCTGTGGGAGCGGGCTTGCTCGCGAATGACCTCGAAGAGGTCGCCTTGTCACTCAATCCACTTGCGGTCCCCGGTAAAGCTGATGGTCAGCCATCGCGCAGCATCCGGCTCGCCAAGTTTTGTGGAAATTTCTTCACGCAAACTGTCCAGTTGCCCCACACCGTCCAGCCAGTAATCCTTCGGCAATACGATGTGAATCTCGATAAAACAGGCTCTGCCGTGTTTCTGCACGTAGGAAATGTAATCGTCGAAACCATGCTCGGCCTTCGCCACTTCCATCACCTGACGCACCTTGTCGTCCAGTTGATCCGGGACGATCCCCAGCACATCGCGCAAGGCCGGCCCGAGGATTTTGAACGCCGGGGGGAGCATGCCCAAAGCCAGCAAAATCAGGATCATCGGGTCGACATACACCGCCCACTTGTCGTAACCCTGAGTCTTGAGCAGCAGTGCGATCAGGAAACTCACCAGCAGTCCCGCCGACAGCATCGCGTCCACCAGCCAACTGATGTTGTCGAACTGGATCAGCGATGAGTTGAGCGTGCGATTGCGTTGGCGGACGTAGAAGAAATATATGAGCTCAACGACAGTGAAGAAGGCCGCGTAGAAAATCACCAGACCGAGTTCGACTTCGCGACCACCACTGATGATGCCGAACACACCGTTGAGAAAGGCATAAATGGCCACCAGGAATATGAAACTGCCTTCGATCACCAGCACCATGGGCTCCAGGTGCCAGGAACCGAACTGAAAGCGCTGGTTGCTTTCCTTGGCGATCAGCCGGGCGGTGATCAGCATCAGGACCTTGATGAAGGCCGCGATCAACGAAAAGAAGCCATCGAACAGAATGGATTGGGCGCCCGAAACAAAACCGGTGATGATCCCGGCGAATGTCACGGCGAGCATCAGGAAGGTCGATTGTTTGAGCAGCGCCTGCTCGCCACGATTACTCACTTGATCTCCTCGGATACCTCTAGACCGCCGGGTGCGGCGGATTGCTTGAGGGAGGAGTCTAGCTGATGTCCGGATTTATCCGCTCCGGCCCCTTCGCGAGCAAGCCCGCTCCCACATTGGATCGCGGTCTAATGTGGGAGCGGGCTTGCTCGCGAAGAACGGTGACTCGGTATTAAGCCTTGCCACCACTGCGATCAATAGCAAACCCGGCCCAGGTCTGGCTCACCGGCATCAGCTCCAGGCTGTTGATGTTGATGTGCGCCGGGGCATTGAGCACCCAGAAGATTGTCTCGGCGATGTCCTGTGGCTGAATCGGCTCGGCGCCAGCGTAAGTGGCGTTGTAGCGCTCCTGGTCACCGGCAAAACGCACCAGCGAGAACTCGCTCTCGCACAGGCCCGGCTCGATGTTGCTGACCCGTACGCCCGTGCCTTGCAGGTCGCAGCGCAGGTTCACGGAGAACTGTTTGACGAACGCCTTGGTCGCGCCATACACGTGGCTGCCCGGGTACGGGTAGTTGCCGGCGATGGACCCCAGGTTGACGATACCGGCACCACGACCGTGGGCGATCAGGCGCGGCAACAGCAGACGGGTGCTGTACATCAGGCCTTTGACGTTGGTATCGACCATGGTGTCCCAGTCGTCCAGGTCGCACTTGGGCGCCGGATCAACCCCCAGGGCCAGCCCGGCGTTGTTGATCAACCCGCGCAGTTTTGCAAAAGATGGCGGCAGATTGGCAATCGCCTCCTCCATGGCCTTGCGATCACGCACATCGAGCACCAGGCCATGGACTTCGGTCTGCTTCGACAGCTCGGCGCACAACGCATTGAGGCGCTCTTCACGACGGCCAGTCAGCACCAGTTTCCAGCCGGCCTCGGCAAAACGACGGGCACAGGCTTCACCAAAACCGGAGGTCGCGCCGGTAATAAACAGGGTGTTGGACATCGTGTTCTCCTTGCTTCGGCTGATCGCCAGCCATTGGAATAGAAAATCAGCAGGCAGCATGCCCGGCCTTGTCCACAGCGGCAACCACCGTTCAATCTGTTCAAAAAACACTCAATCCCGGCAACCCCTTGACCAGCGTGGCCTACAGCCATGTGCGCGCACGTTATCCACAGCCCGGTCCACAGTCTTTGGGGGCAAGTGGAAAAGCTGCAAGCCGCTATCCACAAGGCTTTGCGCGGGGTTTTGAAACTTTTTTGCTTGACCCTCAACCGCCTGCTGTGTAGCCCTTGGCCATTTTCATGACTGACGGGTCAAACCGGCGATGGCGCCAAGCCAGTAACCACGGCCTTCAGCCGAGTCTTTCCAGAGTTTAGTCACAGACTTATCCACAGGCTTGTCCACGCCGATTCCATGCATTTTCATCCCGAACAAAAAGGTTGACAAAGCAGCCTGAAAGCTGCGCAAAAACACTTGATCAAAAAACAACCACACCTCTGCAAGCCACGGTTTAAAAGGCCTGTAGCCAGCTACTCCCACGTTATTCACAGCCGGTTCCACAGCAAACGGGGACAAGTCAAAACCGTGGCAAAACAACTATTTGCAGCGGCTTTATGTCGCGCTTTACGAGCTTGGGAATATTGTTTTCCACAATTTCCTGAATGCACGCCGCAGCCCCCCTGTGGGAGCGGGCTTGCTCGCGAAGACGGCGTCACAGCTTGCATCGTGGAGACTGACACACCGCTATCGCGAGCAAGCTCGCTCCCACAGGGTTCAGTGGTGTTTTGAAGATGTAAAAAAGCCCCGGCGATTGCGCGCCGGGGCTTGTGTACAACCACTGAAACTCAGTGCCCGCCGAGATAGGCGCTACGCACATCCTCGTTGACCAACAACTCTTTGCCAGTGCCGGTCATGCGGATTTCGCCGTTGACCATCACGTAAGCCCGGTCAGACAACCGCAGGGCGTGGTTGGCGTTTTGCTCCACCAGGAAGATGGTCATGCCGGTCTTGGCCAGTTCCCGCAGGGTGGCGAAGATCTGCTTCACCACGATCGGCGCCAGGCCCAGGCTTGGCTCATCGAGCAGCAACAACTTGGGCCGGCTCATCAGGGCCCGGGCGATGGCGAGCATCTGCTGCTCGCCGCCGGACATGGTCATCGCCCGCTGGGTACGCCGCTCTTCGAGCCTGGGGAACAGCTCGAACATGCGCTGCATGTCCTCCTTGGCGTACTTGTCGCCAATGGGGATAGTGCCCATCAACAGGTTTTCTTCGACTGTCATGTCGGGGAACACCCGCCGCCCTTCCGGCGATTGCGCAATGCCGTTGGAGGCGATGTAGTGGGACGACTTGTGGGTAATGTCCACGCCCTGATAGAGGATCTGCCCGTCCGCCGCCCTTGGCTGGCCGAAGATCGACATCAGCAGGGTCGACTTGCCGGCACCGTTGGAGCCGATCAGGCTGACGGTTTCCCCTTCGTTGATGTGCAGCGAGACACCTTTAAGGGCCTGGATCGGCCCGTAAAACACGTCCAGTTCCTTGAGCTCGAGGATGGGTTTACTCATACCACCTCCTCTTCTTCCGCGCCCAGATAAGCGGCAATCACTTTCGGATCGTTGCGGATGTCGTCGGGGCCACCCTCGGCGATGACGATGCCGTGGTCCAGCACCACAATGTGGTCGGAGATACTCATAACCATGCCCATGTCGTGTTCGATCAGCACCACGGTCAGATCGTGCTCGTCGCGCAGCAGCCGGATCATCGCGCTCAGCGCTTCGGTTTCCTGAGGGTTGAGGCCGGCGGCCGGTTCGTCGAGGCAGATGATCTGCGGACGGGTGCACATGGCCCGGGCGATTTCCAGGCGGCGTTGCTGACCGTAGGACAGCTCACCGGCCAGGCGGTTGGCGCAGTCCACCAGATCCACCACTTCCAGCCAGTAGAACGCGTGGTCCAGCGCATCGCTTTCGGCCTTGCGATAGCCCTTGGTGTTGAGGATGCCGGCGAGCATGCTGCGATTGACCCACATGTGCTGGGCCACCAGCAGGTTTTCCAGCACCGACATTTCCTTGAACAGGCGAATGTTCTGGAAGGTCCGCGCCAGGCCGGCGCGGTTCACCAGGTGAGTGCCGCCGAACGCCTTGTAGAACAGCCGACTGGCGAAGGATTTCGGCGAAACGAAATCGGTTGGCTTGAACGACTCCCCCAGCAACTTGATGACATTGGTCTGTTGCCCACGAATGTTGAGTTCGATCCTGCCGCCAGAGGCTTTGTAGAAGCCGGTCAGGCAGTTGAACACCGTGGTTTTGCCGGCGCCGTTAGGACCGATCAGGGCGAAGATCGAGTTGCGGTGCACTTTCAGACTGACATCGCTCAACGCCTTGATGCCGCCGAAGTGCATCATCAGTTTTTCTACACTGAGTACGACTTCGCTCATGGCGCTACTCCTTTACGCGGGGTCACACCGGTACGGCTGATCCGAATCAGGCCGCGCGGTCGCCAGATCATCATCAACACCATCAGGATGCCGAACAGCAGCACGCGGTACTCGGCAAAGCCACGCAGCAGCTCCGGGGCGACGGTCAGCACGAAGGCTGCAATTACGACGCCTATGGTCGAACCCATACCACCCAGTACCACGATGGCGAGGATCAGCGCCGATTCGAAGAAGGTGAACGAGGTCGGGTTGACGAAGCCCTGGTAGGTGGCGAAGAAGACCCCGGCCAGACCGGCCGTCGAGGCGCCGATGGTGAACGCCGAGAGCTTGACCAGCACGTGGTTCAGACCCATGGAGCGGCAGGCGATTTCGTCTTCGCGCAGGGCTTCCCAGGCGCGGCCGACCGGCATGCGGGTCAGGCGATGCTTGATGTGCAGCACGGCCAGGACCACCAGGAACAACACGGCGTAGATGAAGTAGTACTTCACGTCGGGGTTGTAGGCGATGCCGAAGAACTCATGGAACGGCACCCCGCCCTCTTTCGCCCTTTTTCCGAACTCGATGCCGAAGAAAGTGGGCAACGGCGCTGCCATGCCATTCGGGCCGCCGGTCAGGGTCAGCCAGTTATTGAGGATCAACCGAATGATTTCACCGAAGCCCAGGGTCACGATCGCCAGGTAATCACCGTGCAGGCGCAGCACCGGGAAACCGAGGATGCAACCGGCCAGTCCGGCGGTAATCGCCGCCAGCGGCAACACCGTCCAGAAGCCCAGCCCAAGATATTGATAACCGAGCGCCAGGCCGTAGGCACCGATGGCGTAGAACGCCACGTAACCAAGGTCGAGCAGACCGGCCAGGCCGACCACGATGTTCAGCCCCAGCCCCAGCAGCACGTAGATCAGCCCGAGGATGACCACGCCCAACAGGTACGAGTTGGAGAAAAACGGGAATACCACCGCGATAACAATCATCAACGGGATGATCCAGCGCAGCCGGGATTTGTAATCAGGCGGCAGTACATGGACCCCGGACCCGGTGGTTTCAAAACCCTCGAGGATTCTCAGGCCCTTGGGGGTTTGCAGGAACAGGCTAAGGGCAAAACGGCCGGCCATGACGATGGCGACAATCCAGGCCACCCGGGTCGCTTCCAGGTTGAAGCCGTAGCCGTCGAGGACTACGCCGACAATCGGGCCGAACACAATCAGGGCCACCAGGCCGGCAAGAATCGCGTCAACCAGGCTTCTTTTGAGATCAATGGTTTTTTTAGTGGTTGAAGACATCGCTTACACCTTCGACACAAGAGGACGGCCGAGCAGGCCTTGGGGCCGAAAGACCAGAACGAGAACGAGCAGCGAGAAGCTGAAAACGTCTTTGTAGTCCGAGTTCACCAGACCGGAAAACAGCGACTCGGAAATCCCGAGAATGATCCCGCCGAGCATCGCGCCGGGCAGTGAGCCAATCCCGCCGAGCACCGCGGCAGTGAACGCCTTGATCCCGATGATGAAGCCGGCATAGAAGTCGAATGTGCCGTAGTTCATGGTGATCAGCACGCCGGCCAGGGCCGCCATCGCTGCACCGATGATGAACACGTAGGAAATCACCCGATCGGTGTTGATCCCCAGGATCGAAGCCATCTTGCGGTCTTGCTGGGTTGCACGGCACATGCGGCCGAGCTTGGTGTACTTGATGACGTAGGTCAGCAGGCCCATCCCGACGAACGCTGCAACCAGAATGAAGACCTTGGTGTAGGTCAACTGAACGAAACCGGTACCGATATCAACGCGCCAGGCACCCGAGAGCAAAGTCGGAACGCCTTGTTGCTTCGCGCCCTGGGAGATCTGTGCGTAGTTTTGCAGGATCAGAGAGATACCGATCGCACTGATCAGCGGTGCGAGTCGAGTGGAGTTACGCAGGGGTTTGTAGGCGACACGCTCGATGACCCAGCCATACACCGCCGTGACGACGATGGTGAAGATCAGTGTGCCAAGCATCAGCAGCGGGAAAGATTCGATACCGAAGTAAGCCAGCAGAGCCAGACTGATTGCCGCGAGGTAAGCGGAAATCATGTAAACCTCGCCGTGGGCGAAGTTGATCATGCCGATGATGCCATAGACCATTGTGTAGCCGATGGCGATCAGGCCATAGACCGACCCGAGGGTCAGGCCGTTGACCAGTTGCTGCAGGAAAATACCATCCATAACGCAATCTCACGCAATGAGAACCTGCACATGTGGCTGTGCGGTTCCTCTAAGGAAAATACAGATATACGTCGGAGCAATGTCAGCCACGATCAGGCAGGCCACCACGGCCCCCTGTAGGAGCGAGCTTGCTCGCGATTGCGGTTTAACATTCAACGAATGAGTTGCCTGCCAGTCCGTCATCGCGAGCAAGCTCGCTCCCACAGGGGAACCGTGGGGTTCACCCGATTGAGTCAGCCCTTACTTCTGTTTTTCCAGCTGGTGGTATTTGCCATCCTTGTCCCACTGGTAAACCACGTAGTCGGAGATTTTCAGGTCGCCCTTGCTGTCCCAGGTCTTCTCGCCCATGACGGTCTTGACCGGGTTCTTCTTCAGCCATGCAGCCGCTTCTTCGCCCTTGTTGGACTTGGCGCCGTTGAAGGCTGCTGCCAGGGTCTGGACCGAAGCGTAGGCGTACAGGGTGTAGCCTTCAGGCTCGGTACCGGCCTTGCGGAAGGCGTCTACCACGGTCTTGCTGTCTGGCAGCAGACGTGGGTCGGCGCCGAAGGTCATCAGCACGCCGTCAACGAATTGCGGGCCACCAGCGGTGGTCACCAGCTCGTCGGTCACGATGCCGTCGTCGGACATGAACTTGACATCTTTGAGGCCTTGTTCACGCAGTTGACGCACCAGAGGACCGGCTTCCGGGTGCAGACCACCAAAGTAGACGACGTCAGCGCCGGCGCCGCGGATCTTGGTCACGATGGTGCTGAAGTCTTTCTCGCCACGGGTCAGGCCTTCATACAGCACAGGCGTTACGCCGCGCTTGACCAGTTGAGCCTTGGTAGCATCCGCCAGGCCCTGGCCGTAGGTGTCCTTGTCGTGCAGCACGACAACTTTCTTGCCCTTGAGCACGTCGACGATGTAGTCGCCGGCCACGATGCCTTGCTGGTCGTCACGCCCGCACATACGGAACATGGCGCTCAGGCCGCGCTCGGTAACGGCCGGGTTGGTGGAACCCGGGGTGATCGCGATGATGCCCGCTTCGTCGTAGATCTCGGAGGCCGGAATGGTCGAGGAGGAGCAGAAGTGACCGACTACGCCGGCGACTTTCTGGTTGGTTAGATCCTTGGCGACCGTCACAGCTTGTTTCGGTTCGCAGGCGTCATCGCCCTTGACCAGTACGATTTTTTCCCCGTTAACCCCGCCAGCCGCGTTGACCGCATCGGCCGCGGCCTGTGCACCCTTCATGTACTGTTCGCCAAATGCCGCGTTGGCGCCCGTCATTGGTCCCGCTACGCCGATCTTGATGTCAGCCTGAGCAAACGCAGAAACACCCAGCGCAGTTGCCACTGCGAGGGCCAGAAAGCCTTTCTTGTAAAACGTCTGGGACATGAGGTGGTGCTCCATGGTTTTTTTAATTGGCACTGCGACTTCACTGAATGCTCAGAGCAAGGGCCGTGCCATCGGTTTTTTATTCTGAAAAAAGTCGCTGCTTTCTTGTTATTTCGACTGTTTCGGTCCCATTTTCATTGGGCGTGCAACCGTCTAAACCGCGGAAGGTAAAACCATTTTTTATTTGAGGCGCAACCCGACTGCGCCATCATTGCAACCGCGGCTTTAAACAACGTGCAACCAGCCTGTAACAACGTGCGTCACCGAAGTGCACACTGCTGGTGCGGAACTGCTACAACCCGCACCACTACAGGCTAGCCGCAGATCGAAAAAGCGCCGCCTCCCACTGCAAAAATCAACATTCAGATCACGATCCGCAGGCACTGGCCTGCGTGATACAGCGAGAATCCCGCCTCATACAGACAGCTGCGCAACCCCACCCCGGCCAATGGCTGCATGGGTGCAAAGGGAATCGGTAGCGCTTGAGGATTTCCGTTACACAGGTAATCGGCAAAGGCCTTGCCGACCACCGTGCCCGTGGTCACGCCCCGGCCGTTGTAACCGGTGACTGCCACCAAACCGGGCGCTGGTTCGAACAGGCGCATCAAATGATCGGGGGTGAAGGCGATGCAACCGGTCCAGGTGCACTCCCATTCCACCGGCTTGAGGTACGGGAAATAGTGTTGCTGCACGCGGTCGGCCCAGGCCTTGAGGAACCAGGCCGGTTTCTGATTGCCATTACCGAGACTGCCAAGCAGCAGGCGACCGTCTTTGTCTCGACGGATACTGCTGAGTACTTGGCGGGTGTCCCAGGAACCTTGGCCACCGGGCAGAATTTGCCGGGCGGCTTCTTCGGTCAGCGGCACCGAGGCCACCTGATAGTAATAACCAGGGAAGAAATTGCGCCGCAATTCCGTCCAGTCGCCTTCGGTGTAGGCATTGGAGGCAATCACCACTTTCTCGGCCATGACCGAACCCTGGGCGGTTTGCACTGACCAGCGCTGGCCCTGACGTTCAAGTCGGGTGACCGGAGAATGATCGAATAATTGACCGCCCAGGCCGATGGCCGCTTTGGCCAGCCCCGTGGTGTAGGCCATCGGGTTGAGCGTGCCCGCACGGCGATCGAGCAGCGCGGCGGCGATCTTTTTCGTGCCGGTGGCTTGCTCGCAGGCCTGACCGGTGAGCAATTCCACCGGCGCACCGCGACGTTTCCATTGTTCTTCACGACTGCGCAAGTCGGCCTCGCCACGGGCGTTATGCGCCATGTGCAGCGTGCCTTCCCGGCGCAACTGGCAATCGATGTTGTACTTGTCCACAAGGCTGAACACCAGGGATGGTGCGGCGCCCAGCATGCGGTTGAGCTGGCTGCCAACCGCCTCGCCAAACCCGGCTTCGATCTCGTCCGGGGGAATCCACATCCCGGCATTGACCAGCCCGACGTTGCGCCCGGAACCACCATGGCCGGCGCGATGGGCCTCCAGCACGCAAACAGTCTTGCCTTGCTCCAGCAGATGCACCGCCGCCGACAAACCGGTAAACCCGGCGCCGATGACGCAGACATCCACCGTGACCTCACCCTTGAGGGCCGAATTGTCCGGCCTTTGCGGCGTCAGTTTTTCCCACAGACACTCTTCGCGTAACGGCATTGCCAGACTCCGAAAATGAAACCTAACCACCCACACAAATCAGTGTGGGAGCGGGCTTGCTCGCGAAAGCGGTATGTCAGTCACCATTAATATCGGCTGACAGATTGCATTCGCGAGCAAGCCCGCTCCCACAGGGGATCACTGTTCGACACGAGACTTAGTCGAACGTAATACCCTGCGCCAACGGCAACTCCAGCGAATAGTTCACGGTGTTGGTCTGGCGGCGCATGTAGCCGCGCCATGCATCGGAGCCGGACTCACGACCGCCGCCGGTTTCTTTCTCGCCACCAAACGCGCCGCCGATTTCCGCGCCGCTCGGGCCGATGTTGACGTTGGCAATGCCGCAGTCGCTGCCCACCGCCGACATGAACTGCTCGGCTTCACGCACGTCGGTGGTGAAGATGCACGAGGACAGGCCTTGTGGCACGGCGTTGTTCAGGCGCAGGGCTTCCTGGAAATCGCTGTAGCCAACCACGTACAGGATTGGAGCGAAGGTTTCGTGGCAGACCACATCGCTTTGCTCCGGCATTTCGACGATAGCCGGCGACACGTAATAGGCATTAGGGAACTTGTCTTGCAGCTGACGCTCACCGCCAAACACCCGGCCGCCCTCACTCAAGGCCTGCTCCAGCGCATCCTGCATGTTGTCGAAACTTTGCTTGTCGATCAGCGGGCCGATCAGGTTGCCTTCCAGCGGATGGCCGATACGCACTTTCGAGTACGCGGCTTTCAGGCGGGTGACGATTTCTTCTTTCACCGACTCATGGGCGATCAGGCGACGCAGGGTGGTGCAGCGCTGACCGGCGGTGCCGACGGCGCTGAACAGAATCGCGCGAACGGCCATGTCCAGATCGGCGCTCGGGCCGAGGATCATCGCGTTGTTGCCGCCCAGTTCGAGGATGCTGCGGGCAAAACGCGCGGCGATTTTCGGCGCCACTTCACGGCCCATGCGGGTGCTGCCGGTAGCGCTGACCAGTGCGACACGCGGATCATCGACCAGGGCTTCGCCGGCATCGCGACCGCCAATAATCACCTGGCTCAGGTGCGGTGGTGCATCGCTGAAGTTCTTCAGCACGCGATCGAACAGCGCCTGGCAAGCCAGTGCGGTCAGTGGCGTCTTTTCCGACGGTTTCCAGATCACCGGGTTGCCACAGACCAGCGCCAGCGTGGCGTTCCAGGCCCAGACCGCCACCGGGAAGTTGAACGCACTGATCACCCCGACAACGCCCAGCGGATGCCAGGTTTCGCGCATGTGGTGGCCAGGACGCTCGGAGGCGATGGTCAGGCCGTACAACTGACGGGACAGGCCGACGGCGAAGTCGCAGATGTCGATCATTTCCTGAACTTCACCCAGACCTTCCTGGGTGATCTTGCCGGCCTCCCAGGACACCAGCTCGCCGAGGTCGGCCTTGTATTCACGCAGGATGTCACCCAGTTGCCGCACCAGCTCGCCACGGCGCGGTGCCGGAACCTTGCGCCACAGTTCGAACGCATGATCTGCGCGACTGATGTGTTGCTCGACTTCAGCAGCGCCTTCCCAGTTAACGGCGGCGATCCTGCTGCCATCGATCGGCGAATGCACCGGCACTTTGCCGTTCTGGTACAGGGCCGGATTCACACCTAGACGATCAAGCAATGCGGCAACCATGGGTCACTCCTCAAGCAAAAGACAGAACACGTGCAGCCGGAAAATCACGGCTGATCAGACCTGTAGTTTTAGCTGCCCGGAGGTTACTCAACAAACGACCTTTAAGAGAGATATCATTCCGTTTATTCATGCTGTGCATTGCTGGCAATAAGAAATAAGAACCAAGGACCGCCCATGCTGAATAAACGCTACTTGCCATCGATCGCTGCATTGCAGTGCTTCGAGGCCGTCACCCGGCATTTGAGCTTCACCCGGGCCGCCGAAGAGTTGAACCTGACCCAAAGCGCCGTGAGCAAACAGGTCGCGCAACTCGAAGAGCTGTTGCAGCACCTGCTGTTTCGCCGGGTGCGCCGCCGCCTGCAGATGACGCCGGCTGGCGATCTGTACCTGGTTGAGGTGAGAAAAATCCTCACGCAGGTCGAGATGTCGACCCATTACCTGCGTTCCTACGGTGGCGAAACGGAAGTCCTGCGGGTTTCGACGCCCCCCACTTTCGGTGCACGCTGGCTGGTGCCGCGCCTGAAAGGCTGGCGCCTGCGGCATCCGTCGATCCACCTGGACCTGTGCAGCGAGCAGGAAGCCGACGACCTGCTGCAAGGCCGCAGCGACCTGGCGTTCTACTTCGGCCAGGGCTCACGGCCCGGCACCGAATGCCTGAAGCTGTTCGGCGAAGAGCTGGTGCCGGTGTGCGCCCCGGGCAGCCTGCCGGACACACCGTTTACCGATCCGACGCAACTGACTGACCTGGTCCTGCTGCAAAACGCTTCCCGCCCCCAGGCCTGGCATGACTGGTTCGACCATCAGGGCTACCACACCGAGCACAGCTACCACGGCCCGCGCTTCGAAACCTTTTACATGTGCATCCGCGCCGCCCAGGTCGGCTGCGGCGTGGCGCTGTTACCCCGTTTTCTGGTGGAAGAGGAACTGGCCGACGGCAAGCTGGTCATTCCCTGGCAGCATGCAATGCCCAGCACCGACGCCTATTACCTTGCGTACCCGGAACACTCGGCAGAAGTGCCCAAGGTGCGGGACTTTGTGAAGTGGATGCTGGAGCAGATCGATAGTCCGGAGATGTCGCAAATTTAGGGTTGCACGCAGTACCTGTGGGAGCGGGCTTGCTCGCGAAGACTGAGTATCAGGCAGCATCACTGCTGGATGTGAAACCGCTTTCGCGAGCAAGCCCGCTCCCACAGGGATCTGTTGTGATCCAAGAAATTGCTGGCAATTCTGCCCTCTGATATGCGCCACTAGCGCCACTGATCAATACCGCTGCAACGCCGGAGATCCCGTTATGAGCGAGAGTGTGTTTGCCGATCGCATCGTGCAGAACCTGCTCGACACCGACTTCTACAAACTGACGATGATGCAGGCGGTGCTGCATAACTACCCGAACGTCGAAGTCGAATGGGAGTTTCGTTGCCGTAACGGCGAGGACCTGCGCCCGTACCTGGCGGAAATCCGCTTCCAGATCGAGCGCCTGGCCGAACTGAGCCTGAGCGCCGACCAGTTGAGCTTTCTGGAACGCATCAGCTTCCTGAAGCCGGACTTCCTGCGCTTTCTCGGGTTGTTTCGCTTCAACCTGCGTTACATCCACACCGGCCTCGAAAACGGTGAACTGTTTATCCGCCTGCGGGGCCCCTGGCTGCATGTGATCCTGTTCGAAGTGCCGCTGCTTGCGCTGGTCAGCGAGGTGCGCAACCGCTATCGCTACCGCGAAGTCGTGTTGGAACAGGCCCGCGAGCAGCTCTACCGCAAGTTCGACTGGCTGAGCGCCAACGCCAGCAGCGACGAATTGTCAGAATTGCAGGTGGCCGATTTCGGCACCCGTCGTCGCTTTTCCTACCGCGTGCAGGAAGAAGTGGTGAATGTGCTCAAGCACGATTTCCCCGGACGCTTCGTCGGCACCAGCAACGTTCACCTGTCCCGGGAGCTGGACATGAAACCCCTGGGCACCATGGCCCACGAATGGATCATGGCGCACCAGCAACTTGGCCCGCGGCTGATCGACAGCCAGATCGCCGCACTCGATTGCTGGGTCCGTGAATACCGTGGCCTGCTGGGGATTGCCCTGACCGACTGCATCACCATTGATGCCTTCCTCGGCGATTTCGATCTGTTTTTCGCCAAGCTTTTCGACGGTTTGCGCCACGACTCAGGCGATCCGGTGGTTTGGGCGGAAAAAGCCATCGCCCACTATCACAGGCTCGGCATCGACCCGATGAGCAAGACGCTGACTTTCTCCGACAGCCTGACCCTGCCCAAGGCTCTGGAGATATTCCGGGCGCTGCGCGGTCGGATCAATGTCAGCTTCGGCATCGGCACCAACCTGACGTGTGATATTCCGGGTGTCGAACCGATGAGCATCGTGCTTAAAATGACCGCCTGCAACGGCCAGCCGGTGGCGAAGATCTCCGACGAGCCAGGCAAGACGCACTGCAAAGACCCGAATTTCGTCGCTTACTTGCGACACGTTTTCCAGGTTCCTGCCGCCCTTTCAAGTACATCAAGCAAGGAGTGAATTCATGCAAGCCGTACAGCGTGAGATTGCTGAACAGCTCAAGGTCCAGCCGCCATTCGCCGACGAAGCCGCCCTTGAGGCCGAAGTCGCCCGGCGGGTGACCTTCATTCAGGACTGCCTGGTCAATTCCGGGCTCAAGACCCTGGTACTGGGCATCAGTGGTGGTGTCGACTCCCTCACCGCCGGCCTGCTGGCCCAACGGGCCGTCCGTGAACTGCGCCAGCGCAGCGGTGATGCCGCCTACAAATTCATCGCCGTGCGCCTGCCCTACGAAACCCAGTTCGATGAACACGACGCCCAGGCTTCAGTGGATTTCATCAAGCCGGACGAGCGCCACACCGTGAACATCGGTCCGGCGGTCAAATCACTGGCCAATGAAGTGGCGGCCTTCGAAGGCAAACATGCGGTGTCGGTGGACTTCGTGCTCGGCAACACCAAGGCGCGCATGCGTATGGTCGCCCAGTACACCATCGCCGGTGCGGCCCATGGCCTGGTGATCGGCACCGATCACGCGGCGGAAGCGGTGATGGGTTTCTTCACCAAGTTCGGTGACGGCGCCTGCGACCTGGCGCCACTGAGTGGCCTGGTGAAAAATCAGGTCCGCGCCATCGCCCGCAGCTTCGGCGCGCCGGAGTCGCTGGTGGAGAAAGTCCCGACCGCCGATCTGGAGGACCTGTCGCCCGGCAAACCGGACGAAGCGTCCCACGGCGTGACCTATGCCGAGATCGATGCGTTCCTGCACGGCAACCCGGTGCGCGAGGAAGCGTTCAGGATCATTTGCGACACCTACAACAAGACCCATCACAAGCGGGTGATGCCGTTTGCGCCTTGAGGCGTGAGTGAATGAAAAAGCCCGCTGAGGAGTGATCCCCAGCGGGCTTTTCTTTGGCCAAAACATGCGTTGATGCTTCTGGCCCCTTCGCGAGCAAGCCCGCTCCCACAGGTACGGTGGTGGCCCTGTGGGAGCGTGGCTTGCCCGCGATGAACGATAACGCGGTGGTCAGTCTTACTTCAGGGTCACGGTGCCTTTCATCATCGAGATGTGGCCCGGGAACGAGCAGAAGAAACCGTATTTTTCATTGGCGTCGAGCTTCGACACGTCAAAGGTCACCGAGTCGGTTTCCTTGGCGCCGATGATCTTGGTGTGGGCGATCACGCGGGCGTCGCCTTCCTTCAGGTAGTTCTTGTCGATGCCGGCGCTCAGGCCGTCGGTGGCGATCGGCTGCATGTCGGCTTCTTTACTCAGCACCCAGTTATGGCCCATGACGTTCTTCGGCAAGCTGCCGGAATGCTTGAGTTCCACGGTAAACGTCTTGCAGCTCTTGTCGATTTCAATAGCCTTCGTGTCGAAAGACATCTGGTCGGTGGAGTCGACGGTGACTTTGCACTCTGCAGCCATCAATTGGCTGCTGGCCAGTGTCAACAGGGATACCGCAACAAGTTTGGCAAACATGGTGAATCTCCAAGGCAGGGTTAAGGAAATCGCGAATAAACAGAAGACTGCCTGAAAACTTCGCAAGTTCATATGACTTGAATCAAAAATTGTATACAACTTTCGCGCTATGGCACCGATGCGAAATATCTACCGGCCAAGTGTCTGGCCCGGGCCTATCATCAGGCCGTCCCCCTTCAAATGGAATGTCTGTCATGTCGATCAACAGCTTGTTGTGCAGTTTGCTGGCCGCCTACGCCTGCGGCGCCAGCGGCACGTACGAAACCCCGGAACACCAAGTCTAGCCCTTGGAGTGCCGCGCGCCTGCCTTTACTCTGTGGCCCTGATCGACCAAGGAGCAAGGCATGTCTTTAACATCCGTTTGTGTATTTTGTGGTGCCAGCACCGGCACCAACCCGGCTTACCGCGAAGCAGCCGTGGCCCTTGGCCGGGCGTTGGCCGAGCGCAAGCTGACCCTGGTGTATGGTGGTGGCGCCGTGGGCTTGATGGGCATCGTCGCCGATGCGGCCCTGGCGGCCGGCGGTGAAGTGATCGGCATCATCCCGCAAAGCCTCAAGGACAAGGAAATCGGCCACAGCGGCCTGACTCGCCTGGAAGTCGTCGATGGCATGCACGCGCGCAAGGCGCGGATGGCCGAGCTCAGCGATGCCTTTATCGCACTACCCGGCGGCCTTGGCACCCTCGAAGAGCTGTTCGAAGTCTGGACCTGGGGCCAACTCGGCTACCACGGCAAACCGCTGGGTTTGCTGGAAGTGAATGGTTTCTACAGCAAATTGACGTCTTTTCTTGATCACATCGTCGGCGAAGGCTTCGTTCGCGAGCAGCACCGTGACATGCTGCAAGTGAGCGAATCGCCGCAAACCCTGCTCGATGCTCTGGATGCCTGGCAACCGTCCATAGCGCCAAAATGGGCCGAGCAAAAACCCAGCTAACGGCTCGGCACCGATACAGGGCAGAATATGCGCCGCTCAACCTCACCTTCGACCCCAGAGGATCGCCCATGGCCAAACCTAATTATTCCTTCGCCAAACGTCAGAGAGACTTGGCCAAGGAGCAGAAGAAAGAGGAAAAGCTTCAGCGCAAGAAAGCTACAGCTGAAGAAGCGACACTGAACCCTGAGGGTGAAGTGGCGGCAGAAGACGATGTTGATGCACCGAAAGACTCGGCGCCCGACGCCTGAGAACCTCCGGGCCGGTTGATCTGATCAGGCCCACCGGATCTGTGTCCAGGGTTGGCAGCTTTGCTGCCGACCCTCACAGGCCAGTCTGAAACACCCCTATCCAGAAACCACTGCACATCCCCTGTGGGAGCGGGCTTGCTCGCGAAAGCGCAGTGTCAGGCAACATCCTTGTTGAATATGAAATTGCTTTCGCGAGCAAGCCCGCTCCCACATTTTGATCCCTGTTACTCCAGTGGCATCACCGTCACCCGAACTTCCGGGTCGTGGTTCCCTCCCCCAAGAATCACCCCCCGCAACGGCGACACATCGGAAAAATCCCGGCCCCAGGCCAGGGTGATGTGCTCCAGTGCCGGCTGCACATTGTTGGTCGGATCGAAATCCACCCACCCCAGCACCGGGCAAAACACTGACACCCAGGCATGGGAGGCGTCGGCGCCGATCAGTCGTGGCTGGCCCGGCGGTGGCTGGGTCAGCAGGTAGCCGCTGATGTAGCGCGCGGCCAAGCCCCGGGAGCGTACGCAGGCGAGCATCAGGTGGGCAAAATCCTGGCAGACCCCGCGCCGACGCTCCAACACTTCTACCAGCGGCGTCGCCACCTGAGTCGCTTCGGCATCGAAGGTGAACTCTCTGAAGATTTTCTCCATCAAAGCCTGAACGCCGAGCAACAGCGGCCGCCCCGTCGGGAAGCAGCTCTCGGAAAATTCGACGAAGTTGCGCTTTAGATGCACGTAAGGTGATTCGAAGCGGTAACGGCAGGCTTCAAGCAATTCGGGCGACAGCGGCTGACTGCTGTAAGTCAGCGCGCTACGGGTGTCTTCCCATGGGGGTGAAAGATTGAAGTCCAGCACGGGCCGGGGAAGTACCTCGATCGTGAGGCTGGCATTGACCAGCAGCTCATCATGAGGACGTTCAAACGCCAGCCGGGTCAGCGGATTGCCGAATACATCCAGTTCATCGCGGCGCGAGGTCGGCTGCGGACTGATCTGCAATTGCCGGTCGGTGCAGCGCTGCCAGGCACAAGGCCGCGGCCACAAATGCGCCAGTTGCTGGGCCAGGGACACCGGGCTGTCGTAGTGATAATGGGTGTCGTGGAAAATCTGGTAGTGAGCGCTCATCAGACGGACACCGTGCGCTGGCTGACATCATCGACATGGGCGAAATGCCGCAGCGCCAGGCGATCGGAAACCTGCCCGCTGGCGTCGGCGATCTCTTGCAGCAGCGCGGCCAGCCCCTCGATGGCAGCGCGAACACTCGCGTCGCCGAACAGCGGGTTTTCCAGGCAGCCCAGATCGAATCGCGCCAGACGCTCGACCAATTGCGGCAGCGCTGCTTCACGCGGCACGCCAAAGTCATCGTTGAGGCGTTTGAGTGTGCGGGTCACCAGTTTCAATTGGAACAACACGGCGTGAGGGTTCTGCTCGTCGAGCAATAGCAGGTCGAGCACCGGGATCAGCTGCGCCACCGCCAGGTATCGAGAACGGTAAGTGATGCTGCTGTTGCCCAGCTCCAGCAACCACTCCAGCCCGGCCTGATCGAAAACCCCGGCGCCCCGCAGGAACGCCGCCAGGCTGCCGCTGAGAAATTGCAGGCGTTCGATTCGCCGACCAATCATCAGGAAACGCCAGCCTTCATCCCGGGTCATGTCGTCCAGGGCAAAGCCGGACAGCGCCGCCAGGGACATCACCAGACGATTGAGAAAATCCAGCAACTCACCGAAATCCGGCTCTTCGGTTTCCAGCTCCATGGCTTCGCGCTGCAACTCCACCAGCGCCTGCCAGTTTTCCCGCGAGAGCTTGCCGCGCACCTGCGAAGCAGCCCACTGCAAGCGTTGCAGGTTGGAACGCAGACTGAACGGCCAGTCATCGCCGAGCAGCGCCGCCAACAGGCGTTCCGGCAACTCGCCCTCCTCGGGCAGCAACATCAGCCGTTCGCCGAGGTCCACCGCTGCCTGCAGGGCTTGCGGGTCGTCGCCGTCGACATAGCGCGCCAGCATGATGCGCAGTAAACGGGCGCTGTCGTCGCAACGCTCGCAATAACGACCAAACCAGAACAGGTTTTCCACCACCCGCGACGGCAAGTACGGATCGCGCCGCACCAGGTCATGCACACCGATGTTGCGTTGGGCCTTCCATTGTTCGCCGCTCGGCGCACGATCGCCCAGCACCCAGGTGTCTTTACTGGCGCCGCCGCGCTGCATCGACACCACTTCGGCATCGGCTTGGGCGGCGACCCGGGTCAAGCCACCGGGCAGTACCCGATATCCCTCGCGGCTGGCCACTGCATACACGCGCATGCCGATGGCACGGGGTTGCAGTTGACCGTCTTCGGCTTGCCAGATCGGCGCCTGGGACAATTGCGCAAGTTCTTGCGCCACATAGGCATAAGGACGCGCCTGCATGCGCTCTGCGAGCTCGTTGCGCTGCTTATCACTCAAATCACGGCCAAATACCGGTGCAAAGCTCTGGGACGGAAACGCCGGTTTGATCAGCAGCTCTGGAAGTTTCTCCAGGGCCTGGGCCAATACCGGCGCTTCGCCGCACCACCAGGTGGCGATGGACGGCAGGATCAGTTCTTCGCCGAACAGGAATTGATTGATCTTCGGCAGGAAACCCAACAGACCAGGCGACTCCAGCACACCGCTGCCGAGGGCGTTGGCCACCAGCACCCGCCCCTGCCGCACAGCCTCAAGCAGCCCCGGCACACCAAGGGCCGAGTCGGTACGCAGCTCCAGCGGGTCGCAGAAATCATCGTCGAGCCGGCGCATGATCGCGTGGACCCGACGCAGGCCACTCAGGGTCTTCAGGTAGACCGTGGCATCGCGCACCGTCAGGTCGCCGCCCTCCACCAGCGGATAACCGAGCTGACGAGCCAGATACAGATGTTCAAAATAGCTTTCGTTGAAACGCCCCGGTGTCAGCAGCACCACCAACGGTGCGTCTCCGTCACTCGGGGCCTGACGGACCAGGGTTTCCTGCAAGGTGCGGAAGAACCCGGCCAGGTGCTGCACTTTCAGATCACGGTACAGCTCGGGAAAGGCCCGGGACACAATCGTGCGGTTTTCCAGCGCATACCCGGCTCCTGAAGGCGCCTGGGTACGATCCGCCGTCACCCACCAACGGCCATCGGGTGTGCGCGCCAGATCCACGGCATACAGATGCAGAAAGGCTCCGTCAGGCGGACTGATGCCCTGACAGGGCCAAAGGAAGTTGTTGTGACCGAACACCAGCTCGGCGGGCAGCAGACCTTCGGCGATCAGCCGTTGCGGACCGTAAAGGTCAGCCAGCACGGCATTGAGCAACCGCGCCCGCTGAGCGATGCCGGCCGACAACTGTTGCCACTCCTCAGCCGCGATGACATGGGGCAGCAGGTCCAGCTCCCACGGCCGGTCCGCGCCCTTGGGGTCTGCATAGACGTTATAGGTAACGCCGTTTTCCTGAATCTGCCGGGTCAGCAGGGCCTGACGCTGCACCAGTTGTGCCGGCGTGCTGCGTTGCAACTGTTCGAACAGCCGGCGCCAGTGCGGGCGCACGGCGCCACTGTCGTCGAGCAGTTCGTGATAGGTGCCCGCCGTCAGCGGGTAGCGGTCTAGCAGGTCAGGCATGGAAAGCTCGGCAGACAGCAATGAACGGTCAGACTAACGCAGGCTCGTGACGCCCGGATATACGAAAAATCCGAGCGTCGCGTACGGTTTAGAAACGTCGCAAATCGAGTGTCATCGGCAACTCGTCGCTGATTTCCAGATTGGGTACAGGAAACTTTCCCGGCGTGTGTCCGATGCGGAAAAAGCGCGCCATTCGCCGGCTCTCCGCTTCGTTGGCATTCACCGGCAAACTGTCGTAGTTGCGCCCGCCCGGATGGGCGACGTGGTACTGGCAACCGCCCAGCGAGCGCTGCATCCAGGTGTCGAGCAGGTCGAACACCAGGGGCGCGTGGACCGCAATGGTCGGTTGCAGGCAGTTAGCCGGTTGCCAGGCACGGAATCTCACGCCCGCGACGAATTCGCCTACACGCCCGGTGGGCTGCAATGGCACCGGAATGCCGTTGCAGGTCAGCAGATATCGCTGGGGCGGCAAGCCGCTGAGTTTGACCTGCAAACGCTCCAGCGAAGAATCCACGTAGCGCACCGTACCGCCCATGGCGCCCTCTTCGCCCAGCACGTGCCAGGGCTCGAGCGCCTGGCGCAGTTCCAGCGCAATGCCGCTGACGGCGTAGTCGCCAACCTTGGGGAAGCGGAATTCCAGATGCGCGGCGAACCATTCGGCCCGCACCGGATAACCGGCGGCGTTGAGGTCGACGATGACATCGGCGAAGTCTTGCTCGATAAAGTGCGGCAACAGGAAGCGATCGTGCAGCTCCGTGCCCCAGCGCGCCAGTTTCGGCGGCGCATAGGGCTCGCGCCAGAACCGCGCAACCAGCGCCCGCAGCAACAATTGTTGCGCCAGGCTCATGCGCGCATGGGGCGGCATCTCGAACGCACGTAGCTCCAGCAATCCGAGGCGCCCGGTGGCACCGTCCGGCGAATAGAGTTTGTCGATGCAGAACTCGGCGCGGTGGGTGTTGCCGGTTACATCGATCAGCAGGTTGCGCAGCAGTCGATCCACCAGCCATGGCGGACACTCCTCACCCGCTTCAGGCATCTGCGCGAAGGCGATTTCCAGCTCGTACAAGGCATCGTTGCGCGCCTCATCGACCCGCGGCGCCTGGGACGTCGGGCCGATGAACAATCCGGAAAACAGGTAGGACAGCGACGGATGGTTATGCCAGTAGCTGATCAGGCTGCGCAGCAGATCCGGGCGACGCAGAAACGGCGAGTCCCCCGGTGTCGCGCCACCCAGCACGAAATGGTTACCACCGCCCGTGCCGGTATGGCGGCCATCGATCATGAATTTTTCAGTGGTCAGCCGAGTCTGGCGCGCTTGTTCGTAGAGGAATTCGGTGCGTTCGACCAGCTCATCCCAGGTCGCGGACGGCTGCACGTTGACCTCGATCACCCCCGGATCCGGGGTGATGCGCAAGTTGCTCAGGCGTGGATCGCTCGGCGGTTCATAGCCCTCCAGCAACACCGGGCACATCAGCTCTTGCGCGGTGGCTTCGATGGCGGCGACCAGCTCGAGGTATTCCTCGACCCGTTCCAGCGGCGGCATGAACAGGTACAAACGGCCTTCCCGCGCCTCGGCACAGAGCGCCGTGCGGGTCAGCCAGTCGGCGGATTCGTCGAACTTCGGTGTGCGCTCCTGCACCTTGGCAGTCTCGCCCTGGCTTTGCAGTTGCGCGGTATCGGGCAGCGGCGGGAAGTCTTGATTCGGGTCCCGTGGATGAATAAACGGATATTCAGCCGCTTTCACCCACGGCTGCGAACCCAGCGGCAAGCGATAACCCAGCGGCGAGTCCCCCGGGACCAGTCGGCAGTGCTCGTCGCGCAGATACCAGCGGCCACTCTGCCACTGATCGCCCTTGGCGGTGCGCGCCAGCGGAAGGACCTGGCCGATGACCTTGTCCAGGCCTTGACTGAAGACCTTGCGCAGGCGCTTACGCTCCAAAGGCTCTTCCAGGCGTGAGTCTTCGGCGCTGACGTTTTGCGGCAACATTCCTTCGCGCCAGAGGTAATAGAAATTGTCTTCGTAGGCCGGGAACACAAAGCGTGTCGGAATCTTCAAGCGTTCGGCGACACTCGCCAGAAAACGCCCGGCCAGCGCACCGTCGGCGCCATAATCCTCCTGCTCGTCGGCGATCAGCGCGCTGTTGTGCCAGATCGGCACGCCGTCACGGCGCCAGTAGCAATTGAGCGACCAGCGCGGCAGTTGCTCGCCGGGATACCACTTGCCCTGCCCGAAATGTACCAGCCCCTGGGGCGCGTAGTGCTTGCGCATGCGCTGGAACAGTTCGGCGGACAACCGTCGTTTATCCGGCCCCAGTGCCGCGGTATTCCACTCGGCGCCGTCCGGGTCATCAATGGACACAAAGGTCGGCTCGCCGCCCATGGTCAGGCGTACATCGCCTTCCAGCAGATCGGCATCGATCTGCCGGCCCAGGGTTTGAATCGCCTGCCACTGGTCGTCGGTGTAGGGCTTGGTGACCCGTGGTGCTTCCCAAATCCGCTCCACGGACATTTCGTGGCTGAATTCGCACTCGCACGGTTCCACCAGGCCACTGATCGGCGCCGCAGAGGACGGATCGGGACTACAGGCCAACGGAATATGTCCTTCACCAGCAAACAGCCCGGAGGTCGCATCCAGGCCGATCCAGCCGGCACCGGGCAGGTACACCTCGCACCAGGCGTGCAGGTCGGTGAAATCCACTTCGGTGCCGGACGGGCCGTCGAGACTTTTGACGTCGGCGGTCAACTGGATCAGGTAGCCCGACACGAAACGCGCCGCCAGTCCGAGGTTGCGCAGCAGTTGCACCAGCAACCAGGCGGAATCGCGACACGAACCGGAGGCCTGGTCGAGGGTGTGCTCAGGTGTTTGTACGCCGGGCTCCATGCGGATCAGGTAGTCGATGTCTTCGCTCAAACGCTGGTTGAGCGCGACGAGAAAGTCCACGGCGGGTAACGGTGTGCGGTCGATGCCGTCCAGGTAGGCCTTGAACTTCGGCGTCAGGGGCAGGGTTTCCAGGTACGGCGCCAGCTCCTTGCGCTCATCCGCGGCATAGCTGAAGGGGATTTTTTCCGCGTAGGGTTCGAGGAAGAAGTCGAACGGATTGAAGATCGCCATTTCGGCCAGCAGATCGACTTCGATTCGCAACTCTTCGGTTTTTTCCGGGAACACCAGCCGCGCCAGGTAATTGCCCTGAGGGTCCTGCTGCCAGTTGATGAAGTGCTGTTCGGGGGAGACTTTCAACGCATAGGACAGAATCCGCGTGCGGCTGTGGGCGGCGGGACGCAGGCGAACGATCTGCGGGCCGAGTTCGACAGCGCGGTCATAGCGGTAATGCGTGACGTGGTGCAATGCGACATGAATCGACACGGCGTGCCTCCTGCGAGCCTTGAGCGTATTGGAAAGCGCGCAAGACTTATGCCATCCAGCAATGCTGGCGCTTTCCTCGGTTGCCTGAGGCAGTACAGCACCAATATCGGGCGATGCGCAGAATTGGCTTGCAAGAGTTGCACGTATTTGTGGCGTTCAGCTGCATAGTCGCTGCCAAACCCGGCCTCTTCGCGAGCAAGCCCGCTCCCACAGGGATCTGCTGCGAACACACAATCGCGGGCAACCTCGAACACTGTGGGAGCGGGCTTGCTCGCGAAGAGGCCAGTTGCCACACCCCACTTTCAGGCTGTGATACAGCCTTTACTCCTCCAGAAACGCAAAACGCCAACCCGAAGGTTGGCGTTCTGTTCAGTTCAAGCGAGGCTTAGCGCGGCACGACCGGCTTGCGGGTCGGCTTTGGCCCTTTGCCTTTGGCCGCATCCTTGCGTTCCTTGGCCGCCTGCTGGTTGCGGGCGAACGCCGCAGCCTTGGCCTGTTCGCGCTTGTCCCACGGGTTGCCGCCATCGCTGGCACGCGGTGGCAGGCCGGTGTGCTGGGTCAGGATCTTGGTGGTCTTTTCCCCTGCAACCTTATGGCTGCCCGCCGGCGTCGAGTTCTTGCGACGGGCGCTCTGGTAGCTGTCAGTCGACGGCTGATGCAAAGGAATCAACTGGTTCTTGCCCGGCCCGATCAGGTCGGCGCGGCCCATGCGGGTCAGTGCCTCACGCAGCATCGGCCAGCCTTTCGGGTCGTGATAACGCAAGAACGCCTTGTGCAGACGACGCTGCTCCTCGCTCTTGACGATGGTCACCGCGTCACTCTTGTAGGTGACCTTGCGCAGCGGGTTCTTGCCCGAGTGGTACATCGCGGTGGCGGTGGCCATCGGCGACGGGTAGAACGCCTGCACTTGGTCGGCACGGAAGCCGTTGCCCTTGAGCCAAAGGGCCAGGTTCATCATGTCTTCATCGGTGGTGCCCGGGTGGGCGGCGATGAAGTACGGAATCAGGTACTGCTCCTTGCCCGCTTCCTTGGAGTACTTCTCGAACATGCGCTTGAACTTGTCATAGCTGCCGATGCCCGGTTTCATCATCTGGTTGAGCGGACCTTCCTCGGTGTGTTCCGGGGCGATCTTCAGGTAGCCGCCGACGTGGTGGGTCACCAGTTCCTTGACGTACTCCGGCGATTCGACCGCGAGGTCATAGCGCAGGCCGGAAGCGATCAGGATCTTCTTCACACCCGGCAATTCACGGGCACTGCGGTACAACTGGATCAGCGCCGAGTGGTCGGTGTTCAGGTTCGGGCAGATGCCAGGGAACACGCACGATGGCTTGCGGCACGCGGATTCGATTTCCGGGCTCTTGCAGGCAATGCGGTACATGTTCGCGGTCGGGCCGCCGAGGTCGGAGATCACGCCGGTAAAGCCCGGAACCTTGTCACGAATTTCTTCGATTTCGCGAATGATCGACTCGTGGGAACGGTTCTGGATGATCCGGCCTTCGTGCTCGGTGATCGAGCAGAAGGTGCAGCCGCCGAAGCAGCCACGCATGATGTTCACCGAGAAACGGATCATGTCGTAGGCCGGGATTTTTTCCTTGCCATACGCCGGGTGCGGAATGCGCGCGTAAGGCATGCCGAACACGTAGTCCATTTCTTCGGTGGTCATCGGAATCGGCGGCGGGTTGAACCAGACGTCGACTTCGCCGTGCTTCTGCACCAGCGCACGGGCGTTGCCCGGGTTGGTTTCCAGGTGCAACACGCGGTTGGCGTGAGCGTAGAGCACTGCGTCATTACGGACCTTTTCCACCGACGGCAGACGAATCACGGTCTTGTCGCGGGTCATGCGCGGGCTGGCCAGGATCTGCACGACCTTGGCTTCCTGCGGATCTTCAACCGGACCTTTTTCCTGCTCGATGGCGCAGGCCTGGGTGTCCTGGGTGTTGACGTACGGGTTGATGATCTTGTCGATCTTGCCCGGACGGTCGATACGCGTGGAGTCGACTTCGTACCAGCCTTGCGGCGTGTCACGACGGATGAACGCGGTGCCGCGCACGTCGGTGATGTCTTCGATCTTGTGACCGTAGGACAGGCGCTGGGCGACTTCGACAATCGCACGCTCGGCGTTACCGTACAGCAGGATGTCGGCGCTGGCGTCGATCAGGATCGAGTTGCGCACACGGTCCTGCCAGTAGTCGTAGTGGGCGATGCGGCGCAGGGACGCTTCGATGCCGCCGAGCACGATCGGCACGTGCTTGTAGGCTTCCTTGCAGCGCTGGCTGTAGACCAGGCTGGCGCGGTCCGGACGCTTGCCGGCCAGGCCACCCGGCGTGTACGCGTCGTCGGAACGGATTTTCTTGTCCGCTGTGTAGCGGTTGATCATGGAGTCCATGTTGCCGGCCGCGACACCGAAGAACAGGTTCGGCTCGCCGAGCTTCATGAAATCGTCTTTGGACTGCCAGTTCGGCTGGGCAATGATCCCGACGCGGAAGCCCTGGGACTCCAGCAGCCGGCCGATGATCGCCATGCCGAACGACGGGTGGTCGACGTAGGCATCACCGGTGACGATGATGATGTCGCAGGAATCCCAGCCGAGCTGATCCATCTCCTCCCTGCTCATGGGCAGGAACGGCGCTGGCCCGAAACATTCGGCCCAGTACTTGGGATAGTCAAATAACGGCTTGGCTGCTTGCATGTCGATAACCGGTGTTGGCTTTCATTGAATTTCGCGGGCGCGGAATATAGCACAAATTTTGACCAATTCCGACGGCCATGGTCGGAAATTGCGCACAACCCATGTGGGAGCGGGCTTGCTCGCGAAGGCAGTGTGTCAGTCGACATAGATGTTGCCTGACACACTGCCTTCGCGAGCAAGCCCGCTCCCACAGGTTATTCGTCGTCGTCGAAGTTATAGCTACCCGGCGCCAGGTTCTCGAAGCGGGTGTACTTGCCGATGAACGCCAGGCGGATAAAGCCGATCGGCCCGTTACGCTGCTTGCCGATGATGATTTCGGCGATGCCCTTGTGCTCGGTCTCCGGGTGATACACCTCGTCGCGGTAAACGAACATGATCACGTCGGCGTCCTGCTCGATCGCTCCGGATTCCCGCAAGTCGGAGTTCACCGGGCGTTTGTTTGGCCGTTGCTCCAGGGAACGGTTGAGCTGCGAGAGCGCCACCACCGGACAGTTGAATTCCTTGGCCAGGGCTTTCAGGGATCGGGAGATCTCGGAAATCTCGTTGGTCCGGTTGTCACCACTGGAGCCCGGGATCTGCATCAGTTGCAGGTAGTCGATCATGATCAGGCCGACATCGCCGTGTTCACGCACCAGACGGCGGGTCCGGGCGCGCATTTCCGACGGGCTGATGCCGGCGGTATCGTCGATGAACAGCTTGCGGTCGTTGAGCAGGTTGACCGCCGAGGTCAGGCGCGGCCAGTCGTCATCTTCCAGCTGGCCGGAACGGACCTTGGTCTGGTCGATACGCCCCAGGGAAGACAACATACGCATGATCAGCGATTCACCTGGCATCTCGAGGGAGTAAACCAGGACGGCCTTCTCGCTGCGCAACACGGCGTTTTCCACCAGGTTCATCGCAAAGGTGGTTTTACCCATGGATGGACGGCCAGCGACGATGATCAGGTCGGACGGTTGCAGGCCGCTGGTTTTCTCGTCGAGGTCGGTGTAGCCGGTGGACAGGCCGGTGATGGCGTTGTCGGTGTTGAACAGGGTGTCGATGCGGTCGATGGCTTTGGTCAGCAGGTCATTGACGCCCACCGGGCCACCGGTTTTCGGTCGGGCCTCGGCGATCTGGAAGATCTGCCGTTCAGCCTCGTCGAGAATCTCGGCGGCAGTGCGGCCTTCAGGGTTGAACGCGCTGTCGGCGATTTCGGTACTGATACCGATCAGCTGGCGCAACGTCGCCCGTTCGCGAACGATCTGCGCATAGGCCTTGATGTTGGCGACGGACGGGGTGTTTTTCGCCAGTTCACCGAGGTAACCGAGGCCACCGACTTGCGAAGTCTGACCTTCCTTGTCCAGTTGCTCGGACAGGGTCACGACATCGATCGGCATGTTCTGATCGGCCAGCTTGGCGATCGCACGGAAAATCAGGCGGTGGTCATGTCGATAGAAATCGCCGTCGGAGACTTGATCGAGCACGCGTTCCCAGGCGTTGTTGTCCAGCATCAGACCACCGAGCACGGCCTGTTCGGCCTCGATGGAGTGCGGCGGCACCTTCAGGGCGGCGGTTTGCAGATCGTATTGCTCGGGAGCGGAGATATCGTTCATGGCCACTTGTGTTTTGGGTGATGAAAAGCAGGGGGTTCAGAAAGACAAAGGGCACGACCTGTAAACAGGATCGTGCCCGATGTTACCGGCAAGCACCCGAGGGTGCCAGCCGACAAGTGCTGCTTAAGCTGCTACCACGACAACGCGTACGGTGGCTTCAACTTCGGCGTGCAGGTGCACGGCTACGTCGAATTCGCCTACGTTGCGGATGGTGCCGTTCGGCAGACGAACTTCGCTCTTCTGCACTTCAACGCCGGAGGCGGTCAGTGCGTCAGCGATGTCGTGAGTACCGATCGAACCGAACAGCTTGCCTTCGTCGCCAGCGGTGGCAGTGATGGTCACTTCCAGCTCGGCCAGTTGGGCAGCGCGGCTTTCAGCCGATGCTTTGCGATCTGCTGCAGCTTTTTCCAGCTCAGCGCGACGCTCTTCGAACGCAGCCAGGTTGGCTGGGGTCGCAGCGGTAGCTTTGCCGTAAGGCAGCAGGTAGTTACGACCGTAACCAGCCTTAACGTTCACTTTGTCACCCAGGTTGCCCAGGTTGGTGACTTTTTCCAGAAGGATCAGTTGCATGTGAAAATCCTCTTAACTTTTAACCTTCACCGTTCGCGTTATCGGCATCTTTCGGTGCCGAACGACCGCGAAAATCAATCAGGCTGTCGACGATGGCCAGGACCACCAGCAACGGATAGATCAGTTGCATGAACAGCAACAGCGTCACGTACAACCCCACCAGCCAGAACCTGGCCAGTCGCTTCTGCGCCACCAACCCGTGAATCAGGGCCAGCCCGGCGAACACCAGCGGTACGCTGCACAACGGCGTCAACATGGCCATCTGTGAACCGAGATTCGGCCCCAGAAGCATGCACGCCAGCAGCAACATCGCCGGCAACAGCGGGATGCGGATGGCGCGAAACTCGCGACCAAAACCGCCCGGGTTGTACAACAACGCCTGCCAGTAACGCCCGACAAGCAGGCTCAGCAAGCTGACGATTTGCAACAACGCCGCAATCAGGCCGGTCAGGACCGGTGCAATCAGGGACGCGAAACGCGCTTGTTCGTCTACCGACAACTTCTGGTAGACATCACCGAGTAGCGACGGCATGACTTTGATCAAAGCCTGCGCCAGCATCTCGATCTGGGGAGCAAAAGCTGTCCCCAACACCACTGAAAACACCACCCCCATCGCTATGCTGACCAGCAGCACGCGGTTCCAGGACTCGCTTGCGCGCAAAACCAACGCAAGGCTCGCAGACCCCAGCAGCACCAGAAGTGCCCGTGGGTCGTCGGAGTAAAGCCACCAGGCCAATGCCGGCAGCAGTCCCAGAGCAAGAACGCCCAGGGCGTCCCGCAATCCGCGCCGCAGGAGCACAAGGCATCCGGCGGCAGCACCCAACCAATACAACAACGGCAATGCCGCGCATCCAGCCACTACCAGAGTGGCCTGCATACGGCCGCGCATGATGAACTCAGCTATGGCCCGCATGCATTCAATCCTTTGCTACGTGTCGACTGCCCGGTCTCAGCGGCCGTGGCTGTCGGTGTAGGCCAGCAGGGCCAGGAAGCGGGCGCGCTTGATAGCGGTGGCCAGCTGACGCTGATAACGAGCTTTGGTACCGGTGATGCGGCTTGGAACGATTTTGCCGGTCTCGGATACGTAGGCTTTCAGAGTGTTGAGATCTTTGTAATCGATCTCTTTCACGTCTTCAGCGGTGAAGCGGCAGAATTTACGACGACGGAAGAAACGTGCCATGTAATTGGCTCCTTAAAAGGTCCGTGGATTACTCGTCAGCGTTATCGCTGTTGTCGCTGTCATCACTATCAGCGCTTTCAGCGCCTTCGTGCTCAGGACGGTCGCGACGCTCACGGCGCTCACTGCGGTTTTCTTCAGCCTTGAGCATCTCGGACTGGCCGGTAACGGCTTCGTCGCGACGGATGACCAGGTTACGGATCACTGCATCGTTGTAGCGGAAGTTGTCTTCCAGCTCGGCCAGGGCCTTGCCGGTGCACTCAACGTTCAGCATCACGTAGTGAGCCTTGTGAACATTGTTGATTGCGTAGGCCAGTTGACGACGGCCCCAATCTTCCAGACGGTGGATTTTGCCGCCGTCTTCTTCGATCAGCTTGGTGTAACGCTCAACCATGCCGCCGACTTGCTCGCTTTGATCCGGGTGGACCAAAAAGATGATTTCGTAATGACGCATGAATGCTCCTTACGGGTTGTAGCCTGCCGCTCAAAAGCGGTCAGACAAGGAGTGAATGACACTTATGGACTTGCGGACGCTAGACACGTTGGTGCCTGCCATCACAGCAAGGGGCGCAATTGTAGAGAAGGGGCGAGGGAGGCGCAAGGTAATTGGCGATTATTTGAACAGTCCGTTCGAACCACCAATCTTCAACATAACGCATAACCAATGTGGGAGCGGGCTTGCTCGCGAATGCGGTACTACATCCAACATCTTTGCTGAATGTTACTCCGCTTTCGCGAACAAGCCCGCTCCCACATTTTGATTGCGTCGAGCTTAGGACTTCTTGGCAGCAGCCTTGGCTTTGACACTGCGCTGACGCTGCGCTTCGAACAGGCAGACACCCGTCGCCACGGAAACGTTGAGACTGCTGACGCTACCGGCCATCGGCAGGTTGACCAGGTAGTCGCAATGCTCGCGGGTCAGGCGACGCATGCCCTTGCCTTCGGCACCCATGATCAGGATGGTCGGGCCGGTCAGATCCTGGTCATACAGGCTGACCTCAGCTTCACCGGCCGTACCGACAACCCACAAGCCGCGCTGCTGGAGCTTTTCCAGGGTGCGCGCCAGGTTGGTCACGGCAACCAGCGGAATCACTTCCGCCGCACCGCAGGCGATTTTTCGTACAACCGGAGTCAGAGTCGCCGACTTGTCCTTCGGCACGATCACGGCCAGCGCGCCCGCCGCATCGGCGGAGCGCAGGCAGGCGCCGAGGTTGTGCGGATCGGTCACGCCATCGAGCACCAGCAACAACGGTGCGCCGTCGGTGCGATCGAGCAGCTCGTCGAGCATCGCCTCGCCCCAGACCTGGCTCGGACTCACGTCCGCGACCACACCCTGGTGCACGCCTTCAACCCAGGCGTCCATTTCACGGCGCTCGGCCTGGCCGACCTGGACCCGGTTTTCGTTGGCCAGTTCGATCAGTGTCTGGACCCGAGGGTCATTGCGACCTTCGGCCAACCAGATCTGCTTCACGCGTTTCGGGTGGTGACGCAACAACGCTTCTACAGCATGTACGCCGTAGATCTTTTCCAACTGACTCA
The DNA here is from genome assembly GCF_019956175.1 of Pseudomonas sp. BF-R-30. Taxonomy (NCBI): domain Bacteria; kingdom Pseudomonadati; phylum Pseudomonadota; class Gammaproteobacteria; order Pseudomonadales; family Pseudomonadaceae; genus Pseudomonas; species Pseudomonas sp. BF-R-30. The sequence continues at coordinate 198,220 of NZ_JAHBDE010000033.1, read as the reverse complement.
TGGCTTGGCCTTAGGTTTACGCGCCCCGCCACTCTTGGCTGGAGCCGAGCCCGCTTTTGGCGGGCCTTTACGATGTTTGCTCGGTTTGGCTGGCTTGCCGCCGACAGCCTTGTCAGGCGTCGACCGACTGGTCTTTCCCCCAGACGCCGCTTTACCGCCGCTTTTCGCACCGGCGAGCAACGCCTGCTTCATTTCACGACTTTTGCGCACTTCGGCGTTTTTCGCCGCTGCATCGCTCGGGCGATAGGCCTCTACAGCCTTTTCCTTGGCAGGACGACGACCGGTTTTCGCCGGGGCCGGTTCTGCTTCGACTTTCGCAGCGGGTGCCGTGCTTTCGGTACCACGCTTCTTGCGGCCGATCGGCGCGCTGATGGTTTTCTCGGCCATCTCGAAGTCGATCTTGCGTTCGTCGAGGTCGACGCGCATGACACGCACTTCCACGGTATCGCCCAAGCGGAAGCTGCGACCGGTACGCTCACCGGCCAGGCGGTGGTGCACAGGATCGAAGTGGTAGTAATCGCCCGGCAGCGCGGTGACGTGCACCAGGCCTTCGACGTAGATATCGGTCAGTTCGACGAACAGACCAAAACCGGTCACGGCGGTGATCACACCCGGGAACGACTCGCCAACGCGATCTTTCATGAACTCGCACTTGAGCCAGTTCACTACGTCGCGGGTCGCTTCGTCGGCACGACGCTCGCTCATCGAGCACTGCTCGCCGAGTTGCTCCAGGGCCGCTTCGTCGTACGGATAGATGCGCGCTTTCGGAATGGTCATCGCACCGGCACGGCGAACGTGCGGGGTGTTCTGCTTCGAATGGATCACGCTGCGAATCGCCCGGTGCGTGAGCAAGTCCGGGTAGCGGCGAATCGGCGAAGTGAAGTGGGTGTACGCCTCGTAATTCAGGCCGAAGTGGCCCTGGTTGTCGGCGCTGTACACCGCCTGGCTCAACGAACGCAGCATGACAGTCTGGATCAGGTGGAAATCCGGACGATCCTTGATGCCGGCCAGCAGTGCCTGGTAATCCTTCGGCGACGGACCATCCTTGCCTTTGTGCAGGGACAGGCCGAGCTCGCCGAGGAACGCGCGCAGCTTTTCCAGGCGCTCCGGTGGCGGGCCATCGTGAACGCGATACAACGCCGGAATTTCGTGTTTCTTCAGGAATTCGGCGGTGGCCACGTTGGCCGCCAGCATGCACTCCTCGATCAGTTTGTGCGCATCGTTGCGCACGGTCGGACGAATTTCGGCGATCTTGCGCTCGGAACCGAAGATGATCCGGGTTTCCTGGGTTTCGAAATCGATCGCGCCACGTACGTGACGGGCCGCCAGCAACACCTTGTACAGCGAGTACAGCTGCTTGAGGTGCGGCACCACGTCGGTGTATTCACCGCGCAGCTTGCGCCCTTCGGTGGCTTTCGGCGTTTCCAGCATCGCGCTGACCTTGTTGTAGGTCAGGCGCGCATGGGAGTGAATCACCGCTTCGTAGAAGCAGTAGTCGGTCATTTCACCGGACTTGGAGATGGTCATCTCGCAAACCATGGCCAGGCGATCGACTTGCGGGTTCAGCGAGCACAAACCGTTGGACAGCTGCTCAGGCAGCATCGGAATCACGCGCTCGGGGAAGTACACCGAGTTGCCGCGAACCTGCGCTTCGGCATCCAGCGCCGAACCGAGTTTCACGTAGCTGGATACGTCGGCAATCGCCACGTACAGCTTCCAGCCGCCCGAGAACAGGCGCAGCTTGCCCGGACGGGCTTCGCAATAGACCGCATCGTCGAAGTCGCGGGCATCTTCGCCGTCGATGGTGACGAACGGCAGATGACGCAGGTCGATGCGTTTCTCTTTGTCTTTCTCTTCGACTTCCGGCTTGAGCTTGCCGGCTTCCTTGAGCACGGCGTCAGGCCAGACGTGAGGAATGTCGTAGGTACGCAGGGCAACATCGATTTCCATGCCCGGCGCCATGTAGTTGCCCACGACTTCAACCACGTCGCCTTGCGGCTGGAAGCGTGGCGTCGGCCAGTGAGTGATCTTCACTTCGACGAACTGACCGATCTGCGCGTTGGCGTTACGACCCGGCGTCACCAGCACTTCCTGCTGGATCTTCGGATTGTCCGCAACCACGAAACCGATGCCGCCCTCTTCGAAGTAGCGGCCGACGATGGTTTCGTGAGCGCGGGACACCACTTCGACGATCATGCCTTCGCGGCGACCGCGACGGTCCAGGCCGGATACCCGGGCCAGGGCACGGTCACCATCGAACACCAGACGCATCTGCGCCGGGCTCATGAACAGGTCGTCACTGCCGTCGTCCGGCACCAGGAAGCCGAAGCCGTCGCGGTGACCGCTGATGCGACCCAGGATCAGGTCAAGCTTGTCCACCGGTGCATAAGTGCCGCGACGGGTATAGATGAGTTGAGCATCGCGCTCCATGGCGCGCAGACGGCGGCGCAGGGCTTCGATCTGGTCTTCTGTGGTCAGACCAAACTCTTCGACCAGTTGCTCGCGGTTAGCAGGCGAACCTCGATCAGCAAGGTGCTGAAGGATCAGTTCGCGGCTAGGAATAGGGTTTTCATATTTTTCCGCTTCACGAGCGGCCTCGGGATCGAGGGACTGCCAATCGGCCATTAGAGAGTTTTCACCTTGTCTATATGCGGGTTAGTTTGGCATAGGCGTAATGAAACGGGAAATTTCAAGCTAAGACGACCCATCTAAAGCCCTGTATCGACACCTCAAAGCTGAATTGCAGACCGTTGGTGAATTTTTTCAGGTTTTTTTGAGGCCGGGGGTTTACAGTTAAAAAGACGCTCCGTATAGTGCGCGCCATCGACGACGGACAACGTTGCCGATACTGCCCAGATGGTGAAATTGGTAGACACGCCAGCTTCAGGTGCTGGTGACCGCAAGGTCGTGGAAGTTCGAGTCTTCTTCTGGGCACCAATTTCGAGCTTGAGATTAGTTCAATTTCAAGGCTCACACAAAAACCCGCGAAAGCGGGTTTTTGCATTTTTGACCACTGGTTTATTAATTTTAAAATCAGGGGTTTACAGATCAAAACGCTCTCCGTATAGTGCGCCACATCAACAGCGGCAACGCTGAAGATGAATGCCCAGATGGTGAAATTGGTAGACACGCCAGCTTCAGGTGCTGGTGACCTTACGGTCGTGGAAGTTCGAGTCTTCTTCTGGGCACCAATTCAAATTCAAGGTTACGACCTTGGATTTCACAAAAACCCGCGAAAGCGGGTTTTTGCGTTTCTGGCATTTGAAAACATCCCCTCTCCCTTGTAGGAGCGAGCTTGCTCGCGATGGTTGCGCAGGCAACGCATTTCTCCAGACACCCCTCGTTTTCGTTCACGCCCATCGCGAGCAAGCTCGCTCCTACAGGATTTATCGGCGCATTTGAGAAACAATATCGTTTATCATTGTTACAAGTTTTTGCAATGTGACAGTGAGGAACCCTGCGAATGATGTTTCGAAATACCCTGCGCCGCGGCCTGATCACCACCCTCCTCGGCCTGGCACTCGCCACTCCCCTCACCCAAGCCGCCGATCCGGTTGCCCTGACCCTCTACAACGGCCAGCACAAAGAAGTCGGCGACGCGGTCGCCAAGGCCTTCGAAGCCAAGACCGGGATCCACGTCAATGTGCGCAAAGGCAGCAGCAACCAGCTCGCCAGCCAGATCGTCGAAGAAGGCGATCGCTCCCCCGCCGACGTGATCTACACCGAAGAATCGCCACCCCTGAACAAACTCGGCGAACAAGGCCTGCTGGCCAAGACCGATGACGCCACACTGGCCGTTCTGCCCAAGGAATACGTCGCCGGTAACGGCACCTGGATTGGCGTGACCGCCCGGGTGCGCGTCGTTGCGTTCAACCCCAAGCTGATCGATGAAAAAGACCTGCCGACCTCGGTGATGGAATTCTCCGATCCGAAATGGCAAGGCAAGGTCGGCTTCGTACCCACCAGCGGCGCCTTCCAGGAGCAAGCGGTCGCGATCATCAAGGTGCACGGCATGGACGCAGCCGAAGAGTGGCTGACCGGTCTGCGAGCATTCGGCAAGACCTACAGCAACAACATGGTTGCGCTGAAAGCGGTGGAAAATGGCGAAGTCGCCACCGTACTCGTCAACAATTACTACTGGTTCGCCCTGCAGCGTGAAAAAGGCCAGCTCGACTCGAAACTGCATTACTTCAGCGGTGGCGATGTCGGCGGACTGATCACGGTTTCCAGTGCTGCGGTGCTCAATTCCAGCAAACACCCCAAGGAAGCACAGCAGTTGCTCGCCTACATGGCCAGCGAGGAAGGCCAGCGCGTGATCACCCAGACCACCGCCGAATACCCGCTGCACAAAGGCATGGAGTCTGATCGCGGACTCAAGCCATTCAGCGAGTTGCAAGCGCCGAAAGTCACGCCAGCCGACCTCGGCAATGCCGAAGAAGCCCTGGACCTGGAACGTGACGTTGGCTTGAACTGATGAGCGCATCGCTATCTGCCACCAGCCTGCGCAGCAACAACGCACCCCGCCGCAAGCGTCCACCGATAGGGTTGATGTTGCCGGTCTTGCTGCTGGTCGTCCTCAGCTTCCTGCCGCTGGCCTATGTCGGACTCAAAGCCTGGCAAGCAGGTTGGGCAGAAGCACTGCATTTGCTATGGCGACCTTATGTGTTCGGCTTGCTGCGCAACACACTCGCATTGATGATTGGCGTCACCATTGTTTGCGGGGTGATCGGCTTGTCGCTGGCCTGGTTGCTCGAGCGCAGCAATCTGCCGGGCCGACGACTGTGGGGCGTGATTCTCTGCCTGCCGTTTGCCGTACCGGCCTTTGTCAGCAGCTTCACATGGGTTTCCCTCAGCGCTCATTTCGAAGGGCTCGGCGGTGCGATCCTGGTGATGAGCCTGTCCAAGTATCCGTTGATCTTTCTGCCCGTGGCGGCAACCTTGCGCAATCTCGATCCGTCCCTGGAAGAGTCGGCTCGCACGCTGGGGCAAAATCGCTGGGGCGTGTTCTTTCGCGTCACCCTGCCCCTGCTCTGGCCTTCGCTGCTGGCGGGTTCGTTGCTGATTGCCCTGCACATGCTGGTGGAGTTCGGCGCCTTGTCGATCATCGGCCTGCAAACCTTCACCACGGCGATCTATCAGCAGTTCGAGTTGGAGTTCAGCAATGCCAACGCGGCGATGCTCTCCGCCGTACTGCTGATGTTGTGCCTGGCGCTGCTGTGGCTGGAGCTGCGCGTGCGCGGCAAGGGTCGACACGTGCGCACCGGACAGGGTGCGGCGCGACGCGCGGAACAGGTTCAACTGGGACCCTGGGCTGTGGCGGGACAGCTTTATTGCCTGTTGCTGGCAATCATTGGCAGCGGGATTCCGCTGGGGATGCTGGTCTACTGGTTGGCGGTAGGAACATCGGCAGCCTTTCCCGTAGCGGCAATCGGCGAAGCATTGCTGTCGTCCCTCGCTCTGTCGCTGGGTGGCGCTGCTCTGTGCCTGGTGCTGGCGGTGCCGGTCGGCCTGCTGGTCGTGCGCTACAAAGGCCAACTGGCGATCTGGGCCGAGCGCCTGCCCTATCTGCTGCACGCGCTGCCGGGGCTGGTTATTGCCCTGACCCTGGTGTATTTCGCCCTGCACTACGTGCCGATGCTTTACCAGACTTCGGCATTGCTGCTGATCGCCTATGCCCTGCTGTTTCTGCCGCTGGCCCAGGCGCCGATCCGCACCGCCCTGAACAAGGCGGCACCGCAGCTTGAGGAGGCGGCGCGCACACTGGGAGCCTCGTCATTCAGTGCCTTCTGCCGAGTGACACTGCCGATTATTTTCCCGGCGCTGGGGGCGGCTTTTGCCCTGGTGTTCCTGGATGCGATGAAGGAGCTGACGGCGACCTTGCTGCTGAGCCCCACCGGACTCAATACACTGGCGACGGAAGTCTGGGCGCATACCGCGAATGTGGAGTTTGCGGCGGCGGCGCCTTATGCGGCGTTGTTGATATTGGTGTCAGGGTTGCCGGTCTATTTGCTGACGACCCGGATGTATCTGAGTCGCTGAAACCGCTTTCGCGAGCAAGCCCGCTCCCACAGTGGTCCTCTGTCGAACACAAATATGATGTTCACAAAGAGCCAATGTGGAAGCGGGCTTGCTCGCGAAGGGGCCGGCACCAACAACCGATCAAGCCCTGAACTGCCCCAGGCTCGCCTTCAACTGCGCCGCCAGACCATCGAGCACCTTGCCGCTCGCCGTAGTCTCCACGACAGCTTGCGCCGCTTTCTCGGCCTGGGCATGAATGGTCTGCACCCGCCCCCGAACTGCCTGCGCGCCCTGCGCCTGATGCGCTGCAGCCTGGGTAGCCAAACCGATCGCCGCATGGACCTGCTCGACGGATGCCTGCACCGACTGCTGCAACCGCGCACTGTCACGCAGCACCAGTAAACCCTCACTGGCCTGGCGCCCGGCCTGACCGATCGCCGCCACCGCCTCACGCGCACCTTGCTGCAAGGCCACGATGTGCGCCTGAATATCGCCGGTGGAGCTTTGCGTCTTGCTCGCCAGCGCCCGCACCTCATCGGCCACCACGGCAAACCCGCGCCCGGTCTCGCCGGCACGCGCCGCCTCAATCGCTGCGTTCAGCGCCAGCAGGTTGGTCTGTTCGGCGATGCCGTGAATCACCGTCAGCACCACCTCAATCTGCTCACTTTGCTGCGCCAGGCGCTCGATCACTTGCGCGCCAGTGTTGACCTGACCCGCCAACTCCTCGATCAGGCTGCCGACTTTCGCCGAGGTCCGGGTGTTTTCATCGGTGGCCTGACGAATGTCCACCACCTGCTTCAGCGCCGCCTGCATGGCATGGCTTTCCGACTGCGCCTCATCAGCCATTTGCGACAAGGCGCGCAAACTCTCCGCCACCTCGTCGCGCTGCATGCCAGCCGCCGCGTCCGCACCGGCGTTGCGCAAGGTCATGGCGCCGATCTCCACGCCGGTACGCTGGGCGACATCCCCCGCCTCACGCACGATCGGCTGCAACTTATCCACAAAGCGATTGACCGCCGAGGCCATGTCGCCGATTTCATCCTTGCTGTTGATCTGCACACGCTTGGTCAGATCACCCTCGCCCGCCGCCAGGTCATCCATGGCAACGATCAGCATTTTCAGGCGATTGACCACTCGGCGACCGAGCACCACCGCCAACAACAGCAGGACACCGAAGCCCACCACCGCCAGACACACGCCGATGCGCCAGCGCAATGTCGTAGCAGCTTCCTGCACGGTGCTGGTGGTATTGGCCTTCATTTCCGCCGCCGTGGACTGCGCCGACTGCAGACGCGAGCGCATGGCCGTTGCGCTGTCAGCAGCCGCACCCTTGAGGCTGTCGCCCACCAGTTGATCGCTGCTGGCGATCAACGCCGAGAAGCGCTTGTCGAGGGCCGCCAGATCAGTCTCCACGGAAGCCGTCGAGACCCCCATCAGGACCTTGCCGATTTCTACGCCGTTAGGATTGATCGGGGCCTCGATGTAGAACACCGAAGGATCGTTCTTCGCCGCATCCAGCACCTTGTCCAGCGCACGCTCGCCCTGGCCTTTTTCCAGCAGCGCCTTGTTGATCGGGTTTTCCCGATTGAGGTAGCGCGTCAGGTGCTGGCCGGTGGCGTCGTCATACACCACGAACAGCACATTGGGATTGCGCTGGGCCCGGCGGGCGAACTCGGAAAGTGTCGGAATGTCGTTGTCCCACATGGCGCGAGGCGCGACGGAAGCCAGAAGCTGTGCCATGTCGCTGGCGGAGTCCTTCAGGTCCTTTTCCAGGGCCGAACGCAATTGCGCCTGCTCCTGCTCAAGACGCGAGGACAAACCGGCGGTCAGGCGCTGACGCGTACTGGTAGAGAGACTGTCGAGGCTCGATGTGACTTCGCGTCCCGCCTGCTCAAGCTCAGCGGAAAGCTTTTGACTGTCCGCGCCCAGGCGCAGGCCCAGATCGGCTTCCAGCGCGGTCACCGTGCTCCGGGTCAGAGCGACAGCTACCAGCACCTGCACCAAAAGGGCGATACCAAGGGTAACGAACACGGGCCGCAACAAACGGCTCTGTAACAATGAGAGAACGGCCGACACTTGATATCCCTCTGCAAAAGCGCCATTAAATTGATGGCACGCCAAAAGTGACGTTTTAGGCAAAGCTAATAGCAAAGGTCATGCCGTCCAGCAGGCATAAACGACAAAGGCCCCAATTAAGGGGCCTTTGTGTTTTACATCAACGACTTATCAAGCAAACGGATGGCGCAGGACGATGGTTTCGTTGCGATCCGGGCCCGTCGAAATAATGTCGATCGGCGCGCCGATCAGCTCTTCGACGCGCTTGATGTAAGCACGGGCGTTAGCTGGCAGCTCTTCCAGGGTTTTGGCACCCACGGTCGATTCGGTCCAGCCCGGCACTTCTTCGTACACAGGCTGCAGGCCCACGTAGCTGTCAGCATCAGTCGGGGCAACGGCCTTGCCTTCTGCATCTTTGTAGCCGACGCAGATGTTGATGGTTTCCAGACCGTCGAGTACGTCCAGCTTGGTCAGGCAGATGCCCGAGATGCTGTTCACATCGATAGCGCGACGCAGGATAACGGCGTCGAACCAGCCACAACGACGGGCACGGCCGGTAGTCGCGCCGAACTCGTGACCTTGTTTAGCCAGGTGCGCGCCGACTTCGTCGAACAGTTCCGTCGGGAATGGACCCGAACCTACACGGGTGGTGTAAGCCTTGGTGATGCCCAGGATGTAGTCCAGGAACATAGGGCCGACACCCGAACCGGTAGCAACGCCGCCAGCGGTGGTGTTGGAACTGGTCACGTACGGGTAGGTACCGTGGTCGATGTCCAGCAACGAACCTTGTGCGCCTTCAAACATGATGTCTTTGCCAGCACGACGCAGGTCGTGCAGCTCGGCAGTCACGTCCAGCATCAGCGGCTTGAGCAGCTCAGCGTAGTCTTTGCACTCGGCCAGGGTCTTGTCGAAGTCGATGGCTGGTTCTTTGTAGTAACCAACCAGCATGAAGTTGTGGTAATCCACCAGTTCACGCAACTTGTCTTCAAAGCGCGGCATGTTGAGCAGGTCGCCAACACGCAGGCCACGACGTGCAACCTTGTCTTCGTATGCCGGGCCGATGCCACGACCGGTAGTACCGATCTTCAGCTCGCCACGGGCCTTTTCACGGGCCTGGTCCAGCGCAACGTGGAAGGACAGGATCAGCGGGCAGGACGGGCTGATACGCAGGCGCTCGCGCACCGGTACGCCCTTCTCTTCCAGCTTGGTGATTTCCCGCAGCAGAGCGTCGGGTGCAACCACCACGCCGTTGCCGATCAGGCACTGCACGCCTTCGCGCAGCACGCCCGACGGAATCAGGTGCAAGACGGTCTTCTCACCGTCGATCACCAGGGTGTGGCCAGCGTTGTGGCCACCCTGGTAGCGCACTACGGCGGCAGCATGTTCGGTCAGCAGATCAACGATCTTGCCTTTGCCCTCATCACCCCATTGGGTGCCCAGGACTACGACATTCTTACCCATAACACTTGTCCTCATTCGCGCAAACTTGGTGCCGGCGGCAGCCGGCAGGAAAACTCAAGAAGCCAGTGGCGATACTTGCCAAAGCCCGTTCTGCTGAATCAATTGCCGGTCGCAGTCCGCTTCACGGGCGGCGGCCAAAGGTTGTCCAGGCAATGCCTGAACGACACGCTGACCCTCACTGCGCAACTGGCAAACCTGCTGCCAGAGTGCCGCATCCGTACTGTCAGGCATCCAGATACCGCCAGACGGTAGCTCGATCTCAGCACGCCCCAGGGTCACCAGGGTTTTCAAATCGGTGGAGAAGCCGGTCGCCGGACGGGCGCGACCGAAGTCGGCGCCGATGTCGTCGTAACGACCGCCCTGGGCAATGGACTGGCCAACACCCGGTACGAACACAGCGAACACCACACCGGTGTGGTAGTGGTAGCCACGCAGCTCGCCCAGGTCGAAATACAGCGGCAGCTCAGGGAAACGCACGGACAGCCGCTCGGCAATCGCCAGCAAGTCGTCCAGCGCTGCCAGAACAGGGGCCGGCGCCTTGGCCAGACGCTCGCGGGCCGCAGCCAGCACTTCACGACCGCCACACAGGTCGACCAACGCCCGCAGCATGCCCGATAGATCGGCAGGCAAGCCTTCGGTCAAGGTAATGACCTCGTCGATGGCCTTACGTTGCAAGGCATCGAACAACTGCTGCTCGACTTCACCGGACAAACCGGCCGCACGGGCCAGGCCGCGATAGATGCCAACATGACCGAGGTCCATGTGCACATCCGGCACATCGGCCAGTTGCAGCATGGCCAGCATCAGGCTGATGACTTCGACGTCGCTGCTCGGACTGCCGTCGCCGTACAACTCGGCACCCAGTTGAATCGGGCTGCGCGAGGACGACAGGGCGCGAGGCTGAGCGTGCAGGACACTACCGGCATAGCACAGGCGGCTTGGGCCTTCACGACGCAGGGTATGCGCATCGATGCGCGCCACTTGCGGCGTGATGTCGGCGCGGAAACCCATCTGACGGCCCGATTGCGGGTCGATGACCTTGAAGGTGCGCAGATCCAGGTCCTGGCCCGCGCCGGTCAGCAGGGATTCCAGGTACTCGATATGGGGAGTCACGACAAACTCGTAACCCCAGCTCTGGAACAGATCCAACACCTGACGACGCGCGACTTCAATACGCGCAGCTTCCGGTGGCAGTACTTCTTCGATGCCATCTGGCAGAAGCCAGCGGTCTACCGTTGCCATTACGCCTTCCCCTATCTCCGGGCGACCAGCCTGTCGGCGAGCCTTGAGTGAAGCAGAAAATGGTCGGCTTGCGCACAAACCACGCGCATGAGCGACGGAGCGAAAAGCCCTTCTACCGGCTTCGCCAACCACTTTCCTCGAAAAACTGTCGAGCCAATCGGCCCGGCATCTGCTTGAACACAGCAATCAAACATGCAGACGCAAAAAAGCCGGGAATTTCCCGGCTGCCGCATCATACACACGTTTTCCCAAAGGATCACCCCGCCAGAGGTTTTAGCCGCCCGGCGGGGGATAATTCAGGTCAACGCCGTATCAAGGCTTGGCTTTTTCCAGGTAATGGAAGAAGTCGCTGCTTGGGTCGAGGACCATGACGTCGGATTTGTTCGCGAAGCTTTCACGGTAGGCGCGCAGGCTACGGTAGAACGCGTAGAACTCCTGATCCTGACCGTAGGCCTTGGAGTAGATCGCAGCAGCCTGGGCATCGCCGTCACCGCGAACCTCTTCGGATTCACGATAGGCTTCAGCCAGCAGCACGCGGCGTTGACGATCGGCGTCGGCACGGATGCCTTCGGCCAGTTCGTTACCCTTGGCGCGGTGCTCGCGAGCTTCACGCTCACGCTCGGTGCTCATACGCTCGAACACACTGCGGTTCACTTCTTTCGGCAGGTCGATGGTCTTGACCCGAACATCGACCACTTCGATGCCCAGCTCTTTCTCGGCCATCTTGTTCAGCGATGCCGTGATATCAGCCATCAGCGCATCACGCTCACCCGACACCACTTCGTGCAGGGTGCGCTTACCGAACTGGTCACGCAGGCCCGATTCCAGACGACGGGAAAGACGCTCGTCGGCGATCTGCTTGAGGCCGGAAGTCGCGGTGTAGTAACGCTCTGCGTCCTTCACGCGCCACTTGGCGTAGGCATCGACCATCACGGCTTTCTTTTCCAGCGTCAGGAAGCGTTGCGTCGGTGCATCCAGCGTCATCAGGCGTGCGTCGAATTTACGCACCTGGTTAACGTAGGGCACTTTCACATGCAGGCCTGGCTGAACATCGGTCTGGACCACGCGACCGAACTGCAGCAACACCGCACGCTCGGTCTGAGCCACGATGTAGAAGCAGTTCCAGGCAGCGATCGCCACGACGACGCCGACAATAAGGGCGATCAGCGATTTATTGCTCATCAGCGACTCTCCCTGGTACGTGCTGGCTGTTGCTGCAGATCAGCTGCCGCACGCGCATTCGCTTCATTGCTGGTGGCTGCCGCACTGCTCACCTGGGTGCTGGTGCTGCGACCACTTTCGACCATCTTGTCCAGAGGCAGGTACAACAGGTTGTTCTGGCCGTTCTTGTTGCCGGTCACGAGAACCTTGCTGGTGTTGGTGAAGACTTCCTGCATGGTGTCCAGATATAGACGCTGGCGGGTGACTTCAGGGGCCTTGCGGTACTCGGCGACCAGCTTGGTGAAGCGATCGGCCTCACCCTTGGCGCGCGAGACGGTCTCGTCACGGTAACCATTGGCATCCTCAAGGATGCGCTGGGCCTGACCACGAGCTTCCGGCACGACGCCGTTGGCATAGGTTTCGGCCTGGTTGCGCGAACGCTGTTCGTCTTCCCGGGCACGGATCACGTCATCGAAGGCTTCCTGGACTTCGCGCGGTGCCGCTGCGCTCTGTACGTTGACCTGGGTGACGGTGATACCGGTGCGATAGGTGTCCATGAAGCGTTGCAGACGCTCCTTGATCTCGCTGGCCATCAACTCACGACCTTCGGTCAGTACCTGGTCCATCGCGGTGGAACCCACCACATGGCGCAAGGCGCTGTCGGTCGCGTGCTGCAGGCTGATTTCCGGCTGATCGACGCTCAGCACGAAATCCTGCAGGTTGCTGATCTTGTACTGCACGGTCAGCGGCACTTCGACGATGTTCTCGTCTTCGGTCAGCATCTGGCCCTGCTTGGTGTAGGCACGCTCACGCGTGACGTTCTCCATGTACTTCTTGTCGATCGGCGGGAAGTAGATGTTCAGGCCCGGACCCACGGTCTCGTAGTACTTGCCGAAGCGCAGCACCACAGCTTGCTCCTGCTCGTCGACGACATAGACCGCGCTGTACAGCCAAACGGCCGCCAACACGACCAGACCGATGCCGAGCAGGCCGCCAAAGCCGCCACTCTTGCCCGGACCACCGCCGTCGTCGCCACCACGTTTCTTACCACCACCGAACAAACCGTTCAGGCTTTCCTGCAGCTTTCGGAAGGCCTCGTCGAGATCCGGTGGCCCCTTGCGGTCGCCGTTGTTACGACGCTTGCCACCCCAAGGATCCTGATTATTCGAGTTGCCACCCGGCTCATTCCAAGCCATAGCGCTCTCCATCTGATAAAGCAAAGACGCACCCACGGCGCGCCGACCAATGCTACAGAATGCCTGTCACCACGGCACAACCGCTTTCTCAGGCTTTTATTGCAAAGTGTGTTGCTCGATGAACTCCATCGGTTGCAAACCTTCGCGACTCACCAGCCGATTCAATTCGGCCCGTGGCAAACGAACGGCCAGCAAGCTGATGCCTTCGTCATCGTGTTCTTCCTTTTGTACCGCACCGAGTTCGAAAAACTGCGCACGCAGTCGAGCAAATCGGTTCGGCAAGCGCAAGGTACCAACAAACAACTCATCGCCAAGCAACTCGGCCACGGCCTGCTTGAGCAGATCAAGACCTGTGCCATCTTTCGCCGAAAGCCAGACCCGCTGCGGTTTGCCATCGGCATCGCGCTGGATCTGCGGCTCCACGCCCTCGAGCAAATCGAGTTTGTTATAGACCTCCAGGATCGGCAAGTCTTGAGCCCCGATCTCTCCAAGAACCACCATGACCTGTTCAATCTGGGCCATGCGCTCAGGCTCATGGGAGTCGATCACGTGCAGCAACAGGTCGGAGTTGCTCGACTCTTCGAGCGTAGCCCGAAATGCCTCGACCAGCTTGTGTGGCAAGTGACGAATGAAGCCCACGGTGTCAGCCAGCACGATCGGGCCGAGGTCATCGAGCTCGAGCCGGCGCAAGGTCGGGTCGAGGGTGGCGAACAACTGGTCAGCCGCAAAGACGTCGGAGTCGGTCACCGAGTTGAACAGCGTCGATTTGCCGGCGTTGGTATAACCCACCAGCGAAACCGTCGGAATGTCAGCCCGTTTGCGGCCACGGCGCGATTGTTCACGCTGGCTGCGGACCTTTTCCAGGCGCCCCTTGATCTGCCGCAGGCGAACCCGCAACAGGCGCCGGTCGGTTTCCAGTTGGGTTTCACCCGGACCGCGCAGGCCGATACCGCCTTTCTGCCGTTCAAGGTGAGTCCAGCCGCGAACCAGCCGCGTACTCATGTGCTCAAGCTGGGCCAGTTCGACCTGGAGCTTGCCTTCATGGGTGCGGGCGCGCTGGGCGAAAATATCGAGAATCAAACCCGTGCGGTCGATCACACGACACTCGAAAATACGTTCGAGGTTACGTTCCTGACTGGGCGTGAGGATGTGATTGAAAATCACCAGATCGACCTGTTCGGCCTGGACCAGGTCGCGCAACTCTTCGACCTTGCCGCTGCTGATCAGGGTTTTGGCGGTTGGCCGATGACGCGGCACGTTGAAAAACGCGACGGTCTCGGCGCCAGCCGAAATTGCCAACTCCTGAAACTCCTGCGGATCTTCGCGCGCCTCAGGGTCCTGACCATCCAAGTGAACGAGAATGGCTCGTTCACCACCACCGTGGCGCTCAAAGAACAAAGGAGACTCCTATCAGGCGTTACCTGGCTCAGCATCACCTGCATCGGATTCGGTTGCGCTAGGCAGACGAATTGGACGAACCGGCACCACTGTAGAGATGGCGTGTTTGTAGACCATCTGGCTGACGGTGTTTTTCAGCAGGATAACGAACTGGTCGAAAGACTCGATCGTGCCTTGCAGCTTGATACCGTTGACCAGGTAGATGGACACCCCAACTTTCTCTTTACGTAAAGTATTCAAGTAAGGGTCTTGTAGCGAATGCCCTTTTGACATGTGCCGCACTCCTTTAAGGATTCAATATAAAAAATAGGTAATCAGATGGCTTTGGCCGTCACACCCCCAAGGATAGACGGCAATTGCAAGGACTCAGCTCAATATGGAGATGGTCCCAAGGTATTTCAAGGCGCGCGGCAGATTGTCGCAATCCAGACTGTCCAGCCAATGCAGATCAGTCCAACTGCGCAGCCAGGTGAACTGGCGTTTCGCCAATTGGCGCGTGGCAATGATCCCACGCTCCTGCATCTCGGCTGACGTCAGCTTGCCATCCAGGTAGTCCCAGACTTGGCGATAGCCTACTGCACGTATAGACGGCAACCCGGTATGCAGGTCTCCTCTATTACGCAGGGCTACGACCTCGTCAATGAATCCCTGTTCCAACATTAAAGTGAATCTTTGTTTAATTCGCTCGTGCAGTACCTGGCGATTTGCCGGAGCAATGGCCAAGTTCGCGACAGTATAGGGCAATTGTTGCAGTCCCGAAGCGGCTGCTTCAGTACTTTGCGCAGATTGTTGCAAACGCAGGGCGGTCATGCTTTGACCGCTGACACGATAAACTTCCAGTGCTCGACTCAATCGCTGGGGATCGTTCGGATGTATTCGAGCCGCGGACTCCGGATCGATCACCGCCAATTGTTCGTGCAAGGCTTGCCAGCCAAGGCGCGCAGCCTCTTCTTCGATTTGCGCACGGACCTCGGGATCGGCGGCCGGCATATCTGCCAGACCTTCAACCAAAGCCTTGTAATAGAGCATGGTGCCGCCCACCAGCAGCGGAATTTTTCCCCGTGCGGTGATATCGGCCATGGCTTCCAGGGCGTCACGGCGGAAATCCGCAGCCGAATAGCTCTCGGCCGGGTCGAGAATATCGATCAGACGATGCGGATATTGCGCCAGCAGCTCTTTGGAAGGCTTGGCGGTGCCAATGTCCATGCCACGGTAGACCAGCGCCGAATCGACACTGATCAACTCGCAAGGCAGGACCTTGGTGAGCTCGATGGCCAGGTCGGTCTTGCCGGCGGCGGTCGGGCCCATCAGGAAAATCGCAGGTGGGAACTGGCTCATCAACGACCGCGCAAGAACAGTTTGTCCAGATCGTCCAGGCCCAGTTGGGTCCAGGTCGGTCGGCCATGGTTGCATTGACCACTGCGTTCGGTGTTTTCCATGTCACGCAGCAGACCGTTCATTTCCGGCAGGGCCAACCGCCGATTCGCACGAACCGCGCCGTGGCAGGCCATGGTCCCGAGCAATTCGTTCAGGTGCGCCTGAATGCGGTCGCTGGTGCCGAACTCCATCAGGTCAGCCAGGACGTCAGCGACCAGCCGGTTGGCTTCGGCCTGCTTGAGCAGTGCCGGAATCTGCCGTATCGCCAGGGTTTCCGGGCCCAGACGCTGCAATTCAAAGCCCAGGCGCTGGAACCAGGCGACATGCTCCTCGGCGCAATCGGCTTCACGCTGACTGACGGCCAGGGACTCCGGCACCAGCAACGGCTGGCCGCTCAGGCCTTCACTGGCCATCGCCACCTTCAGACGCTCATACATGATCCGCTCGTGGGCGGCGTGCATGTCCACCAGCACCAGGCCCTGAGCGTTTTCCGAAAGAATGTAGATGCCCTTGAGTTGTGCCAGCGCATAACCGAGCGGCGGGATGTCGTCCTGCCCGGCCGGCAGCGCGACGGCATTGGCCTCGGGCAGCGGTGCAAAAAACTCGCGATAGGCGGCCTGCGCTTCGGCGACAGGTGCACCGGACTGCGGTCGCGGCGTGTATTGATATTGATAACCCGCGCCAGCCCCCGAACCCGCCGGCGTATTGAACGACGGCTGAGCCTGAGGCTGTTCCAGCAGCGCATTGGCGGCCAGGCGCATTTCGCCCTGGGGTCCGAATTCACCAGCTTCGAGGCCGGTAGGCCGGACGATGGCCGTGGCAACCGGCGCCGCCAGTTGATCGTCGGGGCGCACATCGCCCAAGGCGCGATGCAAGGTGCCGTAGAGGAAGTCGTGAACCATGCGCCCTTCACGGAAGCGCACTTCGTGCTTGGTCGGGTGCACGTTGACATCGACGCCGGTCGGATCGACTTCGAAAAACAGCACGAAGGTCGGGTGCCGACCATTGAACAGCACGTCGCGATAGGCCTGGCGTACCGCGTGGGCCACCAGTTTGTCCCGCACGGCACGGCCATTGACGAAGAAATACTGCAAATCGGCCTGGCTGCGGTTGAAGGTCGGCAGGCCGACCCAGCCCCAAAGATGCAGGCCGTTGCGCTCGATTTCGATCGGCAGTGCCTGCTCCAGGAAACCCGGCCCGCAGATCGCCGCCACGCGCCGGGCACGGGCCGCATCATCATGGGCCTCGTGCAGGCTGAGGATGGTCTTGCCGTTATGGCGCAGATGGAACGCCACATCGAAGCGCGCCAGGGCCAAGCGCCTGATCACTTCTTGCAGGTGATCGAATTCGGTTTTTTCGGTCTTGAGAAACTTGCGCCGCGCCGGCGTGTTGAAGAACAGGTCGCGCACTTCAACCGAAGTGCCCACCGGGTGGGCCGCAGGTTGCACACGGGGCGCCATGTCACGGCCCTCGGTCTCTACCTGCCACGCCTGATCGGCGTCGCGGGTGCGGGAGGTCAAGGTCAGGCGCGCGACGGAGCTGATCGATGCCAGGGCCTCGCCGCGAAACCCCAGGCTCATGACCTGCTCGAGGTCTTCCAGGTTGCGGATCTTGCTGGTGGCGTGACGGGCCAGGGCCAACGGCAGGTCATCGGCGGAAATGCCACTGCCATCGTCGCGCACCCGCAGCAGCTTGACGCCGCCCTGCTCCACATCGACGTCGATGCGTTTGGCGCCGGAGTCGAGGCTGTTTTCCAGCAGTTCCTTGATCACCGAAGCCGGGCGCTCGACCACCTCACCCGCCGCAATCTGGTTCGCCAGCCGCGGGCTGAGCAGCTCGATGCGAGCGCTGTTGTTCACGACCTGATTCATTCTTTGGCCGCCAGTTCAGTGCCCGGAATGGTCAAGTGTTGACCAACCTTGAGTTCATCGCTCGACAGGTTGTTGGCGCTGCGCAGGGTGGCCGGCGCAACCTGATAACGAACGGCGATCATCGCCAGCGTCTCGCCAGGGTTTACCCGATGGTCACGTGGACCTTGGGCGATTTTTCCGGAATCACGCAGCCAGGCAATGTAAGTGCCTGGCGGCGGGTTCTGCTGGAAGAACTGGCGCACGCCGCTGCTGATCGAACGCGCCAGCGCCTGTTGATGGCTTGACGCAGCAAGCTTCGAGGCTTCGTTGGCGTTGGAGATGAACCCGGTTTCCACCAGGATCGACGGAATATCCGGCGACTTCAGTACCATGAACCCGGCCTGTTCAACCCGCTGCTTGTGCAGTGGCGTGACCCGACCGATGTTGCTCAAGACTTTCTGGCCAACGTTCAGGCTGGAGGTCAGGGATGCCGTCATCGACAAGTCGAGCAGCACGCCGGCGAGCATGCGGTCTTTGTCATCGAGGCTGACGTTGCCGGCACCACCGATCAGGTCGGAGCGGTTTTCGCTGTCGGCCAGCCAACGGGCGGTCTCGGAGGTCGCGCCGCGATCGGACAGGGCAAATACCGAGGCACCGAAAGCGGCGGCAGAAGGCGCGGCGTCGGCGTGGATCGAGACGAACAGGTCGGCGCCTTTCTTGCGGGCGATTTCGGTACGGCCGCGCAACGGAATGAAGTAGTCGCCGGTACGGGTCAGTTCGGCACGGAAACCTTTCATGCCGTTGACCTGGCGTTGGGTTTCGCGGGCAATCTGCAGCACCACGTCTTTCTCGCGCTGGCCTCGGGAGCCGGAAGCCCCCGGATCTTCGCCACCGTGACCGGCGTCGATCACCACAATGATGTCGCGTTTGCCGGCCGGGGCTGGCGGCAATTTGATTGCAGGCTCCGCAGGCGTGACCGGCACGGCAGGCACCGTGGCGACCGACGGTGTCGGCGCAGGCGGTGGCGCGGCGTCGGCGGCGTTATCGAACAGGTCGACCACCAATCGGTTACCGTACTGAGCGTTCGGCGCCAGGGAGAAGCTTTTCGGCGTCACGGCCTTTTTCAGGTCGATGACCACCCGCAGGTCCGTCGGCGTGCGCTGGGCCGAGCGCATGGCGGTAATCGGGGTGTTCGAGGTGTTGACGTTGAGCGGCGCACCGAGGGTAGCGCCATTGATGTCGATGACCAGGCGGTCCGGAGCCGTCAGGGTAAAGACGCTGTGTTGCACCGGGCCGGTCAGGTCAAACACCAGTCGCGTGTTGTCCGGTGCCCGCCACAGACGAACACTGTTGACCTTCGAATCGGCCACAGCGTCGACGGTCACCGCCAAGAACAACACCCCTACGGCAGCCACCAACGCGCGAAAGCGCATACCTAACCCCATCATCTATTTGGATTCCAATGCCAAAGCGGCACACCAGGCCTCGCCACGCGAGCCCTGGGATAAAATTTTCAGCGAACGCCCGCTGTCTTGCGGGCTAATGGTAATGGTCAGGTCAGGCTTTGGCAAAAAGCCTGCACCTTTATCGGGCCATTCGATCAGACACAGGGCATCGTCTTCGAAGTAGTCGCGGATACCGAGGAACTCTAGCTCTTCCGGATCGACCAGACGGTACAAATCAAAATGGAAGGCGCGAATGTCGCCGATCTCGTAGGGTTCGACCAGGGTGAAGGTCGGGCTTTTGACTGCCCCGACATGTCCCAGACCGCGAATAATGCCTCGGGACAACGTGGTTTTGCCCATCCCCAGGTTGCCCTCAAGGAAGATCAGGCCATGGCCTTGGGTGATTCGGGCAATGCGTGCGCCAAAGTCGCTCATGGCCTGTTCATCGGCCAGGTACAGGGTTACTTCAGACACGGTGCTTGCTCCTCCAACAACTGACGAATGGCTGGGATCAGATCACTGGCCGCCAGCCCACGGCCCAATTTTCCTTGTTGCTCGCCGGCATTGGCGTGCAGCCAGACCGCCAGGCAGGCCGCGTCGAACGGCTCCATGCCCTGGGCCAGCAATGCGCCGAGCAAACCGGCCAGCACGTCGCCCAAACCGGCGGTGGCCATGGCCGGGTGCCCCTGATGACACAGCGCCAGACGTCCATCGGGATGGGCGATCAGGCTGCTGGCACCTTTCAGGACGACGACAGCTGTATATTTTTTACTCAATGCATGGGCTGCGGCGGGACGGTCAGACTGAACGTCGGCAGTGCTCACCCCAAGCAAACGTGCCGCCTCCCCCGGATGCGGGGTAATCACACAACCCCTGGGCAGATCGACCTGTCCACCCGCCAACAGATTCAAGGCATCGGCATCCCAGACTTGCGGCAAAGGCGCATTGGCCGCAGCCGACAGCAGGCTGCGCCCCCACCCTGCCTGACCCAGGCCCGGCCCGACCACCAGCACCGATACCTTCTCAAGCAACCCCATCAGTTGATTGGCCGACGACGTGCCCAGCACCATGGCTTCCGGAATTCGAGAAAGCGCTGGCGAAACGTGTTCCGGACGGGTGGACAGCGAAACCATGCCCGCACCGCTGCGCAGAGCACTTTGTGCACTCAGCAAAATTGCCCCACCGTAACCGCGATCACCGCCAATGAGCAGCACATGGCCGAACTTGCCTTTGTGGGATGCCGGTGCCCGGGACACCAGACGCGGCAGGTTAGCGATACACAAACGCCGAGCCGTGAACGCAGTACCGTCCAGCAACTGCGGATCTGCCTGCAGATCGTTGAACACCAACTCACCCGTCACATCCGCGGCATCACCGGTGAACAACCCCACCTTCAAGCCAATGAACGTGACCGTCAGGTCGGCATGCACTGCATGACCAAGGATACGGCCCGTATCCGCGCACAACCCTGACGGAATATCCACCGCCGCTACCGGCAGTCCGCTGGCATTGATCGCGGCGATGGCGCTGACATAGGGATTACGCACGTCACCGCTCAGACCGGTGCCAAGCAAAGCATCCAGCACAATGCCGCGCAATCCGGATTGTGCCGTCCAGGGCTCGATGAGCACATGTTCAGACACCGCCTCGGCATGGGCCGACGCCGCATCACCCTGCAAGCGCTGCGGATCGCCCACCGCCAGCACCCGCACCGACCAACCGGCACGCTGGGCCAGTACGGCCACCAGGTACCCGTCGCCTGCGTTGTTGCCATGTCCGGCCAGCACGCTCAGCTCGTTTGCTGTCGGCCACTGCCGCACCAGCGCCCGCCACGTCGCCCGCGCCGCGCGCTGCATCAATTCGAAGCCCGCCGTGCCGGCGGCGATCAGGCTCGCGTCGAGTGCTCGCACCTGGGCGGCGCTATACAGCACGTCGGGTAATTCATCTTTAGTGTGCGGCATGCGTCTTCGGGCTCCGATGTCTGGCAGAATTATACGCATCTCAGCCCCGGTTTCTCTCGTCTCATGCCCGCTATTACCACAGATCTGCCCGCCCTCGCCCAATCCATCAAGGACTGGGGCCGCGAGCTGGGCTTTCAGCAAGTCGGCATCAGCGGTCTCGACCTGGCCGAGCATGAGCAGCACTTGGAGCGCTGGCTCGAAGCCGGCTACCACGGCGAAATGGATTACATGGGCGCCCACGGCAGCAAACGCTCGCACCCCGAAGAGCTAGTGCCGGGCACTTTGCGCGTGGTGTCCCTGCGCATGGATTACTTGTCCGGCGACACGCAGATGGCAAAAATGCTCGCCCAACCGGAAAAAGCCTACGTCTCGCGTTATGCCCTGGGTCGCGATTACCACAAGCTGATCCGCAAACGCGTGCAACAACTGGCGGAAAAAATTCAGGCGCAGATCGGCCCGTTTGGCTACCGCGCCTTCGTCGACAGTGCCCCGGTGCTGGAAAAAGCCATCGCCGAACAGGCGGGGCTTGGATGGATCGGCAAAAATACCCTGGTCTTGAACCGCAAGGCCGGCAGTTACTTTTTTCTCGCCGAACTGTTCGTCGACCTGCCGCTGCCGGTCGACCCGCCCCATGCCACCGAACACTGCGGGCGGTGCAGTGCCTGCCTCGACATCTGCCCGACCAACGCCTTCGTCGGCCCCTATGTGCTGGATGCCCGACGCTGCATTTCCTACCTGACCATCGAACTCAAAGGCGCGATCCCTGAAGACCTGCGGCCACTGATTGGCAACCGGGTGTTCGGTTGCGATGACTGCCAGATTGTCTGCCCATGGAACCGCTTCGCCCGCCCTTCCGGTGAAAGCGACTTCAAGCCGCGGCACAATCTGGACAACGCCGGGCTGGCGGAACTGTTCATGTGGGATGAAGAGAAATTCCTGAGCAGCACCGAAGGCTCGCCGCTGCGCCGGACGGGCTATGAAAACTGGTTGCGCAACCTGGCGGTAGGCCTGGGCAATGCGCCTTCAACGATTCCGGTGCTGGAAGCGCTGAAGGCGCGACGGGAACATCCTTCGGAACTGGTACGTGAACATGTCGCGTGGGCGTTGCGGCAACACGCCGAACGTCAGGCTTCGTCGTTATAGACGAACTTGGGCATTTCCCAATGAAAACGGATCGCCAGCAAGCGCAGCAGAAAACCGCCGAACAAGGTGATCAGAATCGATTGTTCATCGGGTAATTGCAGATAGATGCAGAGCATGTAGCACCACGCCGCGGCGAACGAAACGCTGGCATAAAGCTCACGCCGGAAGATCAGCGGAATATCGTTGCAGAAAATGTCCCGCAGGATGCCGCCGAAGACGCCGGTGATCACGCCGCTAACGGAGGCGACCAACATGCCATGGCCCATTTCCAGGGCGGTAATGCAGCCGATCAGGGTGAACGCCACCAGGCCCATGGCGTCGAGCACCAGGAACAGTGAGCGCAAATGCCGCATCCAGCGAGCCGTGAACACTGTGATCATCGCGGCTGCCGTGGTCAGCACCAGATATTCCGGGTGTTTGACCCAGGTCAACGGGTAGTGCCCGAGCAGCACATCGCGCACCGACCCGCCACCCAGCGCCGTGACGCAAGCGATCAGCACCACACCAAACCAGTCCATACCCCGCCGGCCGGCAGAGAGGGCGCCAGTCATGGCTTCGGTGGTGATGGCGATCAGGTAGAGCATCAGCAGCATAGTGGCGGTCCTTGCAGAAAGGCGCGCAGTCTACTCAGTTCACCCTGGCACCAAAAGAGGGCGCCTGAGATTCGCTCCAACCATCCAAGGTGACTGAACTGACGCCATCGCGAGCAAGCTCGCTCCCACAGGTGCAACGTTGCACCTGTGGGAGCGAGCTTGCTCGCGATGGGGCCGGAACGGACGACCGTGAATCAGAATTTGATGAAATGCTTGCGGTAGTGCTGCAGCTCAGCGATCGATTCGCGGATGTCGTCCAGAGCCAGGTGCGTGCTGCCCTTCTTGAAGCTGTCACGCACATCCGGTGCCCAGCGCGCAGCCAGCTCTTTGAGGGTCGACACGTCGAGGTTGCGGTAGTGGAAGAAGCTTTCCAGGGATTTCATGTGGGTATAAAGGAAGCGACGGTCCTGGCAGATGCTGTTGCCGCAGATCGGCGACTTGCCCTTCGGCACCCACTTCTCCAGGAAGGCGATGGTTTCGGCTTCGGCTTCGGCCATGCTGATGCAGCTGTCGCGAACCCGCTGGGTCAGCCCGGAACCGCCATGCTGACGGGTATTCCACTCGTCCATGCCGGCAAGGATTTCGTCGCTGTGGTGAATGGCGATCACCGGGCCTTCGGCCAGGGTGTTCAGGTCACTGTCGGTGACGATGGTGGCCATTTCGATGATGACGTCGGTGTCCGGGTTCAGACCGGTCATTTCCAGGTCGATCCAGATCAGGTTCTGTGGGTTTTGCATGTGTCGGCTCCTAGGCAATGCTGCGCAGTTTAGCCTAGGCCGGTGGCCGGGCGTGCTAAACTCGCGGCCGTTTTACCTAATCGCTGCATTCTTGATACGGAACACCCATGGCCAAACGCCAACTCAATCGTCGTCAAAACTGGCGCATCGAAAAGATTCAGGGCGAACGCGCTGCCCGCGCCGCCAAACGCGAGTCCTCGGCCGTCGAGGCACTTGAGGGCGGCGATCTGGGCCCGGAACAGCACGGCCTGGTGATCGCGCACTTCGGTGTACAGGTCGAGGTCGAGGCCCGCGACGGCGAACTGGCCGGCCAGGTATTCCGTTGCCACCTGCGCGCCAACCTGCCGGCGCTGGTGACCGGCGATCAG
Organism: Pseudomonas sp. BF-R-30; assembly: GCF_019956175.1. NCBI lineage: Bacteria > Pseudomonadati > Pseudomonadota > Gammaproteobacteria > Pseudomonadales > Pseudomonadaceae > Pseudomonas > Pseudomonas sp. BF-R-30. The sequence continues at coordinate 174,215 of NZ_JAHBDE010000033.1, read as the reverse complement.
GTGGTCTGGCGTGCCGGCAACCAGGGTATCGGCGTGATCGTGGCGCAACTGCCGCGCAACACCGAGCTGTGTCGCCCGGACAGCCGTGGTCAGCTCAAGCCGGTTGCGGCCAACGTCGACATGATCGTCATCGTGTTTGCACCGCTGCCCGAGCCCCATGCCAACCTGATCGACCGCTACCTGGTGGCGGCCGAGCATGCAGGCATCAAGCCACTGTTGCTGCTGAACAAATTCGACCTGATCGACGAAAACAACGCTCCTGCACTGAATGCCTTGCTCGCCGTATACCGCACCCTGGGCTATCCGGTGCTGGAAGTGTCGGCGCACCACGGCAACGGCATGGAGCAATTGCAGACACAGCTGGACGGACGCATCAGCGTATTCGTCGGCCAGTCCGGCGTCGGCAAGTCGTCGCTGGTCAACAGCCTGCTGCCGGATGTCGAAACCCGCGTCGGCCCGTTGTCCGAACTGTCCGGCCAGGGCACCCACACCACCACTACCGCGCGGTTGTTCCACTTCCCCGGTGGCGGTGAGTTGATCGACTCCCCGGGTATCCGCGAATTCGGCCTGGGCCACGTCAGCCGTGCCGACGTCGAAGCCGGCTTCATCGAGTTCAACGACCTGCTTGGCACCTGCCGTTTCCGTGATTGCAAGCATGACCGCGAACCCGGTTGCGCCCTGCTCAAGGCCCTTGAAGACGGCCGCGTGCAGCAACAGCGGATGAACAGCTACCGCTCGATCATCGCCAGTCTGCCGGAAAACGGCTACTAAACAGACGTGTCGACCACCCTGCCTTCAGCGGGGTGGCCGGCGGCTGGATCTTCCCCCCGCTTAAACATCAGACCTTTCTGTAAGACCTGTGCACGCTCGCTTGTAGGGCATTTCTCTTTCCGCGCCGCCCCCTTGTAGCCGCCCTGTATTCGCCTAAGTTCTAGCCCTCTTCGCACTCCAGCGACTCCGAGGGACACCTATGCAAACCTACCACCTGTTCATCAGCCACTCGTGGAACTACCCCGACGCCCACGACAATCTCGTGCGCCTGCTCAACGCCAAGCCTGGTTTCACGTACAAGAATTTTTCGGTTCCACCGGACAACCCGATTGTCGGCGCGAAAACCGACAAACAACTTGAGGAGGCCATCGAAAACAAGATTCGCCCGTGTTCGGCGGTGTTGATCATGGCCGGGATGTACTCCACCTACAGCAAGTGGATCAACAAGGAAATCGAAATCGCCAAGCGCATGGGCAAGGTGATCATTGCGATCAAGCCGTTCGGTGCCGAGCGCATTTCCACGGTGGTACGTGACGCGGCACATGCCGAATGTGCGTGGAACACCAACAGCATCATCAGCGCGATTCGCGAGCATACGGCGGTGTAACCATGCGCAAGGGACTGTTTATCGGCATCAACGACTACACCCATGTGTCGCGCCTGAGCGGTTGCAGCAATGACGCCATGGCCATGGCCTCCGTGCTGAAAACCGACGCCAATGGCGATCCTAACTTCAAGAACATCGTGCTGACTTCCGCCGAGGACTTCCTGAGCAGGGAAAAACTCGAAGACCAGATTCGCGAGCTGTTTTCCGGTGACTGCAACGTCGCGCTACTGTACTTCGCCGGTCACGGCAGCTTCGACACCGACACCGACGAAGGCATGTTGATCCCGCAGGATTACAAGAGCGCCAAGGACGGGATTCGCCTCAGCGACATCCTCAACTGGGCGAGCAAGGCCACCAAGATCAAAAACAAAGTGATCATTCTCGATTGTTGCCAGAGCGGCTCGGCCGGCGAACTGCGCGCCTTGCGCAGCGAAGGCAGTGTGGTCGGCGAAGGCATGACCATTCTGACCGCCTGTAAAAAGGAAGAGCCGGCGATGGAGGGCATGCAGCACGGCGTGTTCACCGGATTGCTGCTCCAGGCCCTGCACGGCGGAGCCGCGAACATCCTGGGCAAGATCACCCCCGGCAGCCTCTATTCGTTTGTCGACAATACCCTTGATGCCTGGGAACAGCGTCCGGTGTTCAAGACCAATGTCTCGCAGTTCATTTCCCTGCGCGAAGTGTCACCGCTGATCCCCAAGGAAATCCTGCGCAAACTCCCCGAATGGTTTGCCGAAGCAGAGTCGGTGTACCCCCTCGCCCCCAGCTTTGAGCCCACCGAGCCCGAGTTCAACCCGGAACAGGGCGAGGTCTTCGCCCAGTTGCAAAAGTGCAACCGCCACAGCCTGGTCGAACCGGTGGACGCCGAACACATGTATTACGCCGCCATCCACTCCACCGGCTGCCGCCTCACCGCCCTCGGCGCCTATTACCGCGAACTCGCGATCAAGGGACATTTCTGATGCCAGTGTTTATCAGCTACCGCCACATGGACCGCGCCCACGCGATCAACATCAACACGCGCCTGATGCAGGCCAACATCAAGACCTACCTCGACGTACTGGATGCCGAATCCCAGACCACCGACGACATCACCGGGGTGATCACCCGCAACATCAGCGAATGCACACACCTGCTGGCGGTGGTGTCGGAGAAAACCGCACTGTCCTGGTGGGTGCCGTTCGAAATCGGCGAAGCGACCATCACCAACCGGCGCATCTGCTCGTTCAAGACCGGCCCGACAGAGCTGCCGCTGTACCTCGAAAAATGGCCGAAGCTGACCAGCGACCGGGACATCGAGTTCTTCATCGATGCCTATCGCAACGAGTCGATGCTCAAGCGCTCGATGTCACTGGATTCTGTGACCGGTAGCGAGTCGGTGCGTAGCGTTAACAGGACTAACGCTGATCGATTCCACACGGATCTCAAGTCCAGGATTATTCGTGGCTTCTGAGTTGCCCACCTAAAAAACCATATCGCCAGATATGGTTTTTTGGCACTGAAAAACGAGCCTTCACCTTTTAGTTACTTGAGTCATGAAACTGCCGCAAAATCGAAGCCTTTTATTCAATAAAAGAAAATCACTTAGAGCCAATGAGCAAACTAAAGCTATTGCTTATTATCCTTAGCTCTAAAAACCTGTCAGATATGACAGTAGATCAAAGCAAAAAAAACACTGACCATATTGCCTGAGGCTGAGCACTTGAAAAGTTCGGATGGAGCGATAACCCCGACAATTCACCGCGCTTTCTTCTCTGAGGTTTTACGAGCAGAGGTTGACTGATCACAGCCAGCCTGGCTGACACCTTCAACACCGAGAACCTATATATGAATATTAAAAAACCAGCTCAGAAGCACGATAAACAACCAATGAACGGGAAGGTAGCTGCAGTGATGCGCCTGGTAAACGCAGAACGCACATTCGACTCATTTATTTTGTATGGCGATAGCAACTCGGAGCATCGTTACATTAACGCGTCATCCCAAAATAGCGACTACATTTTGTTCAAAATCCCGGCAAGCTGGGGACTGGGCCCTCATGATTTAAAATCGCACCCTGGGGTTATTATATTTGAGCCCTCTGCGGGGTTTCCGAACGATTGGCCGTGGAGTGCACAACGAGGGGAAATATTTATTACTGACATTAGCGATAAAAACTTTGAAGGCCGGTTTGTTTGTTATGAAAGCGCTGACGATAGTGAGGACAAACCTGGATTAATAGGTGGAAACTTTAAGATAGATTTCACTTCAGCCAATAAATAACTTATATTTTTATAGAGTCCGCATTCACACACAGTGCACCCTGCTGAAAAAATGCCCGTATCGCTAGATGCGGGCATTTGTCTTCCGCGCGAGATCTATGGCAGGGAAATCACTGCTTCACGGCCGGAGCACCGGGGCCACCCGTTTTCGGCGCTGGATCATCGAACAGGTTCAACCGTTCACGAAGCTCGTGCGCCGGCAGCGGTTCCTTGTCCGCCGGCAACGCGTTCGGGTCGACCGGTGCAGCCGGTGCGGCTCCCGGCGCAGCCGAACCTTGCGGTGCATCAGGAGCAGGTTCAGCACCTTGCGAACCTTCGATGGCACGCTGGGCTTTCTTGGTCAGCACCACGATGTCGATACGGCGGTTCACCGGGTTGAACGGATGCTCGCGATCGAACAGGGCCGACGAGGCATAACCGACCACGCGCGCCACCTGCGCATCCGGATAGCTGCCCGCCACCAGCGCACGTCGTGCGGCGTTGGCACGGTTGGCAGACAATTCCCAGTTACCGAAATCACCGGTGCCGGTGTATGGCTTGGCATCGGTGTGGCCGCTGATACTGATCTTGTTCGGCACCGCCTTGATGGTGTCGGCCATGGCCAGCAGGATGTCTTCGAAATACGGCTTCAAGCGAGCAGAACCTGAATCGAACATCGGGCGGTTTTCCGCGTCCATGATCTGGATTCGCAGGCCGTCCGGCGTGATTTCGAACAGGATCTGATCCTTGAACTTCTGCATCTGCGGGTTTTCTTCGACCTTGTTCTGCAGTTCTTGCAGCAACAGCTCGAGGCGCTCTTTTTCGACCTGCTCGGCCATGCCTTCGACCTGATCGGTATCGATGGTGACCTTGTCCGGCTGCGGCTGGGACTTCACCTCGGGGTTGAGAGTGTTTTCCGGTGCCAGGGTCGGCGTGCCGCCCAGATCGATGATGTAGGGCGTGCCACTTTCGGAAAAGCCGATCGGATCCTTGAAGTAACCGGCGATGGCAATTTTCTGTTCCGGCGTGGCGGTGGACAGCAGCCACAACACCAGGAAGAACGCCATCATCGCCGTGGCGAAGTCGGCGAAGGCGATTTTCCACGCGCCCCCGTGATGCCCGCCGGCGATGCGCTTGACGCGCTTGATGATTATCGGCTGGTTATTTTCCATGGCTTAACGACCGCGAACCGCTTGTTCCAGCTCGGCGAAGCTTGGACGGTGCGCCGGGTACAGGACCTTGCGCCCGAACTCCACGGCCAGCGATGGCGGCATGCCGGAAGCCGAAGCCACCAGTGAGGCCTTGATGGCTTCGTAGACGTTCAGCTCTTCCTTGGCATCATGGGCCAGGGAATGGGCCAGCGGGCCGAAGAAGCCGTAGGCGGCGAGAATACCGAAGAAGGTACCCACCAGTGCCGCACCTACGTGCAGGCCGATGGACTTCTGGTCGCCTTCACCCAGCGAAGCCATGGTCACCACGATACCCAGTACCGCCGCGACGATACCGAAACCGGGCATGGCGTCGGCGATGCCGTTGACCGCGTGGGATGGGTGTTCGAGGTCTTCCTTGAGGCTGAACAGCTCCATGTCGAACAGGCCTTCCAGCTCGTGGGGAGCCATGTTGCCGGAAGACATGATGCGCAGGTAATCGCAGATGAACGCGGTCATGCGCTCGTCCTTGAGTACCGTCGGGTACTTCGCGAAGATCGGACTCGCAGCGGCATCTTCGATGTCGCCTTCGATGGCCATCATGCCTTCGCGGCGGCTCTTGTTGAGGATCTCGTAGATCAGGCCCAGTACTTCAAGATAGAAGCCGTGGTTGAAGCGCGAACTGAACATGCTCAGGGACTTCTTGAGCACGTGCATCGTCATGTAGCCGGGGTTGGCCTGCAAGAAGGCGCCGAGGGCAGCACCGCCAATGATCATGACCTCGAAAGGTTGTATCAGGGCGGCAATCTTGCCGTGGGAAAGCACGTATCCGCCGAGCACGCTCGCGAATACGACGATGATGCCGATAATTTTAGCCATAGGTTAGGAGAGCACTTACTGAGTCGGGTTCAAGGTCATATTCGGAAGTTAAAAAATCTCTTCTTCTACTTATCGGCAAAACTGCGCCAGACTATAGCCCGTTCAGGCGAAAAGCTAATTTGACCCCATCCGGGCACAGGTAATGTTGACGATGATCGCCTCCCACCATGGTTAACGAAACGAACGTTCCAACGCCAAAACCAACGACCCTCGAAGGCTGGGTCAAGCTGCTCGATGGCGTACGTCTTCCCGTCCCGCAAGCCAGCCATGACCGTGTCTGCAAGGCCATCCGCGATAATCGCAGCTCGCTGCGCGACATCGCCGACCTCATGCAAGGCAGCCCGGCCCTGGCCTTGAGCGTGATTCGCGAAGCCAACCGGCATAACCATGGCAGCATGACCGAGCCTGCGGAAAACCTTGAAATTGCAATCAACCGCCTCGGTTTGAAGCGCACCGAAGAGCTGCTCGCGCGGCTACCCGCCGAACCCGAGCTCGAGATTCCCAAAGCCCTGCGTCAGTTGCAGATGATCAGCCAGCACGCCACGCAACAGGCCAACGGTTTTTTTGCCAGCCGCCTGGCGCGCCTGTGGCAGGACATCCACTGGGGCAGCCTGCTGTTTCTTTCGCCCCTGTGGCCGCTGGCACTGACCCATCCGAAACTGCTCGAAGACTGGGAGCTGCGGGTCATCCATAAAGGCGAGTCGGCACGCAAAGTCGAGCAGCAACTGTTTGGCGTACGCCTGCTGGATATCGGCCAGGCGCTGGTGGAGGTCTGGCGCTTGCCGATCTGGGTGCAGCAAGGCTATCGATTGCTGCTCACCGAGCAGCGGGAACTGGTGAAAGTCCTGCGCATCGCCCGTGACAGCGACCATCCACTGCGCCAGCAGAATCGCCTCGATGACGATCCGACCCTGCGCCGCTGGCTCAATCAACCGGCCAATACGGTGCTGCTGGCCAATGGACTGGCGCTGTCGGCGCAACACGCCTGGGACAGCCCCCACAGCGAGCGCTGGCAGTACCTGACCAGCCTTTACCTGCAAATGCCGATGGACGAACTGCAGCAGCAATTGCACCAGCAAGCCGCCAACAGCGCACGCCAACACGCCATGCCCGACCTCTGGCACCCCGCCGAGTCGCTGATCTGGCCGTGGGGCATGAACCGTGTCCATGCAGGCTTGCTGCCGGCAGCGGCACCTACCGCCGAAGACCTGGCGAAGTGGCGCAAGCAATGCGCCGAGTTGCTGGTCGAGCCGAGCCGTTTCACCAACGCCATGCACCTGACCATCGCCGCCCGTGACGCCCTCGTGGCCTGCGGCATGCGCCGGGTGATGATCCTGATGGCCGATCGCACCCACACCAACCTGCGCGTGCACCAGACAGCCGGCCTGTCGAAGGAAGCGGCCGGGTTGAATTTCGTGGTCAGCCAGAGCAACGTGTTGCAACGCCTGCTCGCGCAGCAGGCCCAGGTGCGCCTGACGCCTGCCAACAACGCGCAATTCTCGGCCCTGTTGCCCAATAGCCTGCGCTCGCAGTTCAGCGGTGAACACTTGCTGCTGCGTTCGCTGATCAACAATGGCCGGGTGATCATGATCGTCGTGGCGGATCAAGGCGGCGGGCCGTTTTCGGAAATTTCCGTACAGGCCTTCGGCAAAACCGCACAGTGCATCGAGAAAGCCCTGCACAGCTTTAGCCACCGTGGCCAATAAGCTGCGTTACAATCCTCCCTTTTGTGCTCTGGAGACCTCACATGTCTGACTTCTCTGGCTTGCCGCTGGTGATCGAGCCGAGCGACTTGCTCCCTCGCCTCGACGCCCGCGAACTGATTCTGGTGGACTTGACCAGTGCCGCCCGCTACACCGAAGGGCACATTCCCGGCGCGCGCTTTGTCGATCCAAAGCGTACGCAGCTCGGCCAGGCCCCCGCCCCGGGGCTGATGCCCCCGCAGGCAGCACTCGAAACGCTGTTTGGTGAGCTGGGGCACAACCCCGATGCGGTCTATGTGGTGTATGACGACGAAGGCGGCGGTTGGGCCGGACGCTTCATCTGGCTGCTGGATGTCATCGGCCACAGCAAGTACCACTATATTGACGGTGGCCTGACAGCCTGGCTGGCAGCAGGCTTGCCCATGTCGATCCAGATCCCGCCGCACGTGGGCGGTCCGGTTGCATTGACCCTGCACGATGAACCCACCGCCACCCGCGAGTACCTGCAAAGCCGTCTCGGCGCCGCCGACCTGGCAATCTGGGATGCGCGCGGGCCGCTGGAGTACTCCGGCGAGAAAGTCCTGGCAGCCAAGGGCGGACACATTCCCGGCGCGATCAATTTCGAATGGACCGCTGGCATGGATCGGGCACGCCAGCTGCGCATCCGCACCGACATGCCGCAGATCCTCGAACAACTCGGGATCAGCAAAGACAAAGAAGTGATTACCCACTGCCAGACACATCATCGTTCTGGTTTCACCTATCTGGTGGCCAAGGCTCTCGGTTATCCGCGGGTCAAAGGCTACGCCGGCTCCTGGGGCGAATGGGGCAATCATCCCGATACCCCGGTAGAAATTTAAGATTTTTAAGGACCGTTAATGAACAAGCGTCTGTTTCTCCTCGGCCAGTACCTGCTGCCCCACAACTTGCTCTCCCGTCTGGCCGGCTGCATCGCCGAATGCCGCGTGCGCTGGTTCAAGAATGCCTTCACCGCCTGGTTCGCCAAGCGTTATCAGGTGGACATGTCCCAGGCGCTGGTCGAAGACCTGACCGCCTACGAGCACTTCAACGCGTTCTTCACCCGCGCACTGAAAGACGGCGCCCGTCCGCTGGACGAAACCCCGGGCGCGATCCTCAGCCCCGCCGACGGCGCGATCAGCCAGCTCGGCCCGATCGAGCACGGCCGCGTGTTCCAGGCCAAGGGCCACAGCTTCAGCGTGCTGGAACTGTTGGGTGGCGATGCGGCAAACGCTGCGCCGTTCATGGGTGGCGACTTCGCGACCATCTACCTGTCGCCGAAGGACTACCACCGCGTGCACATGCCCCTGGCCGGCACCCTGCGCGAGATGGTCTACATCCCGGGTCGCCTGTTCTCGGTCAACCAGACCACTGCTGAAAACGTTCCGGAATTGTTTGCCCGCAACGAGCGCGTGGCGTGCATTTTCGACACCGAACGCGGGCCGATGGCCGTGGTGCTGGTGGGTGCGATGATCGTGGCGTCGATTGAAACCGTGTGGGCCGGTCTGGTGACACCGCCGAAGCGCGAGCTGAAAACCTTCCGTTACGACGAAGCCGCACGCGCGCCGATCCACCTGGAAAAAGGTGCGGAACTGGGTCGCTTCAAACTGGGTTCGACCGCCGTCGTGCTGTTCGGGCCGGATCAGGTGAAGTGGGCTGAAGAAATGACCGCCGGTACAGCCGTGCAGATGGGTCAGGGCATGGGCTCACCAAAAGCCTAAAGACCGAGCTGCATACCTGTGGGAGCGGGCTTGCTCGCGAAAGCGGACTTACAGTCAACATAGATGTTGAATGTGATGACGCCTTCGCGAGCAAGCCCGCTCCCACATTGATTTGCGGCGCTTAGAGCTGCCCGTCGCGATCGCGGAAACCCAGCAGGTAGAGCACACCATCCAGCCCCAAGGTGGAAATCGCCTGCTTGGCCGACTGCTTGACCAGCGGCTTGGCCCGGAACGCCACGCCCAACCCGGCAATTGCCAGCATCGGCAAGTCATTCGCACCATCGCCGACCGCAATGGTCTGCTCCAGGCGCAAGCCTTCCTTGTGTGCCAGTTCCTTCAGCAAATCCGCCTTGCGCTGTGCATCGACAATCGGCTCGACCGCCACGCCGGTGACTTTGCCGTCGACCACTTCAAGTTCGTTGGCGAACACGTAGTCGATACCCAGCTTGGCCTGCAATTGCTTGGCGAAGTAGGTGAAGCCGCCCGACAGGATCGCGGTCTTGTAGCCCAGGCGCTTGAGCTCGGCGAACAGGGTTTCTGCGCCTTCGGTCAGGCGCAGCGAGGCACCGATGGAGTCCAGCACATTGACGTCCAGACCTTTGAGCAAGGCCAGGCGCTCCTTGAAGCTGGCGCGAAAATCCAGCTCACCGGCCATTGCCCGCTCGGTGATTTCCGACACTTTGTCGCCGACGCCGGCCGCCTTGGCCAGCTCATCGATCACTTCGGCTTCGATCAGCGTTGAATCCATGTCGAACACCGCCAGGCGACGGTTGCGACGGAACAGCGAATCTTCCTGGAAGGCGATGTCGACGTTCAGTTCCTGGGCGACGCTGAGGAATTCGGCACGCAGCGCCTGCGGATCAGCCGCCTCGCCACGCACGGAAAACTCGATGCAGCCCTTGCCCTTGTCGGCCGGGGTGTCCAGCGGCATGCGCCCGGACAGGCGATCGATGTGGTCGATGTTCAGGCCATATTTGGCGGTAATCGAGCTCACGGCCTGCAACTGCCCGGCTGTCACCTTGCGGGTCAACAGGGTCACAATGTGGCGCTTTTTGCCCTGATTGCCGACCCACTGCTGGTAATCCTGTTCGGACACCGGCGTGAAACGCACCTGTTGATCGAGTTCATAGCCCTTGAACAAGATGTCCTTGAGCACGGACTTGCCTTGCTCGGTGTCGGGAATTTCAACCAGGATGCCGAACGACAAGGTGTCGTGGATCACCGCCTGACCGATGTCGAGAATGTTCACACCACCCTGGGCCAGAACGCCGGTAATGGCCGCAGTCAGACCCGGACGGTCGACTCCCGTGATGTTTATCAGGACGATTTCGCGCAAGGCGCACCCCCGCAAGTGGAAAAAAACCGCATTCTACCCACTTTCAGTGACCATCGGGCACCGTGAGCGCTTTGACGGTCTAGGGCCTGTCGCTATACTGCGCGTCAACTTCACGGACAAAAGAGCCGAGCTCAAGTGAACCGGCCCACGCCAGTAAAAACCGACAACTTCTTCCTGCTGATCTTCCGGGCACTGCGCCACCGCCGTGTACCGATTGCATTGCGCATCGCCAGCCATAACGTGATCCTGGTCGCCCTGGCTCTGGTCATCTATGCCGGTGTGATGGGCCTGCAGTTCAAGCAGGCCATGCACGAGCAGGCGGATGCGCTGGGCGAAAGCCTGACCACGCAGACGGCCACCTCGGCCACCGAGCTGCTGGTGTCCAACGACATCCTCAGCCTCAACGTGCTGCTCAACAACCTGACCAAGAACAAGCTGGTGGCCCACGCCGCCATCTACAGCCCGGACAACCGCATCCTTGCCGAATCCGGCCAGCGTCCCAAGCATGGCCTGCTGGGCGAAGCCGAGGGCATGTACCAAAGCAAGATCACCTTCCAGGACGTGACTGCCGGGCAATTGCGCATCAGCCTGGACATGGACCAGTTCCAGCAGCCGATGACCATCAGCCTGCAAAGCATGGGCATTCTGAGTGCAATCCTGCTGGCCCTGTCCCTGGCCCTGAGCCTGCGCATGGGGCGTTATCTCTCCACGCCGCTGCTGCAATTGCGGGTGTGGCTGCGCAATATCGATGAATTCACCCCGGCCACCGACCGCCAGGACGAAATCGGCGACCTGGCGCGCCAGCTGCACGCCAACTTCGCCCCGGAACCGGCCCCTGTGCCAGAACCGGAACCGGAGTTCGACGACATGGATGACGAGGCCGACCCGGCCTTCGAAGTCCGTAACCTGCGCGATCCGAGTTTCGACGAGAGCCGCCCGGTAGCGGCGCTCAAACCAGCGCCACGACAGATCGTCAGCACCGTTGAAGACGACGATGACGAAGACCCGTTCGCCGATCTGCGCGACGAGTCGCTGGACAGCACCCCACAACCGGTGATTCGCAAAGCCACGCCGAGCGTACCGCAACACAGCGCGGTGCTGGCGGTGCAACTGGGCTCCCAGGAGCAACTGCGACGCCTGCCGCGGGCGCGTCTTGAAGAACTGCTCGAGCGCTATCGCGATTGCCTCGACCAGGCAGCTTCCCTGTATCAGGGCGAAGTAGAGACCTTGAACGATGGCAGCACGCTGATGCTGTTCCACACCGAAGACAGCGGCGACGATTACCTGACCAACGCCATTTGCTGTGGCGAACTGCTGCGGGCCTTGGGCCACCAGTTGCAGATCGAAGTCGCGGACAGTGGCATCACCCTGCAATTGCAGCTGGGGCTGACCCTGGGCGACGAACTGTTCGGCCTGAGCCAGATCGACTTGCTGCTGACCGACCCTGCCCAGGACGCCCTGGCCCTGTCGCAACACAGCCGCAACCTGCTGCTGGTGGAGCGCAAGATCAGTGACGACGTGTTGATTCGCCAGCGCGCGCGGATCCGCCCGATCGCCAGCCCTGAAGGTGCGTGCTGCGTGGAACGGTTGATGGAGCCGTATCCGTCGATGCTTGAGCGGCAATTGGCGCGGATGCATGAGCGTCGCGCTTAAGCCTTAACCTCGATATGAAGAAGCCCGCAGATGAGTGATCGTCTGCGGGCTTTTTTGTCGCCTGTTCTGGCCTCTTTGCGAGCAAGCTCGCTCCCACACTTGATCCGGGTTAGCCCAAGGGTGTGCTCACTGAAGATCCCCTGTGGGAGCGGGCTTGCTCGCGAAGAGGCCAGAACAGGCGCTAGATATCTCCAACCTGTAAAAACAACAAAGCCCGCATCAATGCGGGCTTTGTATGGATTCAGTCCACACTTAGAAGCGGAACACTTCCATATCCGTACGAATAGGCGCGGCCATCGGGATCTTCGGCTGCTTTTCCTGTTCTACCGCAGGTGCTGCCGCCTTGGCTGCCGGCTTGCGTGGGGCTTCGGCGATCGGCGGCTGATTGGCCAGGGGCTTGAGCGCCACCGACAGTTGTTCGGCCAGGCGTTGCAACAACACACCCTGTGCCTGGACCTGAGCCGCCGTGGTACCGGCATGCTGTTCCTGCAAATGGATGATGCGGTTGTCGCGGACCTGCCCGCGACGGTCGATCAGGCGCCATTGCGCGTCAAGGATCGCCGGTTGTTTTTCACCCGAATCCAGGCGCGTGATGGTCAGCAGCACCTGAACGTCCGGGGTGAAGCCCACTGTCGCCGGGGCCAGCACTACGCGCTGACTGTCCAGGCGACCCGCGACCTGGCGCAGCAGCAGCTGATCGATATCCGACGAAAGGCTGCCAGCCCAACGACCGTCGGTCGAGGCTTGCAGGCTGCCATCGGGCTGACGCTGCAACAGGGTTTCGCGTTGCAGGTAGTCGGCCACGGTGACCGGCCCCAACAATACCGCCATGCCCGCGTTCTGTGCGGGCTGAACCGGACTACCAGCGTCCAGTTGATACAACGACACCGGCTGGTGAACGCTGCAACCCGCCAGGCCAAGAACGCCGGCGAGCAAAAGAATAAAAGGAAGGCGCAGAGCAGTCATCGTCCCATCCAGGTGGTCGCTAAAAGGCTGACCACAGTGAAAATACTCAATAAATATGAAGAACGCGCGGCAACGCCGGCGCTTGAAAGGCCATATCATCCGTGAATATGCGTTCCGACTCCAGCGTAAAGCGCCGAACTACGGGTTAATTCGTAGTTCGGCGCTTCTAAGTCGCCTAATTGAGGTTTTCGACGAGCAGCGCGTCTACCCTCTGGAAGCCACGCGGCAACTTGTTGCCACGACGACCACGTTCACCCTTGTAGTGTTCGAGATCGTCCGCTTTCAGTGACAAGGTACGTTTCCCGGCCTGCAACACCAGTGTTGCACCGTCCGGCAATACCGCGATGTCCGTCACATACTCTTCACGACTGGCCACTCGCTCACCGGGAATCCCGATGATCTTGTTGCCTTTGCCTTTACCTAATTGTGGCAGGTCGCTGATTTTGAAGATCAGCAGGCGACCTTCGGTCGTCACCGATGCCAGCCAGTTCTGCTCACGATCGGCCACAGGACGCGGCAGCATGACCTTGGCGTTGTTCGGCAGGCTCAACAGGGCCTTGCCCGCCTTGTTCTTGGCCTGCAGGTCTTCACCCTTGACCACGAAGCCGTAGCCGGCGTCGGAGGCGATCACGTACAGCGCATCGTCTTCCGGCATCAGCACGCACTCGAAACTCGCCCCTGGCGGCGGCGTCAGGCGACCGGTCAGCGGCTCGCCCTGGCCACGGGCCGACGGCAAGGTGTGGGCGGCCACCGAATAACTGCGGCCCGTGGAGTCGATAAACACGGCAAACTGGTTGGAGCGCCCGGCTGCCAGTGCCTTGAAGCCGTCCCCGGCCTTGTAGGAAAGCCCGGTGGCGTCGATTTCGTGGCCTTTGGCGGAGCGAATCCAGCCTTTTTCCGACAACACGACCGTCACTTTCTCGTTCGGCAGCAGGTCGTGCTCGGTCAGGGCCTTGGCTTCGGCGCGCTCGACAATAGGCGACCGGCGGTCATCACCGTAGGTTTCAGCGTCCTTGATCAGTTCGCTGCGCACCAGTTTTTTCAACTTGGCTTCGCTGCTGAGCAGGGCTTGCAGCTTGGCTTGTTCCTTGAGCAGTTCATCCTGCTCGGCACGCAGCTTCATCTCTTCCAGCCGCGCCAACTGACGCAGACGGGTGTCGAGGATGTAGTCGGCCTGGATTTCGCTCAGGGCGAAGCGTTCGATCAGCCTGGCCCGTGGCTGCTCCTCGGTGCGGATGATGTGGATCACTTCATCCAGGTTGAGGTAGGCAATCAGCAAACCGTCCAACAGATGCAGGCGACGCTCGACCTTGTCGAGGCGGAATTGCAGGCGACGACGCACGGTCTGCACCCGGAACTCCAGCCACTCGACCAGCAGCGCCCGCAGGTTTTTCAGCTGCGGCTTGCCGTCCAGGCCGATGATGTTGATGTTGACCCGGTAGCTCGACTCCAGCTCGGTGCTGGCGAACAGGTGCTGCATCAGCGCATCGTGGTCGAAGTTTTTCCGTGCGCCCGGAATGATCACGATCCGGCACGGGTTTTCGTGGTCGGATTCGTCACGCAGGTCGGCAATTTGCGGCGCCTTGGACGGCTTGGCCTGCATCATCGCGGCGATCTGCTCCAGCACCTTGGCGCCCGAGACCTGATGCGGCAGCGCGGTGACGATGATGTCGCCGTCTTCGATGTGATACACGGCGCGCATGCGCACAGAACCGCGACCGGTTTCGTAGATTTTCAGCAGGTCGGCGCGCGGGGTGATGATTTCCGCTTCGGTCGGGTAGTCCGGGCCCTGGATGTGTTCACAGAGCTGTTCGACCGTGGCCTTGGGCTCATCGAGCAAACGCACGCACGCCGTGGCGACTTCCCGCAGGTTGTGCGGCGGCACGTCGGTGGCCATGCCCACGGCGATACCGGTGGTGCCGTTGAGCAGGATGTTCGGCAGGCGGGCCGGCAACACCAGCGGCTCGTCCAGCGTACCGTCGAAGTTCGGGCCCCAATCCGCCGTGCCCTGGCCCAGTTCGCTGAGCAGCACTTCGGAATAACGCGACAGCCGCGCTTCGGTGTAGCGCATGGCGGCGAAGGACTTGGGATCATCCGGCGCACCCCAGTTGCCCTGGCCGTCGACCAGCGTATAGCGATAGCTGAACGGCTGGGCCATCAGCACCATGGCTTCGTAGCAGGCCGAGTCGCCGTGGGGGTGGAATTTACCGAGCACGTCACCGACAGTACGTGCCGACTTCTTGTGCTTGGAATCAGCGTCCAGCCCCAGCTCGCTCATGGCGTAGACGATACGCCGCTGTACCGGTTTCAGGCCGTCGCCGATATGCGGCAGGGCACGGTCCATGATCACGTACATGGAGTAGTTGAGGTAGGCATTTTCGGTGAAGTCAGCCAGTGACCGGCGTTCTACACCGTCCAGGCTGAGATCAAGGGAGTCGCTCATGCGGGCCTCATCGGTTCGTTGTCTGGCGCAGCAGCATGGTGCCACCGCGCTGGGTAAATTCAAGTTTGTTCAGTGCGCTCATGCCGAGCAACACTTGATCGCCATGCAGCCCCGGGGCCACCAGTGCGCGTACATCCCGCAGCACGATGTCGCCCAGCTGCAGCCGCTCGATACGGGTGCGATAGCCCTGGCTCAGGCCATTGGCCGTGCTCAGGGTCACGCCGAATCCTTCTTCCAGCTTCAAACGCTTGGCCAGGTCCGCCGGAATCGACACATCTGTCGCCCCGGTATCGAGCATGAAGTCCACCGGATGGCCGTTGATCTGACCGCTGGCGACAAAATGCCCCTGCGCATTGCTCACCAGTTTCACCTCAATGAAACCCTCGCCCTGCTCCGAGCTGACCACCACGTTCGGATTTTGCTGACGCGCTTCCCACTGGCCGAAAAAACGCGTGGCCAGAAACAACGCGGCACACCAGGCCAGTACCATAAACACCCGGCCGATGCGCTGCCCCGGGCTTCGTTGTCTCATGACTTGGCACTCCAGCCACCTTCCGGTGCAGCAAAACGCCAGACTACCGGACGGACTTCGCCATCGGCGCGAGCACCGTTGTTGTTGTCGATACCGATCCAGGCACCGTCAGCGTCCACTACCAGCGCTTCCGCGAGGCCATAATCCTGTGGATAACGCCGATTTTCCTGCAATGCCTCTTCGGCAAACGACCAGCAACGCTCGACCTTGGCGGTCAGCGCATCTCGGCGGCAGACCTCGAACGCATTGCGCTCCAGGGTAAACAGCTTGCCGTTGAACAATGACAGATCGGCAAAATCCCGAGGCATCGCTCTGGCGTGGGGAAACTGTGCGGGTTGCATTTCATTCCCGGCTTCACTCAGCAGCACGCATCCACCATCGCAGTCCCACACCGATTGCTTGCGCTTGATCAGCAGCAACCCGCGGTTCTCGCGCTCGGCAGCCAACCACAACTGGTCACCTTCAGGATTGATTGCCAAGCCTTCGAACAGTGCATTGAAGCGCAACAACATGCCTCTGGCCCGGGCTTCGCGCGCCATGAGCGGCGAAATCTTCAGCCAGGAAGTCGGCCCGGTTGGCGGTATTTGCAACACCGCTGCATGGGATTCGCTGACCACGTAACGATTGCCGGCGCGGTCACAGGTGATGCCTTCGAAATCCAGATTGCCGCCACGCACGAACGAAGCGGCCCAGGTCCGCGAACGCAATCCCCAGGGCAACCCGCTGTCAGGTACTTCAGGTACGCCGATGCCCACGGCCTGTGCGCGCCAGACGTTGGCCCGGGTATCGAGACGATAGATCTGATCATCGTCACGGTCGGAGACCGTCCACAGCTCCTTGCCGCACTGGGCCAACCCGGACAGGTTGCCGCCGCGCATGCCATCGACGGCATGCTCGGACAACAGACGCAGTTGCGGTGTCGGTTCGCCAGACACCGTCATTGAGGTCAGCAGCAACGCACACGCCAGGGCAAAGCCCAAGCGCATCAGCCCAGCACCTCGGCCAGGTTGCCCTTGGACTCCAGCCAGGTCTTGCGGTCACCGGCACGCTTCTTCGCCAGCAGCATGTCCATCATCTCCGAGGTAGCCTCGAAATCTTCCAGGGTCAACTGCACCAGACGCCGGGTGTTCGGGTCCATGGTGGTCTCGCGCAACTGCGGCGGGTTCATTTCGCCCAGACCCTTGAATCGGGTGACCTGCGGCTTGCCGCGCTTCTTCTCGGCCACCAGGCGATCGAGAATCCCGTCGCGCTCGGCTTCATCGAGGGCGTAGTAGATCTCTTTGCCCAGGTCGATGCGGTACAACGGCGGCATCGCGACGTAAACGTGACCGGCATCGACCAACGGGCGGAAATGCTGGACGAACAAGGCGCACAGCAAGGTCGCGATGTGCAGACCGTCGGAGTCGGCGTCGGCGAGGATGCAAATCTTGCCGTAGCGCAGCTGGCTCATGTCCGCCGCGCCCGGATCGACACCGATGGCCACGGCGATGTTGTGCACTTCCTGGCTGGCCAGCACTTCGCTGCCGTCGACTTCCCAGGTATTGAGGATCTTGCCGCGCAACGGCAGGATCGCCTGGAACTCCTTGTCCCGCGCCTGCTTGGCCGAACCGCCGGCGGAATCACCTTCGACCAGGAACAGCTCGGAACGCATCGGGTCCTGTCCGGCACAGTCGGCCAGTTTGCCCGGCAGCGCCGGGCCTTGGGTAACGCGTTTGCGCTCGACCTTCTTGCTGGCCTTGAGGCGACGGCCGGCGTTGTTGATCGCCAGTTCCGCCAGCAACATGCCGGTTTCCGGGTTGGCATTGAGCCACAGGCTGAACGCATCCTTGACCACACCGGAGACGAACGCCGCCGCTTCACGGGACGACAGGCGCTCCTTGGTCTGCCCGGAGAATTGCGGTTCCTGCATCTTCATCGACAGAACAAAGGCGATGCGTTCCCAGACGTCTTCCGGTGCCAGCTTCACACCACGCGGCAGCAGGCTGCGGAATTCGCAGAACTCGCGCATGGCGTCGAGCAGGCCCTGACGCAGACCGTTGACATGGGTACCGCCCTGGGCCGTCGGGATCAGGTTGACGTAGCTTTCCTGCACCGCATCGCCGCCTTCCGGCAGCCACAGCAGCGCCCAATCCACGGCTTCCTTGTTACCGGCAAAAGCGCCGCAGAACGGTTCGTTCGGCAGGCGCTCGAATTCGCTGACCGCATCCACCAGATAGGAACGCAGGCCGTCTTCGTAATGCCATTCGACTTTCTCGCCGGTGGCCTTGTCTTCAAAACTGACCAGCAAGCCCGGGCACAGAACGGCCTTGGCCTTGAGCACGTGCTTGAGGCGGCTGATGGAGAATTTTGGTGAGTCGAAGTATTTCGGGTCCGGCGCAAAGAACACGCTGGTCCCGGTATTGCGCTTGCCGACAGTACCGACGACTTCAAGCTCGGTGGCCTTGTAGCCATCCTTGAAGGTCATCTGGTATTCGTTGCCGTCACGTTTTACACGCACCCGCACTTCGGTGGACAAGGCGTTGACCACGGAAATACCCACCCCGTGCAAGCCGCCGGAGAACTGGTAGTTCTTGTTGGAAAACTTGCCACCGGCATGCAGCTTGGTGAGGATCAACTCGACGCCCGAAACACCTTCCTCGGGGTGAATGTCCACCGGCATGCCTCGGCCGTCATCGCTGACCTCCAGGGAATGGTCGGCATGCAGGATCACCTGCACCGATGTGGCATGCCCGGCCAAGGCTTCGTCGACACTGTTGTCGATGACTTCCTGGGCAAGGTGGTTCGGCCGACTGGTGTCGGTGTACATGCCGGGGCGTTTGCGCACCGGGTCGAGGCCCGAGAGGACTTCGATGGCGTCTGCGTTATAAGAGCTAGCGCTGGGAGTGGCCATGGGGTCTCGTCGTCAGTGTTCGGTGAAAAAAGAATTCATGGGGCTATCGCTCACAGTGCAGTGAAATCGATTGCCTGATACAAATCGGCGCCAATGCCGGCAAAACTCAACATGGCCGGCAATTGCCCGGCAAAACCCTGGAAACTGTGGTCGCCGCCGGCCTGGATACGCAAGGCGCATGCCCGGTAATACTGCTGGGCGAGGCGATAGTCCAGCGTTTCGTCAGCCGTCTGCAACCATACCTGATAACGCTGTGGATCCTGGGGCGCCGGCACTTCCAGTTCGGCCAGGGCCACCACGTGGTCGTGGGTCATTTCCCAGGTCTCTTCGGTATACAGGTTTTTCTGCGTCCCCAGATAGCCGTCGAACATCCGGTGCGGGCTGACGGCAGGGTTGATCAACAGGGCTTTCAAGCCATGGCGCTCGGCCAAGTGAGTGGCATAGTAGCCGCCGAGAGAGCTGCCGACCAGCAGTGGCCGCCCCAGCTCGGCAATCGCCTGCTCCAGCTGCTCGATAGCCTGGCGCGGGTGATGGTGCAATGCCGGAACGCGCAGGTGTTCGCTCAGGCCCAGACGCTCCATCACCTCGACCAACTGACAGGCCTTCTTCGACAACGGCGAGCTGTTGAAGCCGTGGATATAAAGGATCGAACCGGACATTTGAGCTCCCTGTGCGTCGGCTAAAGAGGCGGAGTTTACAGGGACTCGGGGAATCGGGGATATCCACAGAATCCACGGTGTCTGTGTAGACGCCTTCGCGAGCAAGCCCGCTCCCACACTGGACCTGCGTCGGTCACAAGCTCCCCCTGTGGGAGCGGGCTTGCTCGCGAAGGGCGCGACTAGGTTTTCCAGAAAAAATGAAAAAATCAGTAGCCGTTGGAACCGTAATCCACAGTGAAATCAAACCCGGTAACCCGCTCCACCCCGGTTTCCAGCCGCCCGTCGGGCAGCAGTCGCAACCAGCGATAGCCCGGCGCCTGTTCCCCGACCTTGAAATCTTCGCTGCCCGGCTCGAACTGGATGCAGGTAGAGGGCGAGGCGATCAAACGTACGCCGTTGCGCATCCGGTCGATTTCCTGGTGCACATGCCCCCACAACACCGCACGTACCTGCTCGAAGCGATCCAGCACGGCGAACAGCGCCTCGGGATTGCGCAAGCCGATCGGTTCCATCCATGCACAACCGATGGACACCGGGTGATGGTGGAAGCACACCAGATGATGGCGCTCCGGCGCTTCGCTCAACGAGCGGGCGAGCAACTGCAGCTGTTCATCCTGCAAATAACCCGGCACCGAGCCTGGCACCGCCGAATCGAGCAACGTGACCCGCCAGTTGCCGATATCCACCACCGGTTCGAGCAAAGCGCTCTGCACCGCCGCCTCGGCCATGATCTGCGGCTCATCGTGATTGCCGGGAATCCAGCGCGCCGGCGCATCGAGCTGACGCGTCATGTCGCGAAACTGTTGGTAGGACTCCAGCGTCCCGTCCTGGGACAGATCACCCGTGGCCAGGATCAAGTCAATCCGCGGCTGTTGCGCGCGCACCAGTTCGATGACCTTTTGCAGGCTGTCGCGGGTGTTCATGCCCAGCAACGCGCGGTCCGCTTCGGCAAACAGGTGACTGTCGGAGAGTTGCACCAGCAACGCCGGATCGGCGGTGGTCAATGTGGATACGCTCGGCAAGGCGTTCTCCCAGGGCGTGATCACGGGGATGGGTAAGTGCCGCAATTATGCTGGGGGATGACCGAAAGGGGAAACTGTTGAACCTGACACAGTTCACAACTGCGTTGCTCGTTTAACGGACAACTTCGTACTCATGCCCCAGCGCCAGGCAATGGCTCAGCCACTCGCCCAGAAACATGTTCAGCTGGGCCTTTTCGTCCGGCTGGTGCATCGAGGCGTTCGGGTAAGGATAGATGCCGCGAAAGCGTCGTGCATGTTCGGCGCTGACCACTTCGGCCATGCGCGCGTCGTGATAGACCTGCACTTCCAGTTGCGGCACCGGCAGCCAGGGCAGGCTGTGTTCCTGACGCACTTGCAGGGTCGTGGTGTAGGGGCAGGTCAGCAGGACTTCCAGGGCCAGCACACCGAGCATCTGGTCGCCATGGGTCACGGCGATGCGCCGCGCGGCGGGCTCGCTGCGCATGTCCGGCAGCAGTCGCATCAAGCGCGCGTAGTTCGCCTCGCAGGACGCTTGCAGCCCCACCAGGTCCACCCGATAGCGATCGCGCAGCTTGTTTACGACCATAACCCCCTCACTTCAACGCGGTTCAAAGCCAGCCATTGCAAGGCAATGATGCTCGCCGCGTTGGCAATACGCCCGTCGCGCACGGCTTGCAGGGCATCGTCGAAAGCCCAGACCGTGACGCGGATGTCTTCTGCCTCTTCCTCCAGCCCATGCAGGCCGCCAACCCCGGTAGTGTCGCAACGCCCCAGGTACAGATGCACGAATTCGTTGCTGCCGCCCGGCGATGGAAAGTATTTGGTCATCGGCCAGAGCGCCCCGATTTCAAGCCCAGCTTCCTCCTGCGCTTCGCGGTGAGCAACTGCTTCCGGCACTTCATCCTTGTCGATCAGACCAGCGACCAGTTCGATCAGCCACGGGTTGTCGGTCTTGCCCATGGCGCCGACGCGAAACTGCTCGATCAGCACCACTTCATCGCGTTGTGGATCGTAAGGCAGCATGCATACCGCGTCATGGCGAACGAACACTTCACGATTGATCTCGCGACTCATGCCCCCGGCGAACAATTCGTGGCGCAAGTGCACGCGTTCGAGTTTGTAGAAGCCCTCGTAGCACTTTTCGCGCCGCACGATATCAACGGCGGTCGGAATGGCGTTGGCAAAATCCGTCATGACTATCCTCTTTTACTGCAAATCCTGTTCGAGGCTGCTTTTTTCCTGGGCCTCGACTTCGCGCCATCCTAACGCGCCCGTGACGTTTGATGCAGCCCCTTTCCCGTCAGCGGGATGGACGGTGAGGGCGAAACCCACTCTAATTAGCTTAGTGGCGAACTGACTGCTTTGTTGAGAGTCGAAGCCGGTAACTTTTTGCCTTCCCTGTTTCAGAAAGGACGCTCATGTCGCTTTTCAAAATCGCCTCCGTGGCCGCTATCGCCCTGACCCTGGGCGCTTGCGCGAGCCTGTTCCAGCCCAACTACCGGACGCCGCTGGAAACCACCCGCGACGCCTCCGAGCAACTCAAGCCCGGTTGCAGCAACCCGGATTGCCCGCTGGTCAACATCGACACCCTGCACTTCCCGGACGAGCCTGCACTGGACGGCATCATCGAAAAGCGCCTGCTGCAAATGACCCGCACCTCGCCCGACGCGCCGATCGCCCCGACCCTGGCGGCCTATCGCGAAGAGTTTTTGCGCACCGCCGGACCGCGCTTCAGCAGCTATCTGCAGGCAAAGGTACGTGAGCAGCATGACGGCTTGGTGATCGTCGAATTGTCCAGCTACCTGGACACCGGCGGTGCCCATGGCACCCCAGGTCGAGGGTTCATCAACTATTCACGCCAACAGCATAAAGTGCTGACGCTGTCGGACATGCTGGTGCCTGGGCAGGAAGACGCGTTCTGGAAAGCCGCGCAAGTGGCACACAACAGCTGGTTGATCAGCACCAAGCTCGATCAGGAACCGGAGTTCGTGAAGAGCTGGCCGTTCCAGAAAACCCGGAACGTGGCGCTGACCTACGGCGGGGTAATCCTCAAATACGAAACCAGCACCATCGCGCCTTACGCGCTGGGCCATGTCGAACTGAAGATCCCCTACCCTCGCCTGAACGGCATCATCAAGCCCGAGCTGTTTCCCGGCCGTAACTGAAGGCCCGACCCAGCACTAGCTGGAGCAACCCTGCCACTACCAGTGCCGGCAGGGTTGCGCCGACATCCGGATACAGGTTGGCCAGCAAGTGATAGGTGCTGACCCCGCCCAGCCAGGCGAGCAGCGCCGGCCAGCGCAACGCGGCTGACGCCACCTGGCCACTGCGTTTGCGCAGGATGAAGTGATCCACCAGCACTACGCCGAACAACGGCGCAAACACCGAACCGATCAGCAGCAGGAAGTTCTGGTACTGGGCCAACGGCGCCAGCAGGGCAATCAGCGTGCAGATAACGCCGATGGCCAACGCCAGGTGCTCGACTTTGGCGCGCAACAGAATCCCGCTGGACACCGCCGCCGAGTGAATATCGGCAAAGGCGTTTTCCGATTCATCCAGCAGAATCAACAACAGCGGAATCCCCAGGCCGGCGCCGGCCAGCGCCAGCAGCAAGGCATTGACTTCACCGCTCGGCGCGAACGCCAGGGTGTAGGCCACGCCCAGGCTCATCAGCCAAAAATTGCCGATGAAGAAACCGATGGCGGTGCCGCCGAAGACGTTTTTCGCCCGTTTGCCGAAGCGCGAGTAGTCGGCGATCAGCGGCAACCACGAGAGCGGCATGGCAATGGCGATGTCGAAACCCACGGCGAACGGCATCGAACCGTCACCGGCCTGGGCCCACAATGCGGCCAGGTCAGCCTTGGCGAACAGGTTCCAGGTCAGCCAGACACACGCGGCCAGCAGCAGCCAGATGCCCCATTTGCGCAGGATCTGGCGCACGAAAGTCAGCGGACCGCTGACCGCGAGCAAGGTCGCCAGTGCGCCGAAGAACAGCGTCCACAGCACGGGATTGGACAGCAGGCTACCTTCGTTGAAGGCCTTCGCGCCCAGCAGGCTGGCAGCATCGCGCATGACGATGATTTCGAACGAACCCCAGCCGATCAATTGCAGCAGGTTCAGTACCGCCGGCAGGCTTGCGCCTTTGGCGCCGAGGCTGAGTTTGAGTGCGGCCATCGACGACAGGCCGGTGTCGCTACCGATCACGCCGACCGCCGCCAGCAGCAGAACGCCGACCAGGGTGCCAAGAAAAATTGCCAGCAACGAACCGGACAGGCCAAGGCCCGGCGCGAGCAATGCACCAGTCTGCAGGACCATCAGGCCGATACCGAGGGAGAACCACAGGGAAAACAGATCGCGGCCGCCGAATACACGCTTGTCGGTCGGCACCGCGATATCGGGGGAGTAAGTGCTGGGTTGAATGCTCAAGGGTGTTATCTCAGAGGAATATGTTTTGTCATTGAGAGTTTCGCTGTCTGATCTGGCGCTTTCGCGAGCAAGCCCGCTCCCACATTGGTCCTGCGTACACAGGTCGAATGTGGGAGCGGGCTTGCTCGCGAAGGCGGCGCCACAGGCACCGCCAATCCAGGACCAGATCAAACTTTCTGATACAGCTGACTGCCTTCCTGCTTGAAGCGCTCGGCCTGTTCGGCCATGCCTTGGGCGACGTCCACGTCGACCGCTTCGATCCGCTGGTTGGCCGCATACTCGCGGACTTCCTGGGTGATCTTCATCGAGCAGAATTTTGGCCCGCACATGGAGCAGAAGTGCGCCACCTTGGCCGAATCCTTCGGCAGGGTTTCATCGTGATACGAACGCGCGGTGTCCGGATCGAGCCCCAGGTTGAACTGGTCTTCCCAACGGAATTCAAAACGCGCCTTGCTCAAGGCATTGTCGCGGATCTGTGCGCCCGGATGCCCCTTCGCCAGATCGGCGGCATGCGCGGCGATCTTGTAGGTGATGATCCCGGTCTTCACGTCATCCTTGTTCGGCAGGCCCAGGTGCTCCTTCGGCGTCACGTAGCAGAGCATCGCGCAACCAAACCAGCCGATCATCGCCGCACCGATACCGGAGGTGATGTGGTCGTAGCCTGGCGCGATGTCGGTAGTCAGCGGGCCAAGGGTGTAGAACGGCGCCTCGTCGCAGCATTCGAGCTGCTTGTCCATGTTCTCTTTGATCAACTGCATCGGCACGTGGCCCGGGCCTTCGATCATGCACTGCACGTCGTGTTTCCAGGCAATCTTGGTCAGCTCGCCGAGGGTCTCCAGTTCGCCGAACTGCGCTTCGTCGTTAGCGTCGGCAATCGAGCCCGGACGCAGGCCATCGCCCAGCGAGAAGCTGACGTCGTAGGCCTTCATGATTTCGCAGATGTCTTCGAAATGGGTGTAGAGGAAGTTCTCTTTGTGGTGCGCCAGGCACCACTTGGCCATGATCGAACCGCCACGGGAGACGATGCCGGTCACGCGCTTGGCGGTCATCGGCACGTAGCGCAATAGCACGCCGGCGTGGATGGTGAAGTAGTCGACGCCCTGCTCGGCCTGCTCGATCAGCGTGTCGCGGAACAGCTCCCAGGTCAGGTCTTCGGCCACACCGCCGACTTTTTCCAGGGCCTGGTAGATCGGCACCGTACCGATCGGCACCGGCGAGTTACGGATGATCCACTCGCGGGTTTCGTGGATGTGCTTGCCCGTGGACAGGTCCATGACCGTGTCCGAACCCCAGCGAATGCCCCAGGTCAGTTTCGCCACTTCTTCTTCGATGGACGAACCCAGTGCACTGTTGCCGATGTTGCCGTTGATCTTCACCAGGAAGTTACGGCCGATGATCATCGGTTCCAGTTCGGTGTGGTTGATGTTGGCCGGAATGATCGCGCGGCCACGGGCGATTTCGTCACGGACGAATTCCGGGGTGATGATTTTCGGCACACTGGCGCCGAAGCTGTGGCCGGCGTGTTGCTGGTCCAGCAGGCCGGCGGCGCGGGCCACTTCCAGCTTCATGTTTTCGCGGATGGCGACGTATTCCATCTCGGCGGTGATGATGCCTTTGCGCGCGTAGTGCATCTGGCTGACGTTGGCGCCAGGCTTGGCGCGGCGCGGGTTGTTGACGTGGGCGAAGCGCAGCTTGGTCAGCTCCGGATCGGCAAGTCGCTCCTGGCCAAAATTCGAACTCAGGCCGCTCAGGCGCTCGGTGTCGCCACGGGATTCGATCCACGGCGAACGCACATCGGCCAGGCCTTTGCGCACATCGATGATCACATTGGGGTCGGTGTACGGGCCCGAGGTGTCATACACCACCACCGGTGCGTTGACCTCGCCACCGAAGTCGGTCGGCGTCACGTCCAGGCTGATTTCGCGCATCGGCACGAGGATGTCCGGGCGAGTGCCCTGAACATAGATTTTTTGCGAGCGGGTAAACGGCTGAACCGATTGCTGATCGACCTTGGCCGAATCACTCAGGTTGGTGGCGATTTTTGCTTTTGTAGTCATCACGGGCTCTCCAGACACACATCCAGGCAGTGGATTTTTGTCGGAGCGAACCTGTAAACGAATGGACGCACGGGCGCTGGGAAAACCAGCTGTGCTGTGCTCAGTGCTCGAGGGGTGTTCGATTGTCGAACAACATCCCGGACGAAGCACAAGAGGACTCGCCGGGTGACGAGAAATCTTGTTCCCTACGCAGGCGCTAACCTGATCAGGTTCAACGGGATCCGAAATTATTCGATCTCAGCCTCAAAGCAAGGCACCCCGACAAGAACCCGGCCAGTCTAGACACAACTGGCAAAGAACGCCAACCCCACGGCAAACACCATGATGAATGGCGTAATTACACGCAGTATCAGGATTGTTGCCGTCCGAATGCACAACTACACTCGCTACGCTGAGCCGCGCATTGACGCTGTCAAAGCAGGGCCTTAGCCTTGGCGCTCAAATTACCTCTGTAATATCAATTCTAGGGATCGTCTATGCTGCGCAAACTCTCACTGGCCCTCGCCGTGTCTTGTGCGTCCAACGGAATGGCCTGGGCAGCAGATGTGCCCTTATCGGCCAAGACGGACCTGGTCAGCGTGTATCAAGAAGCCGTCAACAACAACGCCGACCTGGCGGCTGCCATCGCCCAATATGGCGCGCAGAAAGAAGTCGTGCCCCAGGCCCGCGCCGGGCTGCTGCCGAACCTCTCGGGCGGCGCCAATGTTTCCGAGGTGCGTACGTCGCTCGATCAACCTTCGGGCACGACCAACCGCGATGCTCATTCCTACCAGGCCACCCTGGCGCAGCCGCTGTTCCGCGCCGATCGCTGGTTCCAGTTCCAGGCCGCCAAGGAAGTCAACGAACAGGCCGCCCTGCAACTCTCGGCGACCGAGCAAAACCTGATCCTGCAAACCGCTGACAGCTATTTCAACGTGCTGCGCAGCCAGGACAACCTGGCTTCGACCAAGGCCGAAGAAGCGGCGTTCAAACGCCAGCTCGATCAATCCAATGAGCGTTTCGATGTCGGCCTCTCGGACAAGACCGACGTATTGAACTCACAGGCCAGCTACGACACCGCTCGCGCCAACCGCATCGTTGCGCAGCGCCAGGTGGACGACGCCTTTGAAGCATTGATTACCCTGACCAACCGTCAGTACAACTCGATCTGGGGCATCAGGCATGACTTGCCGATCCTGCCGCCAGTACCGAACGACGCCAAGGCCTGGGTCGAAACCGCGGGCAGGCAGAACCTCAATCTGTTGGCCAGCAACTATGCCGTCAGCGCCGCCGAGCAAACCGTCAAGCAGCGCAGGTCCGGGCACTTGCCAACGCTTGACGCGGTCGCCAAGTACGAGAAAGGCGACAACGATGCGCTGGGCTTCAGCAATCCGGTTCCCTTGGGCCAACCCTACGGCGGCAACGTCGAGCAAACGACCGTGGGCCTGCAACTGAACATCCCGATCTACAGCGGTGGCCTGATCAACTCCCAGGTGCGTCAGTCCTATGCACAACTGGACCAGACCGAACAGCAACGCGAATCCCTGCGCCGCAGCATCGTGGAAAACACCCGCGACCTGCACCGCGCGGTGAACACCGATGTCGAGCAGGTACAGGCGCGCAAGCAATCGATCATCTCCAACCAGAGCGCGGTGGAAGCGACTGAAATCGGCTATCAGGTGGGTACGCGAAACATCGTCGACGTGCTGGATGCGCAGCGCTCGCTCTACACCTCGGTTCGCGACTACAACAACACCCGCTACGACTACATCCTCGACAACCTGCGCTTGAAGCAACAGGCCGGCACGTTGAATCCGGGGGACCTGCAAGTCCTGGCACGCTGGCTCAACCCGAACTACAACCCGGACAAGGACTTCCTGCCGCCGGATCTGGCCAAGGCGGCAGAGGAGCAGTTGAAAGCGCGGCCTGATCAGTAAAAGCAAAAGCTTCGCGAGCAAGCCCGCTCCCACATTGAGCTGCTGTCGTACACAAAACCTGTGTTCACAGAAGATCCAATGTGGGAGCGGGCTTGCTCGCGAATGAATACAACTCGGTCTAACGCTCGATCAACCGCCCCAACCCATCCAGCAACCGCTGCAACGCCCCCTGATTGGTGCGCATCACCGTCAACCCGGCCTCAGCCATGCGCTGCGCATCTCGCGGCAGTTCGAACAGTCGCTGCACCGCCACCGCCAGCCCTTCGGCATCTTCCACTTCCTGCAACGCCCCGGCACTGCGCAACTGCGCGGCGATTTCGAGGAAGTTGAAAAGATGCGGACCGCTCAACACCGGTTTAGCCAGGGCCGCCGGCTCCAGCAGGTTATGCCCGCCATTCGGCACCAGGCTGCCACCGACAAATGCGCTGTCCGCCAGGGCGTAGAGAAACAGCAACTCGCCCATGGTGTCGCCCAGCAGCACTGAAGTATTCGCACTGACCGCTTCGCCGCTGGAGCGCCGGACCGTGGCAAACCCTTGTTGCTGGCACAACCCGAACACCGAATTGAAGCGCTCAGGATGACGCGGCACCAAAATCAGCAGGGCATCGGGGTGACTGGCCAACAACTGACGGTGGGCCGCCAGCACCACCTCGTCTTCGCCGTCATGGGTACTGGCCGCGATCCACACCGGTCGTTCCAGCGCCTGCCATTGCCCGCGCAGCTCAACGGCGCGCTCCAGCAGTTGCGGGTCGATGGTCAGGTCGAACTTGATCGAACCGGTCACTTCGACGGTTTCCGTCCGCGCGCCCAGGTCGCGCAAGCGCTGGGCCTCGGCTTCGGTCTGCACCGCGAACAGACTCATCTCGGCCAGCATCGGCTGGGTCAGCCTGGGGAACCGGCCGTAACCTCTGGCCGAACGCTCGGACAGCCGCGCATTGGCCAACGCCACGGGGATCCCGCGTTTGGCACATTGATGGATGTGGTTGGGCCACAGCTCGGTTTCCATGATCACCGCCAGTTTCGGCTGGACCCGATCAAGGAAGCGCCGGGCAGCGCAAGGCAGGTCATAGGGCAGATAGCAGTGCTGGATGCGCGGCTCATTGGCGAACAGTGCATGGATGCGTTCCGAACCGGTCGGGGTCATGCAGGTCACGGTGATCGGCAGATTCGGATAACGCGCCAGCAAGGCGCGAATCATCGGTGCGGCCGCAATGCTTTCGCCCACCGACACGGCGTGCACCCAGATGCCGCCCGGTTTCATCGTCGGCATCCCGTAGGAAAAGCGCTCGCCGATGCGCCTGGCATACGCCGGCGCCTTGCGCGCGCGCAGCCAAAGCCGAATCGCTACCAAAGGCAGCCCCAGATAAAACAGCGCGGTGTAGAGAGTTCTATTCATGGCGGCGGAGTTTATCGGCTTTTTTCGCCTATCGTCTGCAAGTGCACGGCAAAACGTTCGGCGAGCCAGCGCGCGGCCGGACCGAGCGGTTCATCCCGGCGCCATACCAGTTCCACCACCAAGGCCGGCGGGGTCCATTCGCTGACCAATTCGACCATCTGGTTCTGATAGGTCGGGTACTGCACCACGTGGCGTGGCAACCAGGCCCAGCCGAGGCCGCGCACCAGCCATTCGGCCATCACATAAAAGCTGTCGGCGCGCCAGACCTGCGGGCTGGCCGGATCACTGCCGGGATAAATGCTCGACTCTGTGGACATCAGCAACTGCCGATGTTGCGCCAGTTGCTGGCCGTCCACTGTGCCCTTGCGCGCCAACGGATGATCCTTGCCGCACACCGTGACCATTTCCACGCTGCCCAGCACCCGCCGCTCAAGAGCCTCGGGAATCTGATCGTGAAAGAACAGCAGCCCCAGATCGGCGCGCCGCTCCACCAGCTTGCGCGCGACATCGCCTTGGGCGGCGCTGGTCAGTTGCACTTCAAGGCTGGGGAATTTTTCCGCCAGGGCTTCGAAGCTTTCGATGATCGGCTGATAAGGCATCGCCTCATCCTGCGCCACACGCAGTCGAGCTTCCTGCCCGCGCATCATCGCCAGCGCCCGGCCATTGAGCCGTTCGCACTGGCGCAACACTTCCCGCGCTTCGTCCAGCAAAGCCGTGCCGGCTTCAGTGAGTTTCGGCTGACGGCCGCTGCTGCGGTCGAACAGGCTGACGCCCAGGTCTTCTTCCAGCAACGCTATCGAACTGCTGACTGCCGACTGCGCCTTGCGCTGATCGCGCGCCACAGCAGAAAACGAACGCTGCTCCGCTACGCTCACAAACAACCGCAGCTGCTCCAGATTCCATTGCATGCTCATGGCTCAACCCATCTCTCAAACAGATAGGTAATGACTTTACCGCATCTGGCGAATCTCTAGAATGCCGACCTCAGAGAGCAACACTTCACACGAGGATTGACCCATGACCGCTTACTACTACCTGGCCATTGCCATCTGCGCCGAAGTGATTGCCACTGTTTCGATGAAAGCGGTCAAAGGCTTCAGCACCCCGCTGCCACTGGTGCTGGTCATCGTCGGGTACGGGATCGCCTTCTGGATGCTGACCCTGGTGGTGCGCAGCGTTCCGGTGGGCGTGGCGTACGCCGTGTGGGCCGGCATGGGAATCGTGATGGTCAGCGTCGCGGCCCTGTTTATCTATGGGCAGAAGCTGGACGTGCCGGCGATGATGGGGATGGCGCTGATTGTGCTGGGTGTCGTGGTCATCCAGCTCTTCTCCAAGACTGCGGGGCATTAACGACTACTCCCTTTGGCAATCCGATCAATTGTGGCGAGGGGGCTTGCCCCCGCTGGGTCGCGAAGCGGCCCTAAAACACGCAAGCACGGAGTTAACAGATGCACTGTGCAGTCGGGTATTACGACTGCTACGCAGTCGAACGGGGGCAAGCCCCCTCGCCACAGGTTTTGTGCTCACCTCTTGATCCAGTAAATCCCCTCCACTTCGAGTCTGTATACTGCGCCCTCGTCTTGAACACAGAGGTCGCCGAATGCCATCCGTTATTTCCACCGACGTGCTGATTGTCGGCGCTGGTGTCGCCGGCCTCTGGCTGAATGCGCGCCTGCGTCGCCAGGGTTTTTCGACCGTGCTGGTGGAAAGCGCCAGCCTCGGCGGCGGGCAGAGTGTCAAGTCCCAGGGCATCATCCACGGGGGCGCCAAATACGCGCTGCATGGCGCCCTGACCGGTGCCTCGGAAGCCATCGCCGACATGCCGCGCCGCTGGCGTGAAGCCTTGGCTGGCGACGGCGAACTGGACCTGTCCGGGGTGCGCCTGTTGTCCGAAGCCCATTACCTCTGGTCCCCTGGCACCCTCGCCGGCAACCTCACCAGTTTCTTTGCCAGCAAAGCCGTGCGCGGGCGTGTCGATCAGGTCAAGGGCGAGCAATTGCCGCCAGCCCTGCAAGACAAACGTTTCAAGGGCAAAGTCTATCGCCTGGCGGAACTGGTGATCGACGTGCCAAGCCTGATCCAGCGCCTGGCCGATCTGGCCGGAGATGGCTTGCTCGCCGGGCAGAAGATCGAGCCGCTGCTCGAAGGCGGCGTGCTGGTCGGCCTGAAGGTGGACGAGCGCGAGATCCGTGCCCAACGCATCGTCCTGAGTGCCGGCGCCGGAACCGCGGCATTGCTTGAAACGCTGGGCCTGAGCCAGCCCGCCATGCAGCGCCGCCCGTTGCACATGATCATCGCCAAGGGGCCAAGCCTCAAACCGCTGTACGCCCACTGCCTGGGTGGTGGCACCAAACCGCGCATCACCGTGACCACGCACCCGGCGGCAGATGGCCAATGGGTCTGGTACCTGGGCGGCGATATCGCGGAATCCGAAGGCGTGACCCGTGAGCCCGCCGAGCAGATCGCCACCGCACAGAAAGAACTAGGTCAATTGCTGCCATGGATCGACCTGAGCACAGTGCAATGGGCCACCTTGCGCGTGGATCGCGCCGAACCGCTGCAATCAGGCCTGACCCGTCCCGACAACGCCTTTGTGGCCGAGGAAGGCCGACTGCTGGTGGGTTGGCCGACAAAACTCGCCCTGGCACCGGACTTCGCCGACCGGGTGATCGCCAGCCTGACCCGCGACGGTATCCAGCCAAGCCACCCGGCAGCACTGCCTGAACTGCCGAAGCCGCCGATGGGCGTACCGGCCTGGGAGCAACTGCTGCCATGAGCCAACCGACCCTGCACGACCTGCATCGCCCGTTGGGCAGCACCGGCCTGCTGGTTTCACCCCTGGGCCTGGGCACCGTGAAACTGGGCCGCGACCAAGGGGTGAAGTACCCCAACGGCTTTCAGATTCCCGATGACGATGAAGCACGCAGGCTGCTCAAACTCGCCCGCGACCTGGGCATCAACCTGATCGACACCGCCCCGGCCTATGGTCGCAGCGAAGAACGCCTCGGCCCGTTGCTGCGCGGTCAGCGTCAGGATTGGGTGATTGTCAGCAAGGTCGGCGAGGAGTTTGCCGACGGCCAGTCCCGTCACGATTTCAGCGCCGCACACACTCGAATGTCGGTGGAACGCAGCCTGCACCGCCTGGAAACGGACTTCATCGACCTGGTGCTGGTGCACTCCGATGGTAACGACCTGGCGATCCTCAATGACTGCGAAGTCTACGACACCCTCGCCGCGCTCAAGGCCGAAGGCAAGATTCGCGGCTTCGGCTTTTCCGGCAAAACCGTCGACGGTGGCCTCAAGGCACTGGAGCAAGGCGATTGCGCGATGGTCACCTACAATCTGAACGAACAAAACGAGAAGGCCGTCATTGACTATGCTGCTGCACACGGCAAAGCCATTCTGGTCAAGAAAGCCCTCGCCAGTGGTCATGTCTGCCTGAGTCCGGGCGTGGATCCGGTGCGCGCCAGTTTCGAGTTGTTGTTTGAACATCCGGGTGTTGCCAGTGCTATTGTCGGGACCATCAATCCGCTGCACCTCGCCCACAATGTCGCGACCGTTGCCCAGGTCCTACGTAGCCACTGACGCCGCTCACGCGGCCTTAAGCAGGAGCCGACATGTCGCGTACGCTCATCAGAAAGAACCCGAGCAACTTCAAGACCCTGCCGTTATTCGTCGAAGCGACCCCCGAAGGCCTGGCTTATCAGAGCGTCGGCAGGCCGCTGAATTTTTCCCAGACTCTGCAACGTCGTCGACCGGTGACGGTCGGCGACAGCGAACGGTTTGCCCTGGAGCTGGCCAACCTCGGGGTTTCGGTGCGCCTGACCCTGCATTGGCAGAATCGCGACTATTGGGTGCTGGTGCGCCAACGCCGGCAGGACCGTGGCGATGTGGTGCTCAAGCTGATCTCCGGTTATGTGCCCGCCCATGAACTGAATCTGCCCTTGCACACGGCGATCCAGGAAATAGCCGAAGAATGCCTGCTGGAAACCCCGGAAGGCTGGCTCGGTGGGCGGTTCAACGACACCTGGCTGCCAGCGCCCTACTCGGCCGCCCTGCATTACCGTGAAGCCCTGCCGTTTCGCTTGTCGCCACTGTCTGGCTCGGCGCGACCGGTACGTTGCGCCAACCTGATGCTGATGGAGCGTCCGCGGGCTTACGTGCATTTGCCAACGGCGTCACTGCAACTGATCTACGACTTGCGCCTGGACGTTCCCAAGGAAGCCAAATCCCTGAGCCTGTTCCATGTCGATGAACGACTGGAAGGCGATCAACTCGTCGCCCGCCTCGACCGCAAGCGCCCCGATCTGTACTTGATGCCCTTGCAGGACGGCCACCCGATGGCTGAGCTCTACACCTTGAAAAAGGATCAGCTGTGTCCCGCCAGCACGCGCGGACTGTACCTGGCCGAGAGTTTTGCCCGACAGGAAGGCTGGCTGGTTCGCGACGAGCGAATTCGCTGGAAGGACTGGGTGAGGCAGCAGGGCCTGACCCCGCCGGGGAAGGATTCGGGCCTGGCGCGGTTACGCGGGAAGGCCAAGCTCTTGCTGAAGAAAATAGTGCCGCGTAAAGCGGCACGATAGGAAGATCACGTGGATTCTTGTGGCGAGGGGACTTGCCCCCGTTCGGCTGCGAAGCAGTCGGAGAACCCGTGCATGCGGTGTACCTGATACCCCGCAGTTGCAGGTTTTAGGGTCGCTTCGCAACCCAACGGGGGCAAGCCCCCTCGCCACAGCAAGCCCCCTCGCCACAGGTGGCCGCAGATTATTCAGACTTGCGGATCTTCTCGACAATCGCGGTGGTCGAGCTGTTTTCCACCAGCCCCAGCACTTTCACGGTACCGCCATAGGCCGTCACGATGTCCGCGCCGACCACCTGGTCGATGCCGTAGTCGCCGCCCTTGACCAGCACGTCCGGCTTGACCGCGCTCAGCAGGTTTTCCGGGGTGCCTTCCGAGAAGCTGATCACCCAGTCCACCGCACCCAGGCCGGCCAGTACGGCCATGCGCCGGTCGACACTGTTGATCGGACGGCCAGGCCCTTTCAGGCGGCTGACCGATGCATCGTCGTTGATCGCCACGATCAGGCGATCACCCTGAGCCCGCGCCTGCTCCAGATAGGTCACATGACCGGCGTGCAGGATGTCGAAGCAACCGTTGGTGAACACGATCCGCTCGTTGTGCGCGCGGGCATCATCGACCGCCAGCAACAGCTGCTCAAGGCCCAGCACTCCACGCTCGGAACCTTCCTCGCGCTGAATCGCACGACGCAGTTCAGGCGCACTGATGGCCGCCGTACCTAGCTTGCCGACCACAATACCGGCCGCCAGGTTGGCCAGGGCCACCGCGTGGGGCAACTCCTCACCCGCAGCAATCGCGGCCGCCAGGGTGGAAATTACTGTGTCGCCGGCACCGGTCACGTCAAACACTTCACGGGCCCGGGCCGGCAAGTGCAGCGCTGGATGATCCGGGCGCAGCAAGGTCATGCCGTGCTCGCCACGGGTCACCAGCAAGGCACCGAGGTCCAGGTCGTGCATCAGTTGCGCGCCCTTGCTCACCAATTCGTGCTCATCGGCGCAACCACCGACGATGGTTTCGAACTCGTTGAGGTTTGGCGTGATCAGGCTCGCACCACGGTAGATCGAGAAATCCTTGCCCTTGGGATCGGCCAGCACCGGAATGCCGCGGGCGCGGGCAGCCTGGATCAGCGCCTGATGGTTTTTCAGCGCGCCTTTGCCGTAGTCGGACAGCACCAGCACCTTGATGCCTTCGAGCAACTCATCGACCTGCGCGGCCAGCGCCAGCGCGTCGGTGGCGAAGGGTTCTTCGAAGTCGATACGCAGCAATTGCTGGTGACGGCTCATGACCCGCAGCTTGACGATGGTCGGCTGGTGCGCAATGCGCTGGAAGATGGCCCGCACGCCGGCGCCCTTGAGGCTGTTGACCAGACTGTTGGCGGCTTCATCGTCGCCGGTGACACCGACCAGCGAAGCCGGAGCCCCCAAGGCGGCAATGTTCAAGGCAACGTTGGCAGCACCGCCCGGGCGGTCTTCGATGTGATCGACCTTGACCACCGGCACCGGTGCCTCAGGAGAAATCCGTGAGGTACCACCATGCCAGTAACGGTCGAGCATGACATCGCCGACCACCAAGACAGGGGCTTGATCGAATCGCGGCATGGACAACTTCATGGTGCAACCCACATACAGAATGAACAGGGGCGCGATATTAACACAGGGTTGGTGTCGGCTAGTGCGGTGGCTGCAACCGGATGATTCGCCAACATTTTTTGCTCATTTTTTGAGCAATAAACCCGCTAGGCGAAATCAACAAAGTCACGGTAGTGGCTGACCGGTTTCGACGGGAGTGCGAAAGGGCGAGCCAGGCTCGCCCTTTCGGGGTCAGGCGATGTCTTCGGCCGGGGCGTCGAGGCCCATCGCGTTGAGGCGCGAGTAGTAGCCGTTTTGCGCCAGCAGTTGTTCATGGGTGCCGCGCTCGACGATTTTCCCCTGATCCATGACCAGGATCAGGTCGGCCTTCTCGATGGTCGACAGGCGGTGAGCGATCACCAGCGTGGTGCGACCTTTCATGACCTGGTCCAGGGCTGCCTGAATATGCCGCTCGGACTCGGTATCGAGCGCCGAAGTCGCCTCATCGAGGATCAGCAGCGGAGCATTCTTCAACAGTGCCCGGGCAATCGCCAGGCGCTGGCGTTGGCCACCGGACAGCAGCACGCCGTTTTCCCCGACCTGGGTGTCCAGGCCTTCAGGCAATTGAGCGATGAAGTCCATCGCGTAGGCATCCTTGGCCGCCTTTTCAATGTCTTCACGGGGTGCGCCAGCCAGGTCGCCATAGGCGATATTGTTGGCCACGGTATCGCTGAACAGGGTCACGTGCTGAGTCACCTGGGCGATATGCCGACGCAGGTTCAACAGCTTGTACTGTTCCACTTCGACGCCATCGATCAGGATTTCGCCCTTGTCGTGGTGATAGAAACGCGGAATCAGGTTGGCCAGGGTCGACTTGCCGCTGCCCGAACGTCCCACCAAGGCCACCATTTGCCCGGGCTCGACCGAGAAACTGATGTCATTGAGCACCTGACGCTCGGTGTCAGGATAGGTAAAACTGAGGTTGCGCACATCCAGGCGACCGCTGACCACATCACGCTCGACGGTGCCGGTATCGACTTCAGGCTGGACATCCAGTTGCTCGAAGATACTTTCAGCGCCGGCCACGCCCTTCTGGATGGTCGAGCTGACTTCGGACAGCTGGCGAATCGGCTTGGGCAGCAGGCCAGCCAGAGTGATGTAGGCCACCATGTCGCCGGCCGACGCATCGCCCCGCAGGAACAGCACCAGGAACATCAGCACGGCCATGGCGGTGTAGATCACCAGTTGCAGCAACGGCGTGTAGATGGCGCCGGTGCGGGTCATGCGCAATTGCTTGTCGGTGTTGCCCTGGCTGGCATCGAAGAAACGTTTCTCTTCGTACTTTTCACCGCCGAAGCTGCGCACCACGCGATAGCCCTGGATCGTTTCGGACGCCACATGCGTCACGTCCCCCATGGCCAGCTGGATTTTCTTGCTCTGCTTGCGGAATTTCTTGCTGGCCGTGCGCACCATGAGGGCGATCAGCGGCAGGATAGCGACCATGACCAGCGTCAGGCGCCAGTTCATGTACAACAGCGAGGCAAACAGGAAGATCACCGTCATGCCTTCACGGATTACGACCTTGATCGCATCTGTTGCCGCCCCCGTGACCATGGTCACGTTGAAGGTAATACGTGAAATCAGGTGCCCCGAGTTATGCTTGTCGAAATACCGGTTTGGCAACACCAGCAGGTTGTTGAACAACTGGACCCGCAAGTCATGGACCAGGCCCAGGGAAACCTTGGCCAGGAAGTAGTTGCCCAGATACGACCCCAACCCCTGCCACGCGGCGATCAGGATGATCAACAATGGCACCGCCTGCAGCAGTTGCAGATCCCGCAGGTAGGGCACTGTTGGAAACAGCACCGCTTCAGGATTGGATAGACCGTCGACAAAGTACTTGAGGATGTAGCCCAGCATTGGCTGTGTCGAAGCGAAAATCAGAAAACCGACGATGCTGATCAGAAACAGGCTGATATACGGCCGGACATAGCCGAGCAGGCGGAAGTAGATTTTCAAGCTCGATGGGCTTGCGCAGAGACTGGAGTCGGTCATATCACGCGAATGTCGATGAAAAGGACGCTGACTTTACCACAGCTTCCCCAGGGTTCTGGCAATCGCATACAGTCTGTGTATTGTGGCGCGTCAAATAGCCACCCGATGTCCCTGCCTTGGTATGGTCGCTCAATTCAGGAATAAGTTACCCAGCATGCAATTAAACGTTTTGAACAGCACGTCCAACAGAATCTTCGATTTCATTTGTTTGTGGATCCTTCCGCTCGGTTATCTGTTGCTGCTTTGTGCGCTGTTTTTCCTGCCGGGGCGCAGTGTGCATCACAAGCTTTATTATGGCCTGTTCAGCATTCCGGCACTCTTTGCACTGTGCCTGCGGCCGCGGCTCGGCAAAGAGTTGCTGCGCGAGCCGATTGTCATTGCAGCCCTGCTATTTATGGCGTGGGCACTGCTCAGCCTGTGCTGGAGGCCAGACGACGACATCGACTTTGGCCAGTTCAAACCGCCATTGCACACCTTGTTGCTGTTCGTAGGCTGCTACCTGCTGGTGCGCTTTCGCAGCGAAATCATCCAGCCCCTGCTGTTCTGCGCCGCAACGGTGGCACTGGTCATCTCTGCCTACAACCTGTACAGGTTCGACCAGATCTACCAACCGGAAATGCGCTTGATCGGTGTAGGCGCATTCGACAATCCACTGCTCAGCTCCCACGTTTTCGGCTTTTTTTGTACCTATTGGCTGAGCCTGAGCATGACCTGCAAGCGACGCCAGGTACTTTGGCTGAGCGTACCGGCGATGGCGATCATGTTTGCCGCAGTGCTGGCCACCGGCTCCAGGACCCCACTGGTTGCACTGACGCTGGCGGCGCTATGGCTGTGTTTCATCTGCTGGAATCAACGCTCGGTCTTCATGCTTGGCACCATGTTCTTCGCCGGTACGGCGACTTTCGCGTTGTTTGCGGACAAAATCTTCGAAAGAGGCAGTTCCTTCCGCATCGAGCTCTGGCAATTGACCCTGAGCCGGATCGCTGAACACCCATGGATCGGGCACGGTTACAACGCCGCACTGAGACTGGATCCCGGCGTAGGCTACAACCTTCAGGAGCCCCATAGCTTTGCCCTTGGCGTGCTCTACTACGTCGGCATTATCGGCCTGCTGCCATGGCTGTTCTTTGTTGTATGGAGCTTCATCAGCAGCCGGCGCCATCGTGTGCAACCGCTGTTTATCATCGCCTCAGCCTGGCTGGCCTTCGGTATCGGTGCAGGCCTGACTGAAGGTGGCGGGATCATCTCTCGCCCCAAGGAGCACTGGTTCCTGCTATGGATCCCCTTGGCGCTGATTGCCGCATTGAGCATCAATCAACGTGCCCGGCGCCTGCTGGACACGCCGATCAAGACGGCGACACCAAGCGCCCTGCAACAGCTGACTGCCGATGCCAGGGTCATCGAAGAGGATGGTCTGGGCCCCAAGGTCCTGCGCCTGACCGATGGCAGTTTTCTCAAGCTGTTCCGTCGCCGTCGCTGGTATACCTCGGGCAGTTTCACGCCCTACTCCGATCGGTTTGCCGTCAATAGCGTGCAACTGCGCGGCATGGGCATCCCGACACCGCACATCCTCGACCTTTACCGGTTCGAAGACGGCAGCACCGCCGTGCATTACTCCCCGTTGCCAGGCAACACGCTGCGCCAGATCCTGCAAGGCATCACCGCCCCGGCGGTGCGCCAGGCACTGGTGGAGCGCTTCGGTAAATTCATGGCTCAACTGCACCAGCAAGGGGTCTACTTCCGCTCCCTGCACCTGGGCAATGTGCTGGTGCTGGAGGACGGCGAGTTCGGCCTGATCGACCTGGCCGACCTGCGAATTTACCCCTCGGCATTGAGCCCTTCCCTGCGTCGGCGTAATCTGCGCCACATGCAGCGCTATGCATCGGATCGGCATTGGTTGTTCGAGGATCACTTCGAAGCACTGCTGCTGGGATACGCCGCAACGGCCTCGAAAGCCGACGTGGATAATTTGCACAGGCACGTGCTGGCCGGTAGTCCTCCGGCCCAGGCTCACTGATGACAGAAACCAACCCGCTTATCGCGATGGCGGCCTACCTGCTCGCCATCGCGACCGCTGCGCTACTGTTGCGCAGCGTGCCGAAAATCCCCCGAGAGCTGGAGCATTGGGGCGAAAGCCGCTTTGCCGGCATCGACGGCTTACGCGGGTATCTGGCCTTCGGCGTGTTCGTGCACCACTCGATCATTACCTGGATCTTTCTGAAAACCGGCGTGATCGACTTTCCACCGAGCAACTTCTACTCGCAGCTCGGCCAGGGTAGCGTCGCCCTCTTTTTCATGATCACCGGCTTTCTGTTCTGGAACCGCTTGCTCACCCACGGACGGCAGCACGACTGGCTGGCATTTGCGGTATCCAGGCTGTTTCGCCTCTACCCGCTATACCTGCCGCTGATGTTGACCGTGTTTGTCTGTGTGTTCTATTTGCAGGACTGGGAACTCAAGGACTCCGGCACCCAACTCATTGGCCAGACCCTGGCCTGGCTGATCTTCGACCGGCCAGACGTCAACCAGTACCACCAGACCGGCATGCTGATCTCCAACGTCACCTGGACGCTGGGGTACGAGTTGTTTTTCTACCTGGCCCTGCCACTGGCCGCCATGGTGTTCATTTATCGCGGCGGCTGGATGCAGACGGTGCTGTGCCTGATCGGCATCTATACCCTGTACCAGGTGGTCGGCTGGGAACACTCGCTGAAGAAGCACTTCCTGGCCAGCTTCCTCGGCGGCATCGCTGCGGCGTACTGGATTCGCCGTCCACAATGGGTCGCCTGGAGCCTGTCTCCACTGGCGGGCATCGTCGCCCTGCTCGCGCTGGCGATCGCCTTTACGGCGTTCAACCGGGCATTCAACCTGGGGGCGCTGCTGCTGCTTTCACTGTTCTTTGTGATCGTGGCGTCCGGCAATACCTTGTTCGGCGCCCTGAGACCACGCAGCATCCGCTGGCTGGGGGAAATCAGCTACAGCACGTATCTGCTGCACGGTTTCGTGCTATGGGTACTGGTGCAGCGACTGCCGCCGATATTGCACCTTGACGTCCGGCAAGCCTGGGTCTTCCTGCCGTTGCTGGCCGTGTGCAGTTGCCTGCTGATCATCATCAGCAGCCTGACTTACCTGTACATCGAAAAGCCCGGTATCAATGCCGGCAAGAAAACCCTGCACTGGTTGCGCCAGAACAGGAAGCCGAGGAAAGAACTTCCGGAGGAAACAGCTCAACAACGTTGAGCCGTTTCCGGGGCATGCCTGCGAGGACAATGCCCCGCCTTCCCCCCCTTGAATCCAGCCTCCGGCTCAGTCTTTCTCCAGCCGTGAGAAATACATCCGGCCCAGTCCACGCCAGGTTTTCTTGTTCCAGGCCTTGAACGGAATCTGCGCCAGCAACTCCCGCGCCAGCTTGCGATCACGGTTGGCGGTCTTGAGGAACATGGAATTGAGGAACTTGTAGCGCACCTCGTCATACAGCGGGTGATCGCTGAAGAGCGCGTAGGTGCGCAGGATGCTATCGATCATGAAGCGGTGATTCTTGTAGGAGTTGGTGGCGTGCTTGCGATAGCGCGCCATCAACACATTCAGACCATCGATGAAGTAACCGGCATGGGTCACCTTCAGCTCGATCAGCAAGTCTTCCAGGCGAATGGTCGGGTCGAAACCGCCCACCTTGTCCAGCGCTTCGCGGCGGATCATCAGGGTAGGCGCCGGAGGATAGGGCTTGCGCTCGAGGAACATGTCGTCGAAATCCAGACGACGGAACGGCACATCCCGACGCTGGCGCTTCTCGGGGTAGAGATTGCCGTCGGCATCGATCAGTTCGATGTTACCGGCGCAAATGCCGACCTCGGGCTTGCCCTCCATATGCGCGACCTGAGTGGCGATTCGCTCCGGCAGCATGATGTCATCCGAACCGAACGGCACGATCAGGCTGCCCTTGGCCCGGGCAATTGCACCGTTGAGGGTGTTGGTCAGCCCCTGGTTTTCCTGAACCCGGAAGTCGAAGCCATGGATGGCCTGCAATGCCTTGATCCGCTCGACGCTGTCATCCTTCGAGCCGTCGTCGACCACCAGCAACTCGATGTTCCGATAGGTCTGGTTGAGGACGCTGAGAATGCTTTCCTCGATGTAAGGGGCATGGTTGTACGACGCGATGATGACCGTGACGATGGGTTGCGCGTCGTTCATGGCTGCTCCTTGCGGGCCTGTTCCAGGCCGGAATCGATCAGATTGAGGTATTCGCGACGGAACTCCTCAATGTCATGGTGTTGCTGCAGATAACGGAAGGACTGCTCGCCCTTGGCCTTGAGCTCGTCATCCGAAAGGCCAAGGTAAGTGTCCAGCGCCGCCTGCAGCGTCGGCACATCCTTCGGCGTAATCGCCAGGCCACCGGCCCCCTC
This sequence comes from Pseudomonas sp. BF-R-30, assembly GCF_019956175.1. Classification (NCBI taxonomy): domain Bacteria; kingdom Pseudomonadati; phylum Pseudomonadota; class Gammaproteobacteria; order Pseudomonadales; family Pseudomonadaceae; genus Pseudomonas; species Pseudomonas sp. BF-R-30. The sequence goes on along the minus strand of NZ_JAHBDE010000033.1, from coordinate 132,248 downwards.
GATGAGCGGCAACATGGCCGGCACGTTCGAGGCGATCACCGGCAAATGCCCGCTCATGCCTTCGAGCAGCGCCAGCCCGAGGCCTTCGGCCAAAGAAGGCATGGTCCAGATGTCGAAAGCTCGAATGTACTGCAGGGCAATTTCCTTGAACCCCAGCAAATGGGCGCGACCGCTGAGGCCGAGGCGGTCGATTTCCGCGGCCAGGCGCGACTCTTCGCGGCCGGCACCAATGATCGCCAGTTGGGTATTGGGGTACTTGTCCTTGAGTGCCGCGAAGGCCTGCAGCAAATAGATATGGCCCTTGACCGGCACCAGTCGCCCCAACGCACCGATCAGCCGCACCGACGGATCGATGCCCAGCATTTCACGGGCCTTTTCACGACTGTGTTGTAGACCTTCGGCCTGCTCGATGTCGATGGCATTGGTGATGGCATAGGTATTCTGATCGGTGAAGCCGCAGTCACAGTCCAGCAGATACTGTTTCACCGCTGGCGACACGCCGACGAAGCGCCAGTGACGATCGATCAGGCGCTGGGTCTGGCGGCGCCGGTAAAAACGGTCGTACTCGCCAAAGCCGTGGGAAATGCCGATGCACAACGGCACTTTCAACCAGCGGTTGAGCGCCAGCATCATGTTCACCGGCTTGAAGCGGTTGCAGATCACTACATCGAATTTTTCCCGACGGCAGAACTTGTACAGCTGCCACATGGCCCGCAGGCGCATGCCCTTGAGGGACTTGTCGGAAAATTCGAAGTACACCGAACGGTCGGCTCGGCTCACTGCTTCGCCCGGCCCGGGTTTGCCGCGCAGAAACGCGGCGGTCACTTCATAGCGATCACCGGGCAGGGCCTTGACGATTTGCTCCGCGAGGTCGGCGAAATCATGGGCTTTGACGTTGTAGTCAGGCTGCAGCTGCAGGACCTTCGACCGCTGACTCATAACTCTCCCCGCTGAGAAACATTGCCTGGTGTGTGCTTGATGGACCACAAAAGCTCGTGGCGCCGGACGGCCTTGCGAAAGAATTCGTTCTGGCCATAGCTGGACGGCAACCGGCCGGCCAACAAACGTTGTATCAACCGACGCAAGCGACGCTTGAACGGCATCGCCGATTGCAGGTCGTGCATCATGCCCAACGCCATGGCCTTGTCTCGCTGCTGCTCCAGCGGCAAGGGCAGGCAATAAGGCTGCATCGGCTGGGCCGGATCGAAGGCCGGCGGCAGGGCGATGCCATCACCGGTATCGCCCATCGGCCAGCGGTCGTTGTCGTGCAGGTGGTTGGCATAGCCCAATAGCGTGGTCGGCTGCCAGTCCAGGCCTTGCAAGGCTTCGAGAACTGCCGCCTGGGCGCAGATATGATCGGGATGCGGATCGAGGGTCGGATGCGGCAGGACGATGACCTCGGGGCGGGCCCGCAGCAGCAACTCACGAAGATCCGCCAGCAGATTGTTCCAGGTCGGCGCGCCATCGGCATCGCCCGGTAGCGTGAAAGGATTCAACTGACGGAACAGCCGGGTATCGTCCAGGTCCGCTTCCCGCGATCCCGCGGTCACCGCAGGCGCGGCCTGCATGCTCGCCAGTTGCAGGCAGAAATAACCCAGTTGTACGCAGTGGGCCTCGGGTACACCGGCCCAACGTGGCACGGTGATGCTGTCCCAGGTGCGCAGGCGGCCTTTCAAGCGGGCCGCATCGACCTTGTTCAGTCCCATCTGCCGGTAGTGTTCGGCTTCGATTTCGCCCGCTGTCAGCGTGACGATCCAGGTTTCGTCGGCTTGGCTGTACAAACCGTAGGCTGCCAGCTCGGCATCATCGGCGTGGGGCGCGATGACCATCACCCTTTGACGCCGATAATCCGGATGTTCCAGTGCCCACAGCACAGGCTCACCGAACACACGACAGAAACGCCCGCGCAAGCGCAGCTCACCACGCGACAGCGCCTGAGCCTGACCACTGAGATTGAGGTAACGCAGGCCGTTTACGCCTCGTTCGAAGGTTTGTCGATCAGGGTTTTCGCCCCCCGCCAACTCGACCACTGGATCGATAAAACGTCCCAGCCAGGTGCTTTTCACCCGCAGGGCCAGCACCAGCGTCGCATCGTCGACCAGCATCACGCCCTCGTCCAGCCGCAAATGTTCACCGTTCAGGTGCACCTTGGGCTGGGGCGTGTAGGGCGGAAAGCTGTATTGGTAATCGTCTTTCGGTGAGTAGAACAGGTGGTCGGCAAACCAGGCTTCGTGGGCAACCCAACCCAGAACCGCCAGCACCAGCGGCAACCACCAGGCCACCAGTACACCCATGACGATCAACAGCACCAGCGCAATCAGCAGGCCGATACGTTTGTTGCGCCGATGGCGCTTGAGCAGTTGCTGTTTGCGGCTCATGGTTTGGCTCATACGGTGAAGACCGGCACGGGGTTGCACCAGCGATCCTTGTATTCACGGTCGGCGCGACCGAAGGAAAAGCGCAACGGTTTGTCCTGCGCCCGGGCATGCTCCCAGGCGCTTTGCGTATTGATGAAGCTCAATACGCTACCGGGGCTGAATTCGCGGGTTTCGGGGTCAACGCCGCCGTTGATGTACTCGACGCTGATCCATTCCGGCGCTTCGACGCGGTACACCAGTTGAATCGCAATCGGCGCATCGTTGAGGAAGATCACCGAACCGATCAGCAACTCGCGCAGCAGCTCGAGGACTTCGGCCATGCGCGCAGCGCCGGTGGCCGGAAACCCCCAACGACGCTGGAACAGATCACAGTAGATCGCCGCCAATTCAGCGCTGGAAAATTCGCCGACCGGACGCACCACACCGCCCGCCTCTTCCAGCAGACGCAATTCACGGCGCTGGTTGTAGCGAAACTTCTTCGACAGCTCTTCCGGGGTACGGGCCATGGCCAGTTGTTCTGTCTGCAACTTCATGCCGCTGAAGCGGGTTTCGTTGAGTGCCGACAAGTAGCGTGCACGATGGCGCAGAGGAGCCTGAACATCAGCGGCGGCCGGCAAAATCAGCTCGGCATTGCCGAGATCGAACAGGCCTTTTTTGCCGTTGCGCTTGAGCACATCCTTGGACAGCGCCACATCGCGGCCCCAAGTCGGGATCGCGGCCTTGACTTCGCCCTGTTGCTCCCAGGCCAGGTATCGCACCGGAATGCCGGCAAGATCCGCCAGACGTTCGACCACCAGAGGGTGAGTCGCGACGCTTCCGCCAAATTGCTGCCAGGCTTTTGCGTAGGTAGAGGCGTCAACGGGCGACCAGCCACGTTCGCGCCAGCCTTGGAATCGGTTGAGCATCAGCCCCTCGGTGCCAGATCGGTAACTTGCGGCAGACGCCAGAAGGTGTCGCGCACCGCACGGTCGGAGAAACGCTCACGCAAGCGATCGAGCATCATCTCGGCGCATTGACGGCGCTGTTGATCATCCATACCCGCCAAATGTTGCAGGCCTTGTGCAAGGTGTTCAGCATCGCCGAGCGGGAACAGAATGCCCACGCCTTCGACCACTTCCTTCGCCCCGCCACACGCTGTGGCGAGCAAGGGTACGCCAGCGGCCATTGCCTCCAGCAGCACCATGCCGAACGGTTCGTGATCGGAACTCAGGGCAAATACATCAAAGGCGCGGAAATAATTGCGCGCGTCCGGCACCTGACCGAGGAACAGCACCCGATCACCGATACCCAGCTCCCGAGCCAGCTCCTTGAGATCCTGCTCCAGACGCCCCTTGCCGAGAATCACCAGTTGGCTGTTGCCCGGAAGCCCCGGCAACGCCGCAGCAAAACCGTGCAGCAGAGTAGCCTGATCCTTGTCCGGGTGCAGTCGGCCAACGTTGCCGACAATCCACGCATCAGCCGAGAGACCGAGGGTTTCCCGAGCTTCGCGAGCGGAAACCTGACTGGCTTGCAGCGCAGGCACGTCAATGCGGTTGTAAAGGGTTTGAATACGCGTCGCCGGCCATTTCGGCAGGCATTGGCGCATGTCGTCGCGCACCGCATCGGACACACCGAGCAGGCTCAGACGCTTGCGGAAAATATGCGCGAACAGTTTGCGCGTGCCGCGCTTGTAATCGTCAAACGCGTGGTGCACGCCAATCACCGGCAACGAAGTGCCGAGCAAGGCGATGTAGATCGGCTTGAAGCGATGGGCGATGCAGAAACTGAAGTTGCGCGACGCGGCGATCTTGCGCAGATCGCCGATGGCACCCAGCTTCAGGCCGCGAATGGCCTTGGAGCTGTATTCCATGAACAACACTTCATCGGAAGCACACGCTGCGGCCACCTCGCTATCGGCAGCCCCGGTCAGAAAGACCGTGGTCACCCGATAACCGGTGCCCGCGAACAGACTGGCGTACTGCCGTGCGCAGTCCAGGAACGGCCCGTCATAGCCGTGGCAGAACTGCAGCACATGGCGTTCAGCCGAGCGAGTCATAAGCGTTTGCGCCCTCTTTGACCACCAGGATGTCTTCCATGATCAGGTACTGCAGATCGGAGCCGAAGAACATATTCAATGCATCGGTCGGCGAGCAGATCATCGGCTCGCCACGACGGTTGAGCGAGGTGTTGAGCGACACGCCGTTGCCGGTGAGCACTTCCAGCGCTTTCATCATGTCGTAGTAGCGCGGGTTATATTCGCGCTTGAGCACCTGGGCCCGGGAGGTGCCGTCTTCGTGGACGACTTCCGGCACGCGGGTTTTCCACTCTTCAGCCACTTCGAAGGTGAAGGTCATGAACGGAGCCGGGTGATCGATCTTGATCATCTGCGGCGCCACGGTGTCGAGCATCGACGGGCAGAAAGGCCTCCAGCGCTCGCGGAACTTGATCTGGTGGTTGATGCGGTCGGCCACGCCCGGCACGCTTGGGCAACCGATGATCGAACGCCCGCCCAGTGCACGCGGACCGAACTCCATGCGGCCCTGGAACCAGGCCACCGGGTTGCCATCGACCATGATTTTGGCGATCTGCTCCGGCATGTTGTCGAGCTTGCGCCAGGTCGGCTTGTTCTCGTGACGGGCGCATGCGGCAATCACGTCTTCGTTGCTGTACGACGGGCCGAGGTAGACGTGTTCCATCTTCTCGACCGGCACGCCGCGGGCGTGGGACACATAGGCAGCCGCGCCGACTGCGGTACCGGCATCACCGGACGCCGGCTGTACGAACAGCTCTTTGACGTCGTCGCGGGCGATGATTTTCTGGTTCAGCTTGACGTTCAACGCACAGCCACCGGCATAGGCCAGTTTGCCGGTTTCCTTGAGCACGTCGCCCAGGTAGTGGTCGATCATCTGCAGCGCAATCTTTTCGAACAGCGCTTGAATGCTGGCGGCGTAGTGGATGTAAGGCTCGTCGGCGATGTCGCCTTCGCGCTTTGGACCCAGCCACTCGATCAGTTTCGGCGAGAAGTAGTAACCCTTGCCCTTTTCTTTGTAGCGACGCAGGCCGATGACGTTGGCGTAGTCGGTGTTGATCACCAGTTCGCCGTTTTCGAACGAAGCCAAGCGCGAGAAATCATATTTGCTGGCGTCGCCGTACGGCGCCATGCCCATGACCTTGAACTCACCGTCGAGCATATCGAAACCGAGGAACTCGGTGATCGCGCCATACAGGCCGCCGAGGGAGTCCGGATCGAAGAATTCCTTGATCTTGTGGATCTTGCCGTTTTCGCCATAACCGAAGAAGGTCGTGGCGTACTCGCCCTTGCCGTCGATGCCCAGGATCGCGGTTTTCTCTTTGAAACCGGAACAGTGATAAGCGCTGGAGGCGTGGGCAAGGTGGTGCTCGACCGGCTCGATCTTGATCTTCTTCGGATCAAAACCCAGCTGCTCCAGGCACCAGACGATCTTGTTGCGATAGCGCTTGTAGCGACGATTGCCCATCAGGATCGCGTCGAGTGCACGGTCCGGGGCGTACCAGTAACGCTTGGCGTACTGCCAGCGGGCCTTGCCGAACAGACTGATCGGTGCGAATGGAATCGCGACCACGTCAACGTCGGACGGCTTGATACCGGCCTGTTCCAGGCAGAATTTCGCCGATTCGTAGGGCATGCGGTTCTTTGCATGTTTATCGCGTACGAAGCGTTCCTCTTCAGCCGCCGCGACCAGCTTGCCGTCGATATACAGGGCTGCGGAAGGATCATGGCTAAGGGCGCCGGACAGGCCAAGAATCGTCAATGCCACAGGGGTCTAGCCTCTTTAGTCTGCATGCAGGCGCAAGCGCCTCAAAAATTAATGTGCCCTCGCAATGAGCGAGAGACAGCTAAAGGGCGGGATTATAGCGTAAAAGCGGCGGCAAACCTCTAGCCGCAAGCGGCACGCAACCACGGCCGGGACCTCACGGCATTTTTTATCCGCGCGCAGGCCGCCAATAGATGGCGATACTGCCGTCCACGCTTTGCCGGTAAATCGTGTACGGCAAGACAACGGTATCCAGCGCGCCAGACACGGCCAGGTCCACCAATACGAGCGGCACAAGGACACCCGTAGGGTCTGGCGGTGCATTCAAGACACAGAAGTCGTAGGCGAGGCCGCTGTAGACCCGTGGAATGGATTGGCAATAGGTCTTTTGCCGACGCAGCCCCTGCGCGGCTTGGGCTTCATCCTGCAGGACGGTGGCGGCGGTCCCGCACCCCGTTAGCGACACTGATAAAACACCCGCTGAAACTGCCATTTTGATCGTCACAGCCTACCCTCCGAGAACGTCAGGCAAACTAGCATCCGGGCGATTTGGGCCACAGTTCATGACTTCCCAAGATCGCGTAGGACGGTTCACAAGAACTTGTCGCCCTTCTCGGCTGGCAGTTCCGGCCCCTTCGCGAGCAAGCCCGCTCCCACATTAGCTCTCCAGCGAACACAATATTTGTGGGCGACATAGATCAACTGTGGGAGCGGGCTTGCTCGCGAAAGGACCGAAGGTCCGATTCAGCCCGCGCTGGAGATGTCTTTGGGAAGACGCTGATCGATGACCTGATAAAGGGCACTGCCCTCAGGCCAATTGCGCATGAACCGCGCGCGATCCCTTGCATACGCTGGGGAGAAACTACCGAGGGAGCCGTGCTGGCACATCGAATCGAGGTCGATCAACGCCCAGCGATCCTGCTGCCAGAACAGGTTATGCCCCTTGAAGTCGCCATGGCTGATGCGTAGACGAATCAACTCGGCGAACAGATGATCCAGTGCCGCCAGCTCGGCTTCCGGTGCATCACCACGCTCCACATACGGCGCAAAACGCTCGATGATGTCCGGCCCCGGCAGGTACTCGGTGATCAGGTAAGCCCGGCTACGCAGCCACAGGAAACGCTTTTCCAGCAACGCCAGCGGCTTGGGCGTGGCAATCCCGAGGAACGCCAGGCGGTTACCTTCGTGCCATGAATGCCAGGCCCGGCTCGGGCGCCAGAAGCGCTTGAGCCAGTGGGCAAAACCCTTGATGTTGTAGCGCTTGATCACCAGCGTGCGGCCATCCACCTCGACCTTGCCGACGCTCGCCGCACCGCCGGTCTTGTACAGGTGCCCTTGATCGAGCAAGGCATCGGCCTGCTCCAGCACAGGCACCATCGACGGCACTTCCTCGCGGCGAATCGCCCGTAACCCGAAGGCTCCGCGCTGGACGCTGAACAGCGTGCACTCGCGGCCGACCTTGATCAGGAAGTCCTTGAGGCGCCAACTGCGGACCTTGTCAATCTGCTTCTGCAACGCCTCCATGGGCAAGGCGTGTTCGCCGTTGCTAAGCAGGTAATACACCAGCAACTCTTCAATGAAGGGTTCAATCGACTTCGGCAACTGGGCGAAGAACACCCCGAGGTTTTCCAGGACCTTCTGCCGGGACAGCGGCTGACCAGCTGTCTCGCAGCAGATACCTGCGCCATCGATCAGGTACAGGCGACCACCCTGACGCAGCAAATTGTCCAGGTGCAGGTCTTCCTGCCACAGGCCCTTGCGATGCATCTGTCCGATCGCGCCCAACGCCTCGGCCAACACCGCCCCTTGCCCATCGGACAGTACGGGCTGCTGCTCCACCTGTTTCCAGGTGTCGCCCAGGCTTTCGGCATGCTCAAGGAAATCAAACAGCAGCCAGCCACCCTCGCCGTCCTTCAGGCCATCGGCCAACAGCTGCGGCGTGGTCAGCCCCTGGGCAGAGAGCAGGCGCACGCCATCCAGTTCACGCTGAAAATGCCGTGCAGCCTTGTTGCCGACCAGCAATTTGGCCAACACCGGCCGGCCACGCCAGACGCCAGCACCGACATAACGCTGCCCCGGCAACACCCGCAACAGGCTCAGCAGTTGCAGCTCGGCGGGGCCGGCGGCGTCGGCCAACGAAACGCTCAGCGGCAAAACGGGAGTGCGGCCTGCGGTCTTCAGTTCGGATAAACGCATCAGCGCGGCCTCTTTTGGCTACGCCGCGCAGTCAATCGCTGCAGCCAGCTATCGATCAGCGAGCTGTCCTGCGGCTGATCCAGATAGGCGGCCAGCAATTGCCGCAGTTGCGACTCGCCCCACTCGGGCGCACGGCGCGTCAGCGGCTCCAGGTCCTTGATTCGGTCACGCTGCCCGTACAGCAGCGGCCGGGTCTTTTCCAGGTCGATCAATTGAGCCTGATAGCCGTTGCCGGTGGCGCGCATGAAAATGTGCTTGGGATAGAAACACCCATGCACCTGGCGTGCGGCGTGCAGCTGCCGGGCCAGTTCGCCACTGGCCTTGAGGATTTCCGAGTGCTGCTCAGGGCTCAATTGAGTCCAGCGCTGCAACAGCGAGTCGAGGTCGTCCCAACCGTCCAGGGCACGGGTCAGCAGGATCGCGCGGACCTCGCCATTGACCTTGCGCTCCCCGTAGAACACCGCTTCGAGCGCCGGAATGCCCATCTTCCGGTAACGGGAGATGTTGCGAAACTCGCGAGCGAAACTCGGCTCGCCGAACGGTGCGCGCAAGGTGCGGGTCAGGTAGTTGCTTTGACGCTTGAGGTAGAAACCATGACCTTCCAGATCCAGCCGAAACACGCTGCTCCAGCCGCCGCCAACGGTGTTGGGTTCGTCCACCGCATCGAGCTGTTTGGTCCAAAGTGCCTCGAACGTGCCGAGGCCATGGCGCTCAAGCAGCGCACGGTCTTCAGCGGCCAGAAAGTCAGTCATTCGCGTCCCTCGAAAAATCTCACCACGTGCCGGATGCGTTTTTTGTCCGCAGCGTTGAGCCGGGTCCGGTTGCGGTATTGCAGGTAAAAGCGCAGGCGCTGTGTAGCCGACAATTGATATTTGGCGACCTTGTCCAGGCACGCCAGATCCTTGGTAATACGGTACTTGAGCCAGAAACCGCGCCAGAAATCGCCGTTGGGGCAATCGATCAAAAACACTCGAGCCTGATCGTCGATCAGCAGGTTGCGCCACTTCAAATCATTATGGGTGAAGCGGTGGTCGTGCATGGTCCGGGTGTATTGGGCCAGCTGACGACTGACGGTATTGACCCAGGCGCGGTCCGCCAGCTTCGGGTCGTGGCGCTCGGCCAGTGCCGACAAGTCCTCGGTACCCGGCAGCTCCCGGGTAATCATCGCGCCGCGAGCGTAGGCCGCACCGCGCCGCTCCAGCCCCCAGGCCACCACTTCGGCAGTGGGGATACCCCACTTGGCAAAGCGCTTGAGGTTCTGCCATTCCATCTTCACCCGAGGCTTGCCCAGGTAACGCCGCAAGCCTTTGCCGGCGCCCACATACCGTTTGACGTAATAGTTGACGCCATTGCGCTCGACACGGATGACCTCCGAGAGCGCGTCACGGGTCAAACGCTCGCCTTGCAGCGCAAACACAGCCTCGAGGCTGCCGAAGTCATCGGCCAGCTCGCTGTAGGCCGGTTCCAGCTTCCAACCCGACATCAGAGCGCATCCCCGTATCGCTGTTTACGCTCGTAGAGCTTGTTGGCCTTGCCGTCGAGCCATGCCAGCAAAGCTGCCTCTTCACACAGGATCTGTCGTATCGGTTGCTGGAAATAGCCTTTGAGGAAACGCAGCTTGTCGCGGCGGGTCAGGCCGATGTCCAGCGCGGAAAAGTACAGGGCAGCCAGGTCCTTGTTGCGCCAGCGTAAGGTGATCGCCGGACGGGTCTGGGCACGGTGCAGGTCGATCACCGAAAGCTTGAAGTCGTCGGCGGTCACCGGTTTGTCGGTGTGCAGCAGGAAATGGCAGATGTAGCAGTCGCGGTGGTTGACCCCGGCGCGGTGCATCATGCCGGTCATGCGCGCGACTTCGGCGATCAGTGCGCGCTTGAGTTTTGGCTCCGGTGGCTGTCGGGTCCAGTTGATGCTGAAATCTTCCAGGCTGACCGTCGGCGCCAGCTCTTCGGTGACGATGAACGAATGTTGATCGGCCGGGTTACGGCCCTTCTCGCCATACGCGACGGCGGTCATGGTCGGCACGCCGACTTCCTGCAGTCGCTGAATCGCCTTCCACTCCTGACCGGCACCCAGTACAGGAAGCTTGGCCGTCAGCAGGTTCTTGAATATTTCGCCCCAGCCGATGCCACGGTGGATTTTCACGAAAAACCCGTTGCCGTCGACTTCCGTGCGTAATGTCCGGCGTGCTTCCAGCTCGCGGTACACCTCGCCCTTGAGCCCCTCGACTTCGGCGAACGGGTCGCGTCCGGCCCAGAGGCTCTTGAACGGTTCAGCCAGCATCAACTTCATTTAAGCGTGCTCCGCCAGAATCACATCCGCCGCGTGCTGCGGCATGCTGTAGAGGTCGGCCGTTTCGGCGAAGGCCAGACCATTGCGGCTCCAGGCCGCCCTTGCTTGAGCGTCGTTCAACATGCCGGTCAGGTACTGCGTCAGCTGTGCCTGATCGAACGGTTCGTCCAGCACCAGGCCAGCATCGGCCTCGGCGATGTAATGGGCGTAACCGCACACCGCGCTCACCAGCACCGGCAAGCCGGCCACCAGGGCTTCGAGCAGCACGGTGCCGGTATTCTCGTTGTACGCCGGGTGGATCAACAGATCGGCACCCAACAGGAAACGCGGAATGTCACTGCGCCCTTTGAGGAACGTGACGTTGTCGCCCAGCCCCAAGGTCGCGCTCTGCATCTGGAATAACTTGGGGTCATCCTGGCCAATTACAAACAGCCGGGTGCGCTTCTTAAGATCAGCGGGCAATGCCGCCAGCGCCTTGAGGCTGCGATCGACGCCCTTGGTCTTGAACCCGGAGCCGATCTGCACCAGCAGCAGTTCATCGTCCTTGAGATTGAATTCAGCGCGGAACCCGGCACGAATTTCATCGGCATCGGCCGGCCGACGACGATCCTGGGCGATACCCGGTGGCAGCAGGTGAAAGCGCTCCAGCGGCGTGTCGTAATGCTTGATGAACAGCGGTTGCTGGACCTCGGAAATCATCAGCACTTCGGTCTTCGCCTCTTTGGCAAACACCGCCCGCTCGTATTCGGCGAAGTGGCGATAGCGGCCCCAACGGCGATACAGCGAGTTACGCAGGTTCTGCGCCTTGTCTTCGAAACAGCCGTCGGCGGCGTAGTAGACGTCCAGGCCCGGCATCTTGTTGAAGCCGATCAGGCGGTCGACCGGGCGCTTGGCCAGGTCCGCCTCCATCCATTCGCTGAGCTTTTCGTTGCGCCGATGGTTGAAGAACGCCTTGACCGGCGCCACCAGCACTTCGAAACCCGGCGGTACGTCGCCTTCCCAAATCAGCGTGTAGACGCGAATCTGATGGCCGCGCTTTTGGCACTCCAGGGCGATTCGCATGAAATCGCGCTGCAAGCCGCCAAATGGAAAATACTTGTACAAGACAAATGCCAATTGCATCAGCGCAGCTCCTCAGCCATTAACAACGTGCTCAGTCGGCTCGCGACACGCTCGGGATTCAGACGCGTGAAGCACAACGGCCACTCGCGTTTCAGGTCAAACTGACGGGCATCTTCAGCCGTCGGTTGATAAGTGCATTTCTTTTGCAGGCACGGCGCACAAGGGAAGTCGCTGGCCAGGTGAATCTGCACCTTGCCATAGGCGCCGGTCAGGCCCGGGTTGGTCGGGCCGAACAGCGACAGCGTCGGCACATCCAGCGCGGCGGCCAGATGGCCCAGGCCGGTGTCCACCGCCACGCAGGCTTGCGCGCCCGCCAGTACCTTGCCGACACCGGCCAGGTTCAGTTTGGGCAACACCTCGGCGTGTTTGAAACCGGCTGCGATGCGCTCGGCCCGGGCTTTCTCCAGCGCATTGCCCCACGGCAGTTTCACCCCTACGCCCAGGTAGCCGACCCGCTCGGTCAGCTCACGCCAATAGGCTTCGGGCCAGTGCTTGGTGTCCCAGGTGGTGCCGTGCAGAAACACCACGTACGGATTCTTGCGCGGCAATTCCACCAGGCGCTCGATATTCAGTCCGTAGTCGCCCAGGCCTTTGGGCAAGTCATAGCCCAACGCGATGGCGAACAACTGACGCACTCGCTCCACCGCGTGCTGCCCGCGGGCAACGGCCAGGCGTCGATCGTAAAAGCGCGCAGCGATGGGCTCGCGTGCAGAGCTTTTATCGAGACCGGCCACCGGCGCCTTTACGTAACGGGTCAGCCAGGCGCTTTTCAGCAGGCCCTGGGCGTCGATCACCAAGTCATATTTCGTGGCGCGAACGCTTTGCTTGAAGCGCTTCCACTCACCGCTCTTGATGGTCTGCCAGATGTTTTTGCGCCAGCGACGTATCGCCACCGGAATCACCTTGCCCACCGCTGGATGCCAGGTCGGGATCTCGGCAAAGCCTTCTTCCACCACCCAGTCGAATTTGATGCCGGGGATCGCCCGCGCCGCGTCGGTCAACGCCGGCAACGCATGAATGACGTCGCCCAGCGAAGAAGTCTTGATCAACAGAACCCGCAAGCTATTTGACCTCGACCGGAGTGCCTTGCAACCGCTGCAGGGCTTCGTTCACCGCTTGCGGCATGAGTTGGCGCAAGCAGTTGTAATGGCCGAAACGGCAGGTGCGGTCGAAGCATGGGCTGCATTCGATGCCCAGGCGAACGACTTCGACGTGCTCGGCCAACGGTGGCGTGAAACCTGGCGACGTCGAGCCGTAGACCGCCACCAATGGGCGATTCAGCGCGGCGGCAACGTGCATCAGGCCGGAGTCGTTGGACACCACCGCATCGGCGCAGGACATCAGGTCGATGGCTTCGGCCAGCGAGGTGCCGCCGCTGAGGTTGACCGATTCTTCACGCAGGCCGGGAATCAGCCGCGCGCGGATGTCTTCGCCCACGGCGTGGTCGTTTTTCGAACCGAACAGCCAGACTTGCCAGCCTTCGCGGATCTTCGTTTCGGCAACCTTGGCGTAATGCTCGGACGGCCAACGCTTGGACTCACCAAACTCGGCGCCGGGGCACAGGGCCAACACCGGGCGGTCGAGGGTCAGGCCGAACTTGGCAAGCGCCGCTTCGCGGGTAACCGGGTCGATCTGCAGGCTCGGACGTGGATACGGCTTTGGCAACTCAAAGCCCGGCTCGTAAGCCAGGGCCATGAAGCGCTCGATCATCAGCGGATAACGATCCTTGTCCAGCGTGCGTACGTCATTGAGCAGGCCATAGCGAAACTCGCCACGCCAGCCGGTGCGCTTCGGGATGCCGGCAAAGAACGGCACCAGCGCCGACTTCAGGGAATTGGGTAACAGGATCGCCTGGTCGTACTGGCCTGCCAGGGATTTGCCGATGCGCCGACGCGTTGCCAGTTCCAGGACACCGTGACCGAGCGGAAAGCTCAAGGCCTGGCGAACTTCGGGCATGCGCTCAAGAATCGGCCGGCTCCACTCGGGGGCCAGCACGTCGATTTCGCATTGCGGGTGGCGTTGTTTCAGACACTGGAAAAGTGTCTGCGCCATCACCATGTCACCGACCCAACTGGGCCCAACGATCAGAATTTTCATGTGGTTTCCATAAACGAACCGGGGAGGCCTACGCCTCCCCGCCTCGAAAATTCTACAGAACAACGCAAATCTACTGTAGGAGCGAGCTTGCTCCGGGCGGCGATCCGACGATGAACCTGAAACCCCTCAGGGTGTCAGGCTCGCCGCGTTATCGTTAACGACCATCGCGAGCAAGCTCGCTCCTACAGGGAATATTGGCGTATCAAATATCCCGTTTCAGCTTAGCCCCAGCTCACGCCAGATCCGCATGACCTGCCGCCGTTCGTCCGCGAACTGATCGCCCGGAATCACCCCGGGGTCCTTCTGCAAGGCCTGCCGGTGGGCGGCGGAACGGTACGCTTTATACGCTTCACGCAACAGGCTGGCATCTTCGACGGGCATCAACCCTTCATGTTCCAGCTCTTCCAGAATGCGGATGTTGTCCGTCCAGCGTAGCAATGGCGGGTGTGTTTCGGACCACGCCAGGGCCGCGTATTGCACCATAAATTCAATATCGACGATACCTCCGGCGTCCTGCTTGATATCGAACGGCGCCGTGGCTTCGAAGGCATTTGCCCCGGTGCCGGCCGCGGTGCTCTTGCTGCCGAGGTTATCGCGCATCTTGGCGCGCATCTCGCTGACTTCCTGGCGCAGGGTCGGCAGATCACGTGTTTTGCCCAATATCGCGGCACGGACTTTCTCGAAGGCCTGGCCGACATCCTGACTGCCCACCAACACCCGCGCGCGCACCAATGCCTGATGCTCCCAGGTCCAGGCCTCGTTTTCCTGATAGCGGGCAAACGCGCCCAGGGAACTCACCAGCAAGCCCGACGCCCCGGATGGTCGCAGACGCATGTCCACTTCATACAACTGTCCGGAGTTGGTCTGTGCCGTCAGCAAGTGAATGATCCGCTGCCCCAATCGGGTGAAAAATTGCGCGCCATCGATGGATTTGGCTCCATCGGTTTCAGCCTGTGGATCGCCATCGTGGATGAACACCAGGTCCAGGTCCGAACCATGCCCGAGTTCCAGGCCGCCGACTTTCCCATAACCGACAATGATGAAGCCGGGATCGCACAAGGTGCCATCGGTGCGCAGCGGCGTGCCGTACTTGGCCACGGTTTGCCGCCAGGCCAGTGCCAGCACTTGCTCCAGGATCGCCTCGGCGAGCCAGGTCAGGTAATCGCTGACTTTCATCAGCGGCAGGCTGCCGGCGATTTCCGAGGCGGCCACTCGCAAGCGGTGCGCCAGCTTGAAATGGCGCAGAGCTTCCATTTGCTGTTCGAGGTCGTCCTCGGGAATCCGTGTCAGGCGCTCGCGCAACTCTGCCGCCAGCTCTGGCGCCAATGGCGGTTTGAACAGCCGGCCTTCGTTGAGCAATTCGTCGAGCAGCAGCGGGAAGCGGGTGATTTGCTCGGCGATCCACGGGCTCGCCGCGCACAGCGTCAGCAAACGCCGCAACGCACTGGGGTTCTCGGTCAACAGCACCAGGTACGCGGAACGACGGGCCACGGCTTCGACCAGCGGCAACACCCGTTCCAGTACCAGATCCGGATTGTCATGTTCCACGGCCTGTGCCAGCAAACGCGGAATAAAAGCATCGAGACGTTCGCGACCCAGACGCTGCATCGCCCTCAATTGCGGGCTGCCGCGCAAGCCAGCCAGGGCTTTCAAGGCTTTTGGGGCATCCTTGAAACCACCCTCTTCCAGTTGACGGCAGGCGGCCTCATCGTCCTGGGCCTCTTCCCACAGCGGCAACCACTCACCGCCGACCACCACTTCGCTTTCGGCGCCCTGTTCTTCATCGGGATCGGCGATCACCTGCCCGAAGTGCCAGGCCACTCGGCCGCGCCAATACATCAGTTGTTCGTGGAACGCCGTCCAGTTCGCGAAGCCCAGCATAAAGGCAATGCGCGCCTGATCCTGCTCGCCATCGGGCAACATTTGCGTCTGGCGATCGGCAATCGCCTGAATCGCGTGTTCGGTGTAACGCAGGAATTCGTAACCTTCACGCAGCTCGCTGATCACGTTCGGCGGCAGGTACCCCTGACCTTCCAGCGTGCTCAGCACCTTTAATAGTGGGCGCTGCTGCAAGCTCAGATCGCGGCCGCCGTGGATCAACTGGAACGCCTGGGCAATAAACTCGACTTCGCGAATACCGCCGGAACCGAGCTTGATGTTGTCGGCCATGCCCTTGCGCCGCACTTCCTGCTGGATCAGCTGCTTCATGGTGCGCAGCGCTTCGATGGCGGAAAAGTCGAGGTAACGCCGGTAAACGAATGGCCGCAGCATCTCTTGCAGTTGCGCGCCGGCTACTTGATCCCCGGCCACCACCCGCGACTTGATCATCGCGTAGCGTTCCCAGTCGCGCCCCTGGTCCTGGTAATACTGCTCCAGCGCGTTGAAGCTCAGCACCAGCGCGCCCGCCGAACCGTAGGGACGCAAACGCATGTCGACGCGAAATACAAAGCCGTCGACGGTCATCGGGTCCAGGGCCTTGATCAGCCGCTGGCCCAGACGGATGAAGAACTCCTGGTTATCCAGCGGGCGTTTGACGCCAACTGTTTCGCCACCCTCGGGATAGGCAAAAATCAGGTCGATGTCCGATGACAGGTTCAGCTCCACGGCACCGAGCTTGCCCATGCCGAGAATGACCATCTGCTGCGGCTCGCCGCTGCGCCGCCCGGTCGGCACGCCGAACTGCTGGCAATGCCGCACGTACAACCATTGATAGGCCTGATCGATGCTGGCATCGGCCATGTCCGAAAGGTCGCGGCAGGTCTGGATCAAATCGGCCTGGCGGGTCAGGTCGCGCCAGATGATCCGCACCTGATGGCGTGCACGCTGGCGGCGCAAGGCGCGGCCAAGCTGATCATCGGTCTCGGCCACGTTCGCGGCGGCCGCGATCTGCCCGCACAACTCACCGGGAGCGAAGCCGCGGTCCAGTTCGCCGGACTGCACCAGCCCCAGCAACATCAAAGGGTCACGAACACACTGTTCAATCACGAAATCGCTGGCGGCGGTGACGCGGGCAAATTGCGCCCAACGTTCCGGCGTCCAGGCAGACAACCCGTGGTCATCGTCCAGAGCGGCGACGGCAGCCCGGAACGACTGCTCGGCACGGGTGACAAACGGCAGGAGAATGGCGGGCAGTTCGGCAAGCGAGGGGAGGCTCATGGTCTATCCTTGATCGGCGTGCAACGGGCTGCATGTAGTGGTTTTCGAAAACCCACTACCTGAGGGAGTGTCGAACAAAAGTTAGAAATAGCTGAAATTTCTTTTATTTTGGCAGCCAGCATCAAGCTTTTACCTTTTGTAGTTGGAAAAAGACCAACCTTAACGATTATTCTCACAACGCAGCCGGGGGCCACAAGCCGCTCTTCTGTAGTTTTACTACTCGTATATACATTAGACGGGCTGAAATGCCGGATGATTTGTAGTAAAACTACACGCCGCCGGAACAACCTGTCGGCAATCCAAGAATTCATAACGTCTGCCCACAAGGCCAGTCGCTAACTCAGGCAACCGATTCTGGTAGCCTTTCCGCCCTGGAGCAAGCCATGCAAGACCTCGATCCCGTCGAAACCCAGGAATGGCTGGACGCCCTGGAATCGGTTCTCGACAAAGAAGGCGAAGACCGTGCTCACTATTTGATGACCCGTATGGGTGAACTGGCGACCCGCAGCGGTTCGCAGTTGCCTTACGCCATCACCACGCCTTACCGCAACACCATCCCGGTAACCCACGAAGCACGCATGCCTGGCGACCTGTTCATGGAACGCCGCATTCGCTCGCTGGTACGCTGGAACGCGATGGCCATGGTAATGCGTACGAACCTGAAGGATTCTGACCTCGGCGGTCACATCTCCAGCTTCGCCTCCAGTGCGACCCTGTATGACATCGGCTTCAACTACTTCTTCCAGGCCCCGACCGAAGAACACGGCGGCGACCTGATCTACTTCCAGGGCCACACCTCGCCAGGCGTTTACGCCCGCGCATTCATGGAAGGCCGCATCACCGAAGACCAGATGAACAACTTCCGCCAGGAAGTCGACGGTCAGGGCCTGTCGTCCTACCCGCACCCTTGGCTGATGCCTGACTTCTGGCAGTTCCCGACCGTATCCATGGGTCTGGGCCCGATCCAGGCGATCTACCAGGCACGCTTCATGAAGTACCTGGAACACCGTGGTTTCATCCAGCCAGGCAAACAGAAAGTCTGGTGCTTCCTGGGTGACGGCGAGTGCGACGAGCCGGAATCCCTGGGCGCTATCTCCCTGGCCGGCCGCGAGAAGCTGGACAACCTGATCTTCGTCATCAACTGCAACCTGCAGCGCCTCGACGGCCCGGTTCGCGGCAACGGCAAGATCATCCAGGAACTCGAAGGCGTGTTCCGCGGTGCTCAGTGGAACGTGACCAAAGTCATCTGGGGCCGTTTCTGGGACCCACTGCTGGCCAAGGACGTCGACGGCATCCTGCAACGCCGCATGGACGAAGTCATCGACGGCGAGTACCAGAACTACAAAGCCAAAGACGGCGCGTTCGTACGTGAACACTTCTTCAACACGCCAGAACTCAAGGCGATGGTCGAAGATCTGTCCGACGACGAGATCTGGAAACTCAACCGTGGCGGCCACGACCCGTACAAGGTCTACGCGGCGTACCACGAAGCGGTCAACCACAAAGAACAACCGACCGTCATCCTGGCCAAGACCATCAAGGGTTATGGCACCGGTGCCGGCGAAGCGAAGAACACTGCGCACAACACCAAGAAAGTCGACGTCGACAGCCTGAAGTTGTTCCGCGACCGCTTCGACATCCCGGTCAAGGACGATGAACTGGAAAACCTGCCATTCTTCAAACCGGAAGAAGGCAGCGCCGAAGCCCGTTACCTGAGCGAGCGCCGTACCGCACTGGGCGGCTTCGTACCTCAGCGTCGTGCCAAGAGCTTCAACATCCCGACCCCGCCACTGGAAACCCTCAAGGCGATCCTGGACGGCTCGGGCGACCGCGAAATCTCCACCACCATGGCCTTCGTGCGGATCCTCGCGCAACTGGTCAAGGACAAGGAAATCGGTCCACGCATCGTACCGATCATCCCGGACGAAGCCCGTACCTTCGGTATGGAAGGCATGTTCCGTCAGCTGGGCATCTACTCCTCCGTCGGCCAGCTCTACGAGCCAGTCGATAAAGACCAGGTGATGTTCTACAAGGAAGACCAGAAGGGCCAGATCCTCGAAGAAGGCATCAACGAAGCGGGCGCCATGAGCTCCTTCATCGCTGCCGGTACTTCGTACTCCAGCCACAACCAGCCGATGCTGCCGTTCTACATCTTCTACTCGATGTTCGGCTTCCAGCGTATCGGCGACCTGGCCTGGGCCGCTGGCGACAGCCGCACCCGTGGCTTCCTGATTGGCGGCACCGCCGGCCGTACCACCCTGAACGGTGAAGGCCTGCAACACGAAGACGGTCACAGCCACCTGCTGGCCGCGACCATCCCGAACTGCCGCACCTACGATCCAACCTACGGCTACGAGCTGGCGGTGATCATTCAGGACGGCATGAAGAAGATGACCGAAGAGCAACAGGACGTCTTCTACTACATCACCGTGATGAACGAGTCGTACCAGCAGCCAGCCATGCCGGCCGGTGCCGAAGAAGGCATCAAGAAAGGCATGTACCTGCTCGAAGAAGACAACCGCGAAGCGGCGCACCACGTTCAGCTGATGGGCTCCGGCACCATCCTGCGTGAAGTCCGTGAAGCAGCGAAGATCCTGCGTGAACAGTTCAACGTCGGCGCCGACGTGTGGAGCGTTACCAGCTTCAACGAACTGCGTCGCGACGGCCTGGCCGTTGAGCGCACCAACCGTCTGCACCCTGGCCAGAAGCCTAAGCTGAGCTATGTGGAAGAGTGCCTGAACGGCCGTCAAGGTCCGGTCATTGCCTCTACCGACTACATGAAACTGTTCGCCGAGCAGATCCGTCAGTGGGTACCGTCCAAGGAATTCAAAGTCCTGGGCACCGACGGTTTCGGCCGCAGCGACAGCCGCAAGAAACTGCGTCATTTCTTCGAAGTCGACCGTCATTTCGTGGTGTTGGCAGCCCTGGAAGCACTGGCTGACCGTGGCGATATCGAACCTAAAGTGGTGGCTGAAGCCATCGCCAAGTTCGGGATCGACCCGGAAAAACGCAACCCACTGGACTGCTGAGGAGAGATTCTGTGAGCGAACTCATTCGCGTACCTGACATCGGCAGCGGTGAAGGTGAAGTAATTGAACTGTTTGTGAAGGTCGGCGACCGTATCGAAGCCGACCAGAGCATCCTGACACTTGAGTCGGACAAGGCGAGCATGGAAGTGCCTGCGCCGAAGGCCGGTATCATCAAGAGCCTGAAAGTGAAGCTGGGCGATCGCCTGAAAGAAGGCGACGAACTGCTGGAGCTGGAAGTCGAAGGTGCCGCTGCTGCGGCTCCTGCGGCTGCCGCACCGGCGGCCAAGGCTGAAGCCAAACCGGCTGCTGCACCTGCCGCCGCTCCTGCTCCTGCTCCTGCTGCGCCGGCTGCTGCCAGCGTTCAGCAAGTGCACGTGCCGGACATCGGTTCGTCGGGCAAGGCCCAGATCATCGAGATCCAGGTCAAGGTCGGCGACACCGTCGCGGCTGATCAGTCGCTGATCACCCTGGAGTCCGACAAGGCGAGCATGGAAATCCCGTCGCCTGCCGCTGGCGTGGTCAAGGCCATCAGCGTCAAGCTCAACGACGAAGTCGGCACCGGCGACCTGATCCTGGACCTGGAAGTGGCGGGTGCTGCTGCACCGGCTGCTGCTCCGGCCCAGGCTGCCGCTCCGGCACCCGCCGCTGCACCTGCTGCTGCCGCAGCCCCGGCCGCTCCAGTGGCCGACAGCGTTCAGGACATCCATGTTCCGGACATCGGTTCGGCGGGCAAGGCCAAGATCATCGAAGTCCTGGTCAAGGCCGGCGACACCGTTGTGGCCGACCAGTCGCTGATCACCCTGGAATCCGACAAGGCGAGCATGGAAATCCCGTCGCCAGCCACTGGCGTGGTGGAAAGCGTTTCCATCAAGCTCGATGACGAAGTCGGTACCGGTGACCTGATCCTCAAGCTGAAAGTCAAAGGCGCCGCTCCTGCTGCACCTGTTGCTGCGACTGCACCTGCCGCTGCTGCTCCGAGCGCTCCGGCTCCAGCCGCTGCTGCTCCGGCTGCCGCTGCTCCTGCTGCTGCCCCGGTTGCCGCTCCAGCCAAGCCAGGCGCCAAAGTTCACGCCGGCCCTGCCGTGCGTCAACTGGCCCGCGAATTCGGCGTCGAGCTGAGCGCCGTTGGCGCCAGCGGCCCGCACGGTCGCATCCTGAAGGAAGACGTGCAGGTTTACGTCAAAGCCATGATGCAGAAGGCCAAGGAAGCACCGGCCGCTGCTGCTGGCGCAACCGGTGGCGCGGGCATCCCGCCGATTCCGGTCGTGGACTTCAGCCGCTTCGGTGAAATCGAAGAAGTGCCGATGACCCGCCTGATGCAGGTCGGCGCCGCCAACCTGCATCGCAGCTGGCTGAACGTACCGCACGTGACGCAATTCGACTCGGCGGATATCACCGAGCTCGAAGCGTTCCGTGTTGCCCAGAAAGCCGTTGCAGAAAAGGCCGGCGTCAAGCTGACCATCCTGCCGTTGCTGCTCAAGACCTGCGCGCACCTGCTCAAGGAACTGCCGGACTTCAACAGCTCGCTGGCGCCAAGCGGCAAAGCGATCATCCGCAAGAAATACGTGAACATCGGCTTCGCCGTCGACACCCCGGATGGCCTGCTGGTACCGGTCATCAAGAACGTCGACCAGAAGAGCCTGCTGCAATTGGCCGCCGAGGCTGCTTCCCTGGCTGAAAAAGCCCGGACCAAGAAACTCTCGTCGGACGAGATGCAAGGCGCCTGCTTCACCATTTCCAGCCTCGGCCACATTGGCGGCACCGGCTTCACGCCGATCGTCAACGCGCCGGAAGTGGCGATCCTCGGTGTTTCCAAGGCAACCATCCAGCCAGTCTGGGACGGCAAAGCCTTCCAGCCGAAACTGATGCTGCCGCTGTCGCTGTCCTACGATCACCGTGTGATCAACGGCGCCGCTGCTGCACGCTTCACCAAGCGTCTGAGCGATCTGCTGGGCGACATCCGCACCATGCTCCTGTAACACCGACCGGCCCTCCTTCTCCGGAGGGCCTGTTGCGTTCCACGTTTCCGAGCGCCACGCTCGTACCTCAACCCCGCCAATTTGGCGGGGCTTTTTTTTGCCTGAAGTTATTACTTAAAACGTCTTCCTACATTTGTGGCTGATACCGCCCACAACTCGAGTCCATTTCTGCCAGATATTTTTTCGGGCCAAATAACTAGTCTTGGCTGGAAGACTACTTATTACATCCGAAACAACCATCTGACTAATTCATTAGCAGCCGAATGGACTCAATCATGTTCAATCCAACTGTCGGCCCGATTATTGGCCACACCACAACTAATCACGCGCGTATTTTTTTGCGCGGTGAACACAACAAAAACACTTTGGTATTTGCTGGCATTCGTTATAGACGACAAGGCGAAGATCACTGGTCAAAAGGTAACTTTGCGAAACTCGAACCCGAGCATGACATGTGCGAAGTCTTTGCACTAAACAACCTGCTCGCCGACTCCGACTATGAATATCAGGCCGGGTGGTTCAGCCCGACGGGGCCGGCGCACACCGTCGACACGGTGAAGGAACTCCCGCTGCAATGGCCACGGCAGGTTTATCATTTGCGTACCCGCTCCAGCCAGGCCGGCCTGCCAAGAGCCTACATTGTCGGCTCCTGCCGATACCTGCGCATGACCGCAGGCATCGCATTCGCCCCTCACTTGGGCGACAGAATCTTCGCTTCAATTTCACGCTTGGTGGAGCAAGCCAGTCCTCCCGTCAGTGCGCTGGTGATGACGGGTGACCAAATCTATGTCGATGACTTGAACATCATTGCTCCTGATCGGGAACTCAAGGAAATCCTGCAAAAATATCGCGTGGCGTTTTCGCAGATAAATATCGCCAGCCTAATGTCCAGCCTGCCCACTTACATGATCCTTGACGACCATGAAATAGAGGACAACTGGCCCGCCAACAAGAGCAAGTCCGATGACTACTTATATGCAAACGCAATCAGAGCCTATGAGTTATATCAGGCCAGCCATAGTCCAGCCCATGCACTAACCGATGATGGACTTATCAATAAACGATTGGACAAATACTGGTATCAATTTACTGAAGGTGATATCGAATGGTTTGTTACCGACAGTCGAACCCGACGCAACCTGTCGGCCACTGACCGACGCATTCTCGACGCAGCCCAGGAACAAGCCTTGTGCGACTGGCTGATCCACAGCCCGGCGCGGGTCAAATTCGTGGTCACCAGTGTCATGTTCTACCCTGATCGCAAACGCACGGATGATGACGCCTGGCAGGCCTTTCCAGAACAACGGCTACGGTTGCTGGAGACCATTCGCACACACCGCATCAAGAATGTCTTCTTCATTTCCGGCGATGTCCACGGCTCGCTGACCAGTCGGCTGAGCCACAGCGAGGATGCGGACTTCGAGGTCCACACCATCGTCTCGTCACCGCTGTGCAACAGCAAAATGCTGCCCTATGCCACGACCGCCACATTCGTCCTCGATCACCCCCTGGCCCGCACCGCCGCAGGCGACTATCGACATGAACTGACCAGCAAGGTGATCAGCCAGGATAATTTTGCACACCTGGTCGTCGATGCCGGGCAGCTTCAGGTGAATTTCCACGACCGGGAGGGCAAGCATTTGCAGTCCATTGGCATCCCGATTCGCTGACCCGGAAACAGATCGCAGTCACTGGCAATACTTGCAAAACTGCGATTTTTCAGCGACTGGCAATACTTTTTGCCACCGACTGAAGAAAACTTGTCGTCTGCCGACATATTCTTATAGCACTTGACCTTCATCTCTCTTGTCAGTCGGTGTCGCAATGATGCAACCTTGCCGCAGGCAACAGTAAAGAGGGCGAGAGCCCAGCGCGTTCAGCATATTCGAAGCGAGTTTCCCTCCATGAAAAGCCAGCCCGATGCCGCCAGCCGTATGGTGGCCGAGGTAGTGACGCAGTTGCCTGTGCCCTCGCGGCTCGGCATGCTGCGTTTCGAACGGCTTAATGAACCCAGCTGGGCGCTGCTGTTTCTCGATCCCAATTGCGAACGCCAGTTCGGCCTGCCAGCCGTGGAACTGTGTGCGCTGGTGGGCTCGCCCTACGCCAGCCTGATGGAGCCGCTAGCGCGCTATCAACTGCACGACGCAGTCCAGCAACAGCTGACTGAAAGCCCGCACTACCTGATCCGCTATACCCTGCACACCGCCGCTGGCTCCCTGACTCTGCTGGAGCTGGGCGAAGCCTACAAACAACACAATCGACACCTGTTGCGCGGCTACCTGCTGGTCATCGACGGCCTGTTCGAGGATGACCCGCTGCAACCGGCCATGGACCTTGAAACCCAGAACTCGCGCCTGCAAATCGCCCTGGAACTCAATCAGCGCACCCAGCAGGAGCAACTGCTGCATCTGGAGCGGGTGCGAGCCCAGCAGGATCTGATCCTGCTGCTCACCCGTCAACGCTACAGCAGCAACAACTCCTTGCGCGAAGCCGCCGAGCTGATCACCCGCAGCGCCTGCGACATCTACGAAATCGACAGTGCCAGCCTGTGGCACCTTGAAGGCTCGATGCTGGTGCCGATCTCGGCCTATCACCGCACGAATCAGGAATACCTGCTGCCGCAACCGATCGACGTCAGTCTTTTCCCCGATTATCTCGACGCCCTGCACACCGGCCGCGCCATCGACGCCCATAACGCCATGCGCGACCCACGCACCCGGGAGATGGCCGAAAGCCTGCGCCCGCGGGACGTCAACGCAATGCTCGACGCCAGTATCCGCGTCGATGGCCAGGTGGTCGGCGTTTTGTGCCTGGAGCAAACCGGGGCAACCCGCGCCTGGCAGTCGGATGAAATCGCGTTCGCCGGAGAACTGGCGGACCAGTTTGCCCAGGTCATCAGCAACCACAACCGGCGAACCGCCACCAGCGCCCTGCACCTGTTCCAGCGCGCGGTCGAACAAAGTGCCAACGCCTTTTTGCTGGTCAACTGCGATGGCGTGGTGGAATACGTCAACCCGAGCTTCACCGCGATCACCCAATATTCCACCGAAGAAGTGCACGGTCAGCGCCTGTCAGAACTACCGGCCCTGGAGAACCTCAGCGAACTGCTGTTCGATGCACCTTCGGCGCTGGCCAAGAGCAACAGTTGGCAAGGTGAATTCAA
Source organism: Pseudomonas sp. BF-R-30 (assembly GCF_019956175.1). Taxonomy (NCBI): domain Bacteria; kingdom Pseudomonadati; phylum Pseudomonadota; class Gammaproteobacteria; order Pseudomonadales; family Pseudomonadaceae; genus Pseudomonas; species Pseudomonas sp. BF-R-30. The sequence continues at coordinate 107,066 of NZ_JAHBDE010000033.1, read as the reverse complement.
GAGCCGCCGGAAAAACCTCGAACCCTACTGGGGCCAATTGTCGATCTCCAAGGTTTACGGCGACAACCGCGAGCTGACCCACTACATCGGCATCTACGAAGACATCACCCAGACCAAGCTCGCCCAACAACGCATCGAGCGCCTGGCCTACACCGACAACCTGACCAACCTCGGCAACCGCCCGGCGTTCATCCGCAACCTCGATGAACGCTTCGCCCGGGACAGCGACGCGCCGATCAGCCTGTTGCTGGTGGACATCGACAACTTCAAGCGGATCAACGACAGCCTCGGCCACCAGACCGGCGACAAACTGCTGATCAGCCTGGCCCGGCGCCTGCGCAACAGCCTGATCCCGAGCGGCAGCCTGGCACGCTTCGCCAGTAACGAATTCGCCGTGTTGCTGGACAACAGCGACCTCACGACGGGCCAGCAAGTGGCCAACCAGTTGCTGGCGACCCTCGACAAACCGATGTTCGTCGACAACCAGTTGATCAGTGTCACCGGCTCCGTGGGCCTGGCCTGCGCGCCACTGCACGGGCGTGACCCGCAAACCCTGATGCGCAATGCCGGGCTGGCGCTGCACAAGGCCAAGGCCAACGGCAAACATCAGGTGCAGGTGTTCACCGAAGCGCTGAACGCCGAGGCCAGCTACAAGCTGTTCGTCGAAAACAACCTGCGCCGCGCCCTGACCCAGAACGAACTCGACGTGTTCTACCAGCCCAAGCTGTGCCTGCGCAGCGGTCGCCTGCTGGGGATGGAAGCCCTGCTGCGCTGGGACCATCCGGAAAAGGGCATGATCCGCCCGGATCAGTTCATCAGCGTCGCCGAGGAAACCGGGCTGATCATTCCGATCGGCAAGTGGATCGCCCGCCAGGCCTGCCGCATGAGCAAAGCGCTGACCGCCGCCGGCCTGGGCAACCTGCAAGTGGCGATCAACCTGTCGCCCAAGCAGTTTTCCGACCCGGACCTGGTGGCCTCCATTGCCAACATCCTCAAGGAAGAAGCCCTGCCGGCGCATTTGCTGGAGCTGGAGCTGACCGAAGGCCTGCTGCTGGAGGCTACCGAAGACACCCACTTGCAGCTCGACCAGCTCAAGCGCCTGGGCCTGACTCTGGCCATGGACGACTTCGGCACCGGTTACTCGTCGCTCAGTTACTTGAAAAAATTCCCCATCGACATCATCAAGATCGATCGAAGCTTTATCCACGAAATCCCGGACAACCAGGACGACATGGAAATCACCTCCGCGGTGATCGCCATGGCCCACAACCTGAAACTCAAGGTCGTGGCTGAAGGCATCGAAACCGCCGAGCAGTTGTCGTTTCTGCGCCGCCACCGCTGCGACGTCGGCCAGGGCTACCTGTTCGACCGCCCGATCCCGGGCAACGAGCTGATCGACAAGCTCAAACGCTACCCGCGTGGCCCAATCGCCTGACAGACACAGAACCTGTGGCAGACATAAACTCTGAGGCAGGCAAAAAAACCTGTGGGAGCGAGCTTGCTCGCGATAGCGGTGGACCAGTCAGCCCCCATGACACCGACACACCGCTATCGCGAGCAGACTCACCCCTACAGGGGTAGTGCGTATCGGGCAGGTATTGGGCACACTGACGGTCTGTTTATTTACAACCCAACCTGACTGAGAGGACTGATCATGGTTCTGCGCTCGGAAATTCTGGTGAACAAAAACGTGCTCCCTACTAAAGAACAAGCTCTGCCTGGCCGCGAAACCGCGATGACCCTGCCTGAAAAGCACTTTGTGTTTAAAGACACCCCCTTGCTCGGCCCGTTCTTCGAAGATGTCGACTTCGCGATCTTCGGCCTCGGCTGCTTTTGGGGCGCGGAACGCCGCTTCTGGCAGCGTGAAGGCGTGGTCAGCACCGTGGTCGGCTACGCCGGCGGTTTCACACCGAACCCGACCTACGAAGAAGTCTGCTCGGGCCTGACCGGTCACGCCGAAGTGGTGTTGGTGGTGTACGACAAGGCCAAGGTCAGCTACGAAGGACTGCTGGCGATGTTCTGGGAACTGCACAACCCGACGCAAGGCATGCGCCAGGGCAATGACATCGGCACCCAGTACCGTTCGGTGATCTACGCCACTAGCCCGGAACAACTGGACGCGGCGCTCAAGAGCAAGGAAACCTACCAGGCCGAGCTGTCCAAGGCCGGTCTCGGTGAAATCAGCACCGAAATCGACCAGGCCCCGACCGTCTACTTTGCCGAGACGTATCACCAGCAGTACCTGGCGAAAAATCCGGAAGGCTACTGCGGCATCGGCGGTACCGGCGTGACCTGCCCGATCTGACAACTGACTGTATGAGCGAGCCCGCTCGCGAAAAACCAAAGGACGCCGCTGGGCATCCGGTTTTACGCGTTAACGTTCACGACCTTCGCGAGCAAGCTCGCTCCTACAGATCAACTCTCGGCAATCAACCAGTCCATCCGCCACCCACCCTGGGTCTGCCCAAGCTTCTCGGACAACCACGGCAGCAGCTCACGCAATTCTTCCTCCAGCCCCCACGGCGGATTGGCAATCGCCAACCCGGAACCGTTCAGGCTGTTGGGCGTATCCAATGGATGCACCAGCAACTCCACCCGCAACAACTTCGGCGCACCGGTACCGGCCAGGTCCTGATAGAAGCGGCGCAGCGCGCGCTGATCCTTCACCGGGTACCAGATTGCCGCCACGGTCTGACGCATCCGGCCAATCGCTTCCTTCAATGACGCGGCACAGCGCTGCATCTCATCGAGCTTCTCGAACGGCGGATCGATCAACATCACCGCACGTTTCTCCGGCACGGGCAGCAAGGCCCGGGACACGTGCCAGCCTTCACCCAGGTGAACCTTGACCCGGCGATCACCGGCCATGTTGTCCTTGAGCAGCACGCCATCTTCCGGGTGCTTCTCGTTGAGCAACACACGATCCTGCGGACGGGTCAGGCGCCGCGCCAACTCCGGCGACCCCGGGTAATAGCGCAACTGGCCATCCGGGTTCATCTCGTGCAGCACCTGCATGTAATCAGCGGTCAGGATCGGCAGATCCGGCTGATCCCACAAACGCGCAATGCCTTCCAGGTACTCACCGGTACGATTGGCCTGATCACCCTGAAGGTCATACAGACCGATGCCGGCGTGGGTATCGAGATAGGCAAACGGCTGCTCCTTGCGCGACATCAGGGCGATGAGGCGGGTCAAGGTCAGGTGTTTGAACACATCGGCGTGATTGCCGGCATGGAAGGCGTGGCGATAATTCATGGCTGCTCCTGCGAAGGCCGGGAAGTTTACCTTTTACCGGCCGGCAAGTCAGGGGTTGGCGGCTGAGCGGGTCAGTTGAGGCACTGCACACCCTTGTGGCGAGGGGGCTTGCCCCCGTTCGACTGCGAAGCAGTCGCCAACCCCAAGTACTGCGGTGTGCCTGATAACACCGGGTCGCTGAACTCAGGGTTGCTGCGCAACCCAACGGGGGCAAGCCCCCTCGCCACAAAAGCCGCCTGGCGCTACGCAGAAGGCCGTGCCCGCAACCGCCGCCCAACCACATCCAGCACATCACAGCCATCGCGCAACGTAATTGCGCAGAGCAAGGCGAAATCGCTGAGGATGAACGACTCGCACTCGATTGAGCCGCGCATGGACAGGTTCTCAAGCACTTGGGTTACTGCGCGGATTCTGTAGTTGGCGGCGTCGGTGAGGATGTCGAGTGGTGCGTGGGTGTCGACGAACAGGGTGGGCATATCGGTGCAGTTGCTGGTCAATGCCATGAAGCGGTTGTCGGGATGGGGGATCGGCTTTTCGTAGGGCGGATCGGGGTGAATTGTTTTCATTTTTTAAACCTCTGGTAGAAGTGAGGGCTACCATCGGCCTTCCTACAGGCTTGGGTGGCAGCCATACGCGGGGTAGGAATATCGAGACCAGAGAACTCGACCACGCCGAAGCGTGCCCGCGCACAGCCGCCGCAACAGATCTTACGGGCGCACGTTAGTGGCCGCAAATCAGGTGTCGACGTCAAAGCGTTTCTGGTCTTAACGGGTTCCTACACCCCACCACTGAATTGTCAGTGACCGCCAAAGATTATCGACGGAAATCGCATCGCACCACTTCATGAAAACCGCTAGGTTTTGAAGGAAACGTCCTAGGACCTTGCCCGGAAAAATTCGCAGCAACCCCAATCCACCAAAGAGATTTGAGACTGTTGCGCTCAAACTGGGTAAGTCGTTGGAGGATAGTGTTATTCCGTAACGCATCCTCCTAACCCGCCTGACGAGAAAGTGGCATAAAGAATGGGCACGCCAACCTGGTTGGGTGCCCATTTTTTGTTGGGGGGGAAGATTTTTAAGTCGATCTGATCTTCAAGTGAACTTTAATTATATCCAGTCAGTCGCTGTACCAACGCCACCTAATAACAAAAGCAATCCACACAGAATCAGTACTCCCCAGCGCCAAATGACAAGCTGGCGCTTAAGTGAACCAGGAAGACTGTTTAGGTCGCTAGCACTTAGAGTGCCATTTCTAATATGGCGATCAGGGAACGCGACAAGTGCTGCGATTCCCGCAATCAAATGTAAGTGGCCCCATGCACCGAGATGTCGATAGCGAGATAAAGCCATGACTGCAGTACTGTTTTTCAGATGTTTTAGCATCACGTCTATCTTGGTGTAGGACAAGTAAAGTGCTAACCCCATCCAAATGAATATCATCAGCAGAACCACGCCACCGAAAATGCCGAAAATCAATTTTGCAGGTGTCATTAATTCATCTCGTAAACGATGTCGCCAAATAACTCACCAAGCCCGCTACCCACTGCGCCGCCTACTAACGATCCCGCTGTGACCACCACGCCACATACTAAGGTTCCGACTCCTGCCGTGGTCGCGCCGACCGCGAGGCAAATCCCACCAACTGTATTAGCGGTTAAGGCTGTACCTATTATTGCGCCTCCTGCGATGCCACCGGCGAAACTCCCCGCCTCAGTAAATTTAACTCGCCTGCAGGCCTCGGGATTTCCCGCCGTGCACACATCCTGCACCTTCATGGCCGACGCCCCGCCACCAATAGCCGAGCCGACCCAGCTACCGTACTTGAGGTATTTGGAAGCCTTGGCCACCCCATCAAGATGAGTCGCGTAACCTGGCATCTGCCCTACGCCGCCAGCATCCGTCCAGCGATGAACCAGGCTGGGAGGCGAGAGGAACATTGCACGATTCAAATTGGAGTGGTCGGGGAAACCGATACCCTTGCGCGTCAGGCTTGTCAGGTGGATATCGAGTTGAGCGAGCAGTTTTTGACGCTCTGCCAGAAACGTCGGTGAGCTCAGGTGGCCATCGCGCAGAAATGAATTCTGATGCAACGCTTCGATTTTTTTCAGGGTGTCGCTTACGTTATCCAGATTGTTTTTGAGAATACTCGCGCCCACGCCGATTGCGGTCGAGCCATGGCCCAGGAAGGTCTGGATGGCATCACGGTGCTGCACCATGAAATCCGCCTCCTCCGGGCTGAGCGTTTCAAGCACCTGGTTGGTCTTGGCCGCCACGTCCATGAGCAGGGCTTCTTCACGGGTGCACTGGTAGTTGTTCGGGTCGCTCAGCACGATCATCGAGCCGGCTTTGACGTCGCGCAGGTTGGGATTGAGCAGTTTGAATTTGCCCATCACCGCCGGGTCGCGCAGGGTGAATAGCGAGGCTTCAAGTTGTTCGCGGGTTGTGCTTTTGGGCACGATATAAAAGCCGGGTTCCGGAACGTCGAGACCAGTGGGCTGTGATCGAGACGACGCACTTGGCACTGACGTAAAGCTGGATGGACGCTGCGCGGTCGAATTGCTGGTGGCTGTCATCGAAGGCGTAGTCGCGGCCGATTGTGCGGTTGCCCTGGCTGCTTTCGGTGCAGGGGGTTCATTGACATAACTCCCCTCGAAATTCGAAGGGAGTAGTTTGGCTCGACAAGGGCAACCACTGAAACTATCCAGCGTGCCGGCCACTCGTCGCCCCTCGCTCAGGACGTGAGAGACGCCGCCGATGATCCGGTAGCTCTGCTTATCTTTTCCGCAACTGACCAGATCACCCTCACGCGCATGGATGAGACCGAAATTGAAGGTGTGGTCCCCCTCCAGAACGGTGCCGCCGCAGTCAGTTTTGTCACCTAGCCCAATGTAATGCCCGATAGCCATGTCTTGATATCCCTTTCAACTGGCGCCCCCACCCCTTGGGGAAATGCACCGTTGTTAACGATGAGTTATCCCGGTTCGGAAATGAGTCGGGCTAGCGCAAAGTACGTGAGCAGAGAGGTAATTCAAGGCATCTGGGCAAATCAGGAAACCTCCTACAAGTCCTGCAGAAAAGGGTTACGAAGCGGAAATAGGAGCCAAAGTGAACGCAAAAAAAACGGCCCGCAACCTGAGGCTGCGAGCCGTTCTTTTATCAGCGATGGGTAGAGTTCAACCCATCACTCATCACTTGTTCAGGCGGTAATCATTCTCTGCAGCAGCAAAACGCTGGAACATGCCGGCAGTCGGCGTGCCCATCTTGCTGACGAAGTAGATCGCCAGGCTGGCGAAGATGAAACCAGGGATGATTTCGTACAGGCCCAGCAGTTCGAAGTGTTTCCAGACGATCACGGTGATCGCGCCGACCAGGATACCGGCCAGTGCGCCGTTGCGGGTCATGTCTTTCCAGATCACGGAGATCAGCACGACCGGACCGAATGCGGCACCGAAACCGGCCCAGGCGTAGCTCACCAGACCCAGTACACGGTTTTCCGGGTTGGACGCCAGGGCGATCGCCACCAGGGCAACCAACAACACCATGGCACGGCCGACCCACACCAGTTCCAGCTGCGAAGCGGACTTACGCAGGAAGGTCTTGTAGAAGTCTTCGGTCAGGGCGCTCGAGCACACCAGCAACTGGCAGCTCAGGGTGCTCATGACGGCAGCCAGAATGGCCGACAGCAGGATACCCGCGATCCATGGGTTGAACAGGATCTTGGCCAGTTCGATGAACACACGCTCGTGGTTCTCGGTGACTGCGCCAGCCACGTCCGGGTGCGCCGAGAAGTAGGCGATACCGAAGAAGCCGACTGCCACGGTGCCGCCCAGGCACAGGATCATCCAGGTCATGGAAATGCGACGGGCGTTGGCGATCGATTTAACCGAATCGGCAGCCATGAAACGCGCCAGGATATGCGGCTGGCCGAAGTAGCCCAGACCCCAGCCCATCAGCGAGATGATGCCGATGAAAGTGGTGCCCTTGAGCATGTCGAAGTTGCTTGGATCTTGCGCTTCGATGGCCAGGAAAGTGGTGTCGACGCCGCCGGTGGCCAGCAACACGATAACCGGCGTCAGAATCAACGCGAAGATCATCAGGGTGGCTTGTACGGTATCGGTCCAGCTCACGGCCAGGAAACCACCGATAAAGGTGTAGGCAATCGTCGCCGCAGCACCGGCCCACAGCGCAGTCTCGTAGGACATGCCGAAGGTGCTTTCGAACAGACGGGCACCGGCCACGATGCCGGAAGCGCAGTAGATGGTGAAGAACACCAGGATCACGACCGCGGAGATGATCCGCAGCAGGCCGCTTTTGTCTTCGAAACGGCTGGCGAAGTAGTCCGGCAGGGTCAGTGCATCACCGTTGTGCTCGGTCTGCACACGCAGACGGCCGGCGACGAACAGCCAGTTCAGGTAGGCGCCGACGATCAGGCCGATGGCGATCCAGCTTTCGGAAAGGCCGGACATGTAGATTGCGCCGGGCAAGCCCATCAACAACCAGCCGCTCATGTCGGAGGCACCGGCGGACAGTGCGGTCACGACGCTGCCCAGGCTACGACCGCCCAGAATGTAGTCGGAAAGGTTGTTGGTGGAGCGATAGGCCATCAAGCCGATCAGCACCATTGCTGCGATGTAGATCACGAACGTGATCAGGGTTGGATTGCTTACGCTCATTAAGTTACGCCCTGGCTTTGTTTTTATGTAGCTGCGGCTGGTGAACCGCTCGCAAACGCATACGTTTGACAGACGATCCGGATTCCCGCGCATTTATGACTGATGTTTCCCCAGGAAAGCCATCAGCCGGAGCACCCGGGTTTCGACCGGGTTGCACCTTGGGCGCGAATGCTATTCAACAAAGCAAATAAGGTGCAACCAGTTTCTTGAGAATAAGTTGCACCCAGTCGGAAATAAATTTCAAACCCGGTTTTTTGCTCCTTTTCGGAGCAAGAACGAGGGCCAACCACCCTAAAAAGCACCAAGCAAAGGCAGCACCGCCGTACCAGAATTTATTTCCTGACGAGCTGCGTAATATTCCGACAAAAAAAGGGTTGCACCCGGTTGCACCTCAACAGTCGCACGGCTAATCTTGCCGCCAGCTGATGCCACGCAGTCGTGGCAAACATGAGGATAAAAACATGGCTACCACCACCCTTGGGGTCAAACTTGACGACCCGACCCGCGAACGCCTCAAGGCCGCCGCGACCTCGATTGATCGCACGCCGCACTGGCTGATCAAGCAGGCAATCTTCAATTACCTGGAAAAACTCGAGGGTGGTGCAACCCTGTCCGAGCTGAACGGTTCGACCAAGGATTTCGACGACTCCGTCGACGCGCCTCTGGATCACGCCCACCAGTGCTTCCTTGAATTCGCCGAAAGCATCCTGCCGCAATCGGTACTGCGCGCGTCGATCACCGCCGCCTACCGTCGCCCTGAGCCGGAAGTCGTGCCGATGCTGATCGAGCAGGCTCGCCTGCCGGCACCGATGGCCGAAGCCACCAACAAACTCGCCGCCTCGATTGCTGAAAAACTGCGCAACCAGAAGAGCGCTGGCGGCCGTGCCGGCATCGTCCAGGGCCTGTTGCAGGAGTTCTCCCTGTCGTCCCAGGAAGGTGTGGCGCTGATGTGCCTGGCCGAAGCGCTGCTGCGCATCCCGGACAAAGGCACCCGCGACGCCCTGATCCGCGACAAGATCAGCACCGGCAACTGGCAGCCGCACCTGGGCAACAGCCCGTCGCTGTTCGTCAACGCCGCCACCTGGGGCCTGCTGCTGACCGGCAAACTGGTGTCGACCCACAACGAGGCTGGTTTGACGTCGTCCCTGAGCCGCATTATCGGCAAGAGCGGCGAGCCGATGATCCGCAAAGGCGTCGACATGGCCATGCGCCTGATGGGCGAGCAGTTCGTGACCGGCGAAACCATCGCCGAAGCCCTGGCCAACGCCAGCAAGTTCGAAACCAAAGGTTTCCGCTATTCCTACGACATGCTGGGTGAAGCCGCACTCACCGAGCACGACGCACAGAAGTACCTGGCCTCGTACGAACAAGCCATCCACTCGATCGGCAAAGCCTCCCACGGTCGCGGGATTTATGAAGGCCCGGGCATCTCGATCAAGCTGTCCGCCCTGCACCCGCGTTACAGCCGCGCCCAGTACGAGCGCGTGATGGACGAGCTGTACCCGCGCCTGCTGTCGCTGACCCTGCTGGCCAAGCAATATGACATCGGCCTGAACATCGACGCCGAAGAGGCCGATCGCCTGGAGCTGTCACTGGATCTGCTCGAGCGCCTGTGCTTCGAGCCGCAACTGACTGGCTGGAACGGCATTGGTTTCGTGATCCAGGCTTACCAGAAGCGTTGCCCGTACGTGATCGACTACGTGATCGACCTCGCTCGCCGCAGCCGTCATCGCCTGATGATCCGCCTGGTAAAAGGCGCGTACTGGGACAGCGAAATCAAGCGCGCCCAGGTCGAAGGCCTGGAAGGCTACCCGGTCTACACCCGCAAGGTGTACACCGACGTGTCCTACATCGCTTGCGCCCGCAAGCTGCTGTCGGTACCGGAAGTCATCTACCCGCAGTTCGCCACGCACAACGCCCACACCCTGTCGGCCATTTATCACATCGCCGGTCAGAACTATTACCCGGGCCAGTACGAGTTCCAGTGCCTGCACGGCATGGGTGAACCGCTGTACGAACAGGTTGTAGGCAAAGTTTCCGAAGGCAAGCTGAACCGTCCGTGCCGCGTGTACGCTCCAGTCGGCACCCACGAAACCCTGCTGGCCTACCTGGTGCGTCGCCTGCTGGAAAACGGCGCGAACACTTCGTTCGTCAACCGTATTGCCGACCAGTCGATTTCGATCCAGGAACTGGTGGCCGATCCGGTAGCCAGTATCGAGCAAATGGCGACCGTGGAAGGTGGTTTCGGCCTGCCGCACCCGCGCATTCCGCTGCCGCGTGACCTGTATGGCTCCGAGCGCGCCAACTCCAGCGGCATCGACATGGCCAACGAACATCGTTTGGCATCCCTGTCCTGCGCGCTTCTCGCTACCGCACACAACCACTGGAAAGCGGCGCCGATGCTCGGTTGCGCTTCCAGCAGCGAAGCCCCGGCACCGGTCTTGAACCCGTCCGATCTGCGTGACGTGGTCGGCCATGTGCAGGAAGCGACCGTCGAAGACGTCGACAACGCGATCCAGTGCGCCCTCAACGCTGCACCGATCTGGCAGGCCACGCCGCCCGCCGAGCGCGCCGCGATCCTGGAACGTGCCGCCGATCTGATGGAAGCCGAGATCCAGCCGCTGATGGGCCTGCTGGCCCGCGAAGCCGGCAAGACTTTCGCCAACGCCATCGCCGAAGTGCGTGAAGCCGTGGATTTCCTGCGTTATTACGCGGTGCAGGCACGCAACGATTTCACCAATGACGCTCACCGTCCGTTGGGCCCAGTCGTATGCATCAGCCCGTGGAACTTCCCGCTGGCGATCTTCAGTGGCCAGGTGGCTGCTGCATTGGCCGCTGGTAACCCGGTATTGGCCAAGCCTGCGGAACAAACGCCGCTGGTCGCCGCTCAGGCCGTGCGCCTGATGCTCGAAGCCGGCATCCCGGAAGGCGTGTTGCAACTGCTGCCGGGCCGTGGCGAAACCGTCGGTGCCGGCCTGGTCGGCGACGATCGCGTCAAAGGCGTGATGTTCACCGGCTCCACCGAAGTCGCGCGCTTGCTGCAACGCAACATCGCCGGCCGCCTGGACAGCCAGGGTCGTCCGATTCCGCTGATCGCCGAAACCGGTGGCCAGAACGCGATGATCGTCGACTCCTCGGCACTGACCGAACAGGTTGTGATCGACGTGGTGTCCTCGGCCTTCGACAGCGCCGGTCAGCGTTGCTCGGCTCTGCGTGTACTGTGCTTGCAGGAAGATTCCGCCGACCGCGTCATCGAAATGCTCAAGGGCGCGATGGCTGAAAGCCGTCTCGGCAACCCTGAGCGTCTGTCCGTGGACATCGGCCCGGTGATCGACGCTGAAGCCAAGGCTGGCATCGAGAAGCACATCCAGGCCATGCGCGACAAAGGTCGCAGCGTGTACCAGGTGGCCATCGCCGATGCCGAAGAAGTCAAACGCGGCACCTTCGTGATGCCGACACTGATCGAACTGGAAAGCTTCGATGAACTGCAACGGGAGATCTTCGGCCCGGTGCTGCACGTGGTTCGCTACAAGCGCAAGGACATCGATCAACTGATCGGTCAGATCAACGCTTCCGGCTACGGCCTGACCCTGGGCGTGCACACCCGCATCGACGAGACCATTGCCAAGGTGATCGACAACGTCAACGCCGGTAACGTCTACGTCAACCGCAACATTGTTGGCGCAGTAGTAGGCGTGCAGCCATTCGGCGGCGAAGGCCTGTCGGGTACCGGCCCGAAAGCCGGCGGCCCGCTGTACCTGTACCGCCTGCTGTCGACCCGCCCTGCGGATGCGATCGAACAATCCTTCGCTCGTGGCGATGCTGCCGCGGCACCGGACGTTCGTCTGCGCGATGCCATGAGCAAGCCGCTGACCGCCTTGAAAGCCTGGGCCGACAGCAACAAGTTTGCCGACTTGAGCACCCTGTGCGTACAGTTCGCCGCGCAATCGCAAAGCGGTATCACCCGCCTCCTGGCCGGCCCGACCGGCGAACGCAACAGCTATGCGATCCTGCCACGGGAACACGTGCTGTGCCTGGCGGAAGTCGAAGGTGATCTGCTGACGCAACTGGCGGCGGTATTGGCTGTCGGCGGTTCGGCGGTATGGCCGGAAGCTGACATGACCAAGGCATTGTTCGCACGCCTGCCGAAGGACATTCAGGCGCGCATCAAGCTGGTTTCCGACTGGAACAAGGACGAAGTGGTGTTTGATGCGGTTCTGCATCACGGCCATTCCGACCAGTTGCGTGCAGTGTGCCAGCAGGTTGCCAAGCGTGCCGGCGCCATCGTTGGGGTTCAGGGCCTGTCGCAGGGCGAAACCAACATTGCGCTGGAGCGTCTGGTGATCGAGCGTGCGTTGAGCGTCAACACCGCTGCGGCGGGTGGTAATGCCAGCCTGATGACCATCGGTTAACACCGATACGCCAGGCAGCCGCAATGGCTGCCTGGCAATCAAATCCCTGTGGGAGCGGGCTTGCTCGCGAAAGCGGACTGTCAGTCAACTTAAATGTTGAATGTGGCGACCTCTTCGCGAGCAAGCCCGCTCCCACATTGGCTTTGTGGCGCCTGCAAAGCCTCTGCTCTGCCCAATTATCACGCTCATCAATCATGCTATTCAGCATAAATTCACAAGCCTAGACTCGGTCCACTCCAATAAAAGGTAGGCCGCCATGTCCGAGACGTTGCTCAGTTCCCGTAATCTGGCTTTCGAGCTGTATGAAGTCCTTGATGCCGAGGGCCTGACCCAGCGTGAGCGTTTCGCCGAGCACAACCGCGAAACCTTCGATGCCGCCATTGGCACCGCCCGCAACATCGCCGAGAAGTTCTTCGCCCCGCACAACCGCAAGGGCGACGAGAACGAGCCACGCTACGAGAACGGTCAGGCGATTCTGATTCCGGAAGTGAAACCGGCGGTAGATGCCTTCCTCGAAGCCGGCTTCCTCAACGCCGCGCGCAGTTTCGACGCTGGCGGCATGCAGCTTCCTACGCTGCTGTCCCAGGCCTGCTTCGCGCACTTTCAATCGGCCAACGCGGCTTCGACGTCGTATCCGTTCCTGACCATGGGCGCGGCGAACCTGATCGAGAGCTTCGGCACTGAAGAGCAGAAGCGCCGCTTCCTGCAACCGATGATCGATGGCCGCTTCTTCGGCACCATGGCCCTGACCGAACCCCACGCAGGCTCGTCGCTGTCGGATATTCGTACCCGCGCAGAACCTGCGTCTGACGGCACCTATCGCCTCAAGGGCAACAAGATTTTCATCTCTGGTGGCGATCATCCGCTGTCGGAAAACATCGTGCACATGGTGCTGGCCAAGCTGCCGGACGCACCGGCCGGGGTGAAGGGCATTTCGCTGTTCATCGTGCCCAAGTTCCTGGTCAACGACGATGGCAGCCTCGGCCAACGCAACGACGTGTTGCTGGCCGGGCTGTTCCACAAGATGGGCTGGCGCGGCACCACCTCCACCGCACTGAATTTCGGCGATAACGGCGAGTGCGTCGGCTATCTGGTGGGCAAGCCGCACCATGGTTTGAGTTATATGTTCCAGATGATGAACGAGGCGCGGATCGGCGTCGGCATGGGCGCGGTAATGCTTGGTTACGCCGGCTATCTGTACTCGCTGGAATACGCCCGCGAGCGTCCGCAGGGCCGCGTGCCAGACAGCAAGGACCCGAACACTGCACCGGTGGCGATCATTCAGCATGCCGACGTGAAACGCATGCTGTTGACGCAAAAGGCTTACGTCGAAGGTTCGTTTGACTTGGGTCTTTATGCGGCGCGACTGTTCGATGACACCACCACGCTTGCGACCGAAGCCGAACGCAAACAAGCCCATGAACTGCTGGATTTACTGACACCGATCGTCAAATCCTGGCCGTCGGAGTTCTGCCTGAAAGCCAATGAACTGGCGATCCAGATCCTCGGCGGCCACGGCTACACCCGCGAATACCCGGTGGAGCAGTACTACCGCGACAACCGCCTGAACCCGATCCACGAAGGCACCCACGGTATTCAGTCGCTGGACCTTTTGGGCCGCAAACTGGCGCAGAACGGTGGCGCGGGGCTCAAGCAACTGATCCGCCTGATCGCCGACACTGGCGAACGAGCACAGGCGTTTGATTCATTGACGCCGCTGCGCGAGCCGCTGGAGAAACTGGTGGCACGCCTGCAAGCCGTGACCATCGGCCTGCTGACTGATCTGGCCCAAGGCAAGGTCAACAGCAGCCTGGCGAACTCGGCGCTGTACCTGAAAGTGTTTGGTCACACGGTGATCGGCTGGCGCTGGCTGGAACAGGCGATTCGTGCCGAGGAAGGTTTGGCCAAGGGTAATGCGGCGGATGTGGCCTTCTATAAAGGCAAGCTGCAGGCGGCGCGCTACTTCCTTACGTGGGAAGTGCCGGGTTGCCATCATGAGCTGGCAATTCTTGAGGCTCGGGATGATGTGTGCCTGGGGATGCAGGATGAGTGGTTCTGATCAAAGTTTTGTGGTGCTGCTGAAATCCATTCGCGAGCAAGCCCGCTCCCACAGTTGCCGGTGTGAAACATCAATTTTGTGTACACCAGAAAACCTGTGGGAGCGGGCTTGCTCGCGAAGAGGCCCGCACAGGCGAAACATCAGCTCAGCTTGAACCCACCCATCTGCCGCGCCAAATCATCCGCCAACCGCTGCAACGTCTGACAATCATCCCGACAGGCCCTGACCTCCCCCGCCGTCGCCCGCGCCAGGTCGGAAATCCCCTGTACGTTCCGGTTGATCTCCTCGGTCACCGCCGATTGCTCTTCCGTCGCCGTCGCCACCTGATGGTTCATGTCGCTGATGCGCTCCACTTGCCCGGTAATCGCGGTCAACGAAGCCCCGGTACGCTGGCTGGACTCGACACCCGTGCCGGTCGCGGCTTGCCCGGAATGCATCGACGAAACCGCATTCTCCGCCCCCTGTTTGAGACTGCCGATCATCTGCTGGATTTCATCGGTAGACGCCTGCGTACGCCGCGCCAAAGTCCGCACTTCATCGGCCACCACGGCAAACCCGCGCCCCATGTCCCCGGCTCGCGCCGCTTCGATAGCGGCGTTGAGCGCCAGCAGGTTGGTCTGCTCGGAAATCCCCCGAATCACCGCCAGCACCTGGTCGATCGACGCCACTTGATGGGCCAGTTCACCCACCGCTGTGGCCGCAACGCCGATTTCGTCAGACATGCTTTCGATATGGCGGATCGAGCCACCCACCACTTCCCGTGCCTGCATTGCCTCATCCCGAGCCGTTTGTGATGCGAGCGCCGCATTGCCGGCGTTATGGGCGATTTCCTGAACGGTCAGGCCCATTTCATGGACAGCGGTTGCCACCATGTCGGTCATTTCCTGTTGGCGCCCGGAGCGCTCAGCGGTGTTATCCACCACCCGTGCAACCTGGCCGACAGCGGTGCGCAGTCGCTCACTGGTGGTCAACACTTCACCAATCATGTCGCGCTGGCTGTCGAGAAAGCGATTGAAGCCGCGCGCCAGATCGCCCAGCTCATCGGCGCGACTGGAATCTAACCGGTGGGTCAAATCTCCACCACCGCTACCGATGGCAACCAGTGCCGCTGTTACCTGACGAATCGGCCGCACCAACCCACGGGCCAGCAGCACCACCAGCAACAGACACACAATCGCCACCGCCAGGCCGATACCGCTGCTCATCCACATGGCGCGCCGGGCTTCGGCGTAGATCTGCGATTGCGGCACTTCGGCCACCAGCGTCCAGCCGAGATCGCGCAAAGGCAGACTCAACGCGAGAAAGTCTTCGCCATCACGCTGGAAGCTGCTGTTGGTGGCAGTTTTTTGACCCATGACCGCTTGCGCAGCTGACTCGCCAATCTGCTCGACCAAGGTACGCTTACCGCTGAATTGCGCCTCGGGATGAACCTGGATCAAACCGTCGGAACGCACGAGATAGACCTTGCCGCGCTCTCCGAAGCTGAAGTTGTGGATCAGCTCCGACAGCTCTTTCATGCTCAGGCCAAGCCCGGCAACGCCCACGACTTTACCGGCCTGCTCGACTTTGAGGTCGATGAACAGCGCCAATTCTCCGGTGGCCGTGTCGTTGTCGATATTGAGGGTGCGCGGCTGGTTGCTGTCGAGGAACGAGTAGAACCAGGCGTCCTTGGGATTGGAACGACTGAGGGTGCGGTCCAGGCCTTTTTCGGTAATGTAATGGCTGGACGCGGTGCCGATGATCAGCGCGGTAAAGGCTTTGTGCTCGGCGCGAATGCCTTCCAGATACTGCGCGAAGCTGGCGGTCCTGGCGCTGTCCTCACCCCCGGCCAGCCAGTCGCGCACCATGCTGTTGCTGGCGATGTCCTTGGCGGCGGTAAGGGGTTGAACGAGGATCCGCTCGATGTCGTTGCGCATCGCTTCGATGCTCGACGGCAACGCTTGTTCGACCAGATAGCTCTGGGCGAGGCGGTTGACCACCAGGGTATAAATGCCAACCACAATCAGGATACTGACCAGTAGGGCGGTGCCCATGCTCAGGATCAACTGCCATTGAATACTGCGTCGCCAGAACTGCATGGAGCACCCCCAAAGAATAAGAGGCTGAAACACTGCAACAGCCGTGCCGATTGTATACAAGCCAACCGACAATCTATTCTTTGGTTGTGCGCAAAGCCGATCAGGCCTGATTGATCGTCTTGGAAATCACTTCAACCGTGGCGCTGACTTGCTCTTGGTAACGGTCGAGGTCGAGCTTGTGCTGTTTCTGCATTTCGATCTGCTGGGAACACAGATTCATCGCCGCCAGCACCAGCAATCGGTCACCGATCAGCGTCGGGTACTTCCTCTTGGTTTCGGCCAGGGCTGCCTTCAACATCATCGCGGCGTCCAGCAGGGTCTGTTCTTCCCCGGCCGGTGCCTTGATCGAATAGTCCTCCCCCAGGATCGAGACGACTTTTACCCCTGCGGCGTTGTAACTCATGCGCTGACAGGGCCTGCGCTGACGCGCTCAACCAGGGCCTGGATGCGAGCCGCCGTGGCGCCTTGCTTCTCTTCCTGCTCCATCAGGTTCAGTTGCAGGCTTTCGTTTTCATCCTTGGCCTGGGCCAGTTCTGCGGTCAGGGTCTGGTTGGTGCCGAGCAACGTCTGGTTCTGTTGCACCAGGTCACTGACCAGTTGTTCCAATTGGCTTAGGGATGCTTCCAACATTTTGATTTTCCGGGCTTTTTCAAAGGGCGCGTACGATAAAGAAAAGTCACCCTGGATGCCAGGGTTATACAGGCGCAAAGCCTTGATTTTGCTGACGAGTGACCTTTCTCGCGAACTGTAGAGACTGTGATACCCCGATCTGGTTCCTGCACTTCGTCGCCCGCCTATGTAGGAGCGAGCTTGCTCGCGATGGACGTGAACGATATCGCGCCCTGTCTGAATGATTGCGTTGTCCATGCGTTTTTCGCGAGCGGGCTCGCCCGGTCGCAGTAAAAACGCGCAAGGACTCAAGACTTCAGTCCGGCGACCGATAAGCCATCCATACAGCAGCCTCAGCCCCGCGCGGATGCGCTCTTTCCCGGTGAACGCCATGTCCCTTCGTAATATGAATATCGCCCCTCGGGCGTTCCTCAGCTTTGCCCTGATTGGCGGCTTGATGATGGTTCTGGGGGTGTTTGCCTTGAATCAGATGAGCAAGATCCGCGGCGCGGCCGAGAACATCACCAACAACAGTGTGCCGAGCATCAAGAGCCTGGACGACTTCACCCAGCTCACCTTGCGCCTGCGCGTGCTGTCCTATCGCTTGCTGGTGAACCGCGAGCCTGATGTGCAGCAGAAAACCATGGAACTGCTGGAGACGCGCAACCAGCAGATTCGCACCGCTCAGGCAACCTACGAAAAGCTGATTGCCAGCCCGCAGGAACGCGCAACCTACGATCAATACGTACAGCTGCTGGGCCAATACCGCCAGATCGAAGACAGGATGAAGACCCTGTCGCGCAATAATCAGATCGATGAATTGCGCAGCCTGCTCAACACCGATTTGCTCAACAACTCCGAAGCGGTCAACACCGTGCTGAACCGCCTGCTGGAGATCAATACCCAGCAGAGCCACGACACCAACCAACAGTCGGCGGATCAATACGATTCGGCGTTCAACCTGGTAATCACCCTGTTGGTGATCGCCACCGCCTTGACGCTGCTGCTCGCCTGGTTGCTGACCAACAGCATCACCCAACCGATCGCCAATGCCCTGGGCGCCGCCGAACAGATTGCCGAAGGCAACCTGACGCGCCCGATCACCGTTGACGGCCAGGATGAAGCCGGCCGTTTACTGCTGGCCATGTCGAAGATGCAGGAAAAACTGCGCGACACACTGCAGCGCATTTCCGGCTCGGCCACGCAACTTGCGTCTGCCGCAGAAGAACTCAACAGCGTCACCGACGAAAGCGCCCGTGGCCTGACCCGGCAGAACAACGAAATCGAACAGGCTGCCACCGCAGTCAACGAAATGACCAGCGCCGTGGAAGAAGTCGCGCGTAACGCGGTCAGCACGTCCGAGGCCTCGAAGAACGCCACCACATCTGCCGGTGACGGCCGTGACCTGGTGCAGGAAACCGTCAGCGCCATCGAACGCATGAGCGCCGACGTGCAGAGCACCGCGACCCTGATCGGCGACCTGGCCAACGAGTCCCGTGACATCGGCAAGGTACTGGATGTGATCCGTGGCCTGGCCGACCAGACCAACCTGCTGGCCTTGAACGCCGCCATCGAGGCCGCGCGCGCCGGTGAGGCCGGTCGTGGTTTTGCGGTGGTGGCCGACGAGGTACGTGCCCTGGCTCACCGCACCCAGCAGTCGACCAGCGAGATCGAACGCATGATCGGCAGCATCCAGAGCGGCACCGAGCACGCGGTGGATTCGATGCGCAACAGCACCGAACGCGCCGAATCGACCCTGAACATCGCCCGCGGCGCCGGGATGTCGCTGGACACCATCAACAGCGCCATCGTCGAAATCAACGAGCGCAACCTGGTGATCGCCAGCGCCGCTGAAGAACAGGCACAGGTGGCCCGTGAAGTGGATCGCAACCTGGTTAACATCCGTGACCTGTCGGTGCAGTCGGCCACCGGGGCGAATCAGACGAGTGCGGCGAGCAATGAACTGTCGCGCCTGGCGGTAGACCTGAACACTCTGGTTGGGCGGTTTAGCCTTTAACGAGCACCGCTGACTCTGTGGCGAGGGGGCTTGCCCCCGTTGGGCTGCGCAGCGGCCCCTTCCCTGTTAACCGCGTACATCCATTAAATCGCATCTACCGGATTTACGACTGCTTCGCAGCCGAACGGGGGCAAGCCCCCTCGCCACAATGATTTCACCCGGCGTGAAGAATCGCCTGCAAAAAGCTTTTTGACAGCATCACATTTCAACAGGTTAGAATCGCTGGCACGCAGACTGCATGGTCAGTTTGCGCCCGCCTTTCAGCTTTCTGGAGTACTGCCTTTGAATGCGACGACCATCAACAGCCTGTTCTTGATCGGCGCGTTGCTGGTAGGTGCGAGCATTCTGGTGAGCTCACTTTCGTCCCGTCTCGGCATCCCGATTCTGGTGATCATCCTGGCCGTCGGCATGGCGGCCGGTGTCGATGGCGCCGGCATTCTTTTTGATAACTACCCCACGGCTTATCTGGTGGGCAACCTCGCGCTGGCGGTGATCCTGCTGGACGGCGGCCTGCGCACCCGGGTGTCGAGTTTCCGCGTGGCGTTATGGCCGGCGCTGTCGCTGGCGACGGTCGGGGTGTTGATTACCACCGGGCTGACCGGCATGGCGGCCGCGTGGCTGTTCGACTTGAACCTGATTCAAGGCCTGCTGATCGGCGCCATCGTCGGTTCTACCGACGCCGCCGCGGTGTTCTCGCTGCTGGGCGGCAAGGGTCTGAACGAACGGGTAACCGCCAGCCTCGAGATCGAATCCGGCAGCAACGACCCGATGGCAGTGTTTCTCACCGTCACCCTGATCGACATGCTCGCCAGCGGCCAGACCGGCCTGCACTGGAGCCTGCTGACCCACTTGCTGCGCGAGTTCGGCATCGGCGGAGTCATCGGCCTGGGCGGTGGCTGGCTCATGCTGCAACTGGTCAATCGCATCAACCTGGCCACCGGCCTGTATCCGATCCTGGTGATTGCCGGCGGCCTGGTGGTGTTTGCGCTGACCAACGCCCTGCACGGCAGTGGCTTCCTGGCGGTATACATCTGCGGCCTGGTGATCGGCAACCGTCCGGTGCGCAGCCGCCACGGCATCCTGCACATGCTCGACGGCATGGCCTGGCTGGCGCAGATCGGCATGTTCCTGGTGCTGGGGCTGCTGGTGACGCCCCACGACCTGCTGCCTATCGCCTTGCCGGCACTGGCACTGGCGCTGTGGATGATTCTGTTTGCCCGGCCACTGTCGGTGATAGTTGGCCTGTTGCCGTTCAAGGCATTCCATGGTCGCGAGAAGGCATTCATTTCCTGGGTCGGCTTGCGCGGCGCGGTCCCGATCATTCTTGCGGTGTTCCCGCTGATGGCCGGCCTGCCCAACGCTCAGCTCTACTTCAACCTCGCGTTCTTTATCGTGCTGGTGTCGCTGCTGGTTCAGGGCACGAGCCTGCCGTGGGTCGCCAAGCTGCTGAAGGTGACGGTGCCCCCGGAGCCTGCACCCATCTCCCGCTCGGCCCTGGAAGTGCACGTCACCAGCGAGTGGGAACTGTTCGTCTATCGCCTGGGCGCGGAAAAATGGTGCATCGGTTCGCCCCTTCGCGAGCTGAATATGCCCGAAGGCACCCGTATCGCCGCCCTGTTTCGTGGCCAGCAATTGCTCCATCCGTCGGGTAGTACAGTGCTGGAAGTCGATGATTTGTTGTGTGTTATCGGCCATGAACACAACCTGCCGGCCCTCGGAAAACTCTTCAGCCAGGCGCCACAACGGGGCCTCGATCTGCGCTTCTTCGGCGACTTCGTACTCGAAGGAGACGCCCAGCTGGCCGCGGTTGCGGCCCTTTATGGCCTGAAGGTCGAAGGCATCGATCCGGACATGTCCCTGGGTCACTTCATTGCCCAGAAGGTTGGCGGTGCGCCGGTGGTGGGTGACCAGGTGGAATGGAACAACACCATCTGGACCGTGGCCGTCATGGACGGGAACAAGATCGGTAAAGTGGGCGTCAGATTCCCCGAAGGAAGTCGCCCGGGTCCCGGACTCTTCCTCTAAACTGCTTCCACTATCACTTGCTTGACCGGTCTTTATGCCTAATCTGCGCTCCATTTTCGCCGTCGCCCTGCTGGGCTTGAGTCTCTCTGTCAGCACCCTTGGTTTATCGCAAGCGGCGCAAGCGGCCGAACCGCCTTCCAGCGAAGCCGTGCAAGCGAGCCTGGACAAGATCGCCGACCGCAAACTGCCGGAAGCCGATCTGAAGGCCCTGCAATCGGTCCTGCAAGGCACGCTGAGCCAGCTCAACAACAAGCGTGACTACGAGCAGAAGCTGGTCGCGCTCAAGCAGCAATTGAGCAATGCGCCCAAACAGACCATCGAGAACCAGCGTGAACTGACCCGCCTCAAGGCCAGTGCCGTGGTGCCGGTGGCGCAGCGTTTCGCCAAGGAACCGATCCAGCAGCTTGAACAATTGCTCACCGAGCGCTCCACCCAGCAAAGCGACCTGCAAAAGGCCCTGGCCGATGCCAACAGCCTGATCATCACCGCCCAGACCCGCCCCGAGCGCGCCCAGGCGGAGATATCCAGCAGCCAGACGCGCATTCAGCAGATAAACACCACCCTCAAGAACGGCAAGGACGCCGGCAAGACCCTGAGCGCCGAGCAGCGCGACCAGCTCAATGCCGAGTTGGCGGCGCTGAACGCCCTGATCCCGCTGCGGCGCCAGGAACTGGCCGGCAATACCCAATTGCAAGACCTCGGCAACAGCCAGCATGACCTGTTGTCGGAGCGATCCGACCGCCTGGATAAGGAAATCCAGGAACTGCAAACCCTGATCAACCAGAAGCGTCTGGCGCTGTCCCAGGAAACGGTCACCCAGCAATCCATCGAAGCGCAGAAGGCCGGCGGCAGCAGCCTTTTGGCCACCGAAAGCGCGGCCAACCTGAAGCTCTCGGACTACCTGCTCAAGAGCACCGACCGCCTCAACGAAGTCACCCAGCAGAACCTGCAGACCAAGCAGCAGCTGGACAGCCTGACCCAGAGCGATGCGGCCCTGGACGAGCAAATCAACGTGCTCAAAGGCAGCCTGCTGCTCTCGAAGATTCTCTACAAACAGAAACAGGCGCTGCCGCGCCTGCGGCTCGACCGCAACCTGGCCGATCAGATCGCCGACATTCGCCTGTATCAGTTCGAAGTCAGCCAGCAACGGGAATTGCTGAGCAATCCGACCACCTACGTCGAAAACCTGCTGTCGACCCAACCCCCCGAGCAAGTCACGGCGCAGCTGCGCAAAAGCCTGATGGAACTGGCCACCACCCGCGCCGACCTGCTGGAGCGACTCAACCGCGAACTGAGCGCGGTGCTCAATGAATCCATCACCCTGCAACTGAACCAGAAGCAATTGCTCAGCACCGCGCAAAGCCTGCGGGCGACCCTCGATGAACAGATGTTCTGGATTCCCAGCAACAAGCCGCTGGACCTGGAGTGGATTCACAGTGTGCCGGATCGCCTCCAGCGGCAAGTCGATACGCTGCCGGTACTTTCAAGCCTGAGCGAACTGACCGACGGCCTGACCCAGCGCCCGCTGCTGTTCCTGCCACTGGCCTTGCTGATCGGCGCACTGCTGTGGCGGCGCAAGAGTCTATACGCGCGACTGAACAAGGTTCACCAGGACATCGGTCACTTCAAACGCGACAGCCAGTGGCATACGCCGCAGGCAATTCTGATCAACATTCTCCTGGCGATGCCGGTTTCACTGGGCCTCGCATTGTGCGGGCTGGCCCTGCAAATCGACGCCCGTGGGCAGAACGCCAATATGGGCGCGGCGCTGCTGCAAATGGCCGGGGCCTGGCTGGTGTTCTACACCGCGTACCGGATCCTCGCGCCGGGTGGCGTGGCAGAACTGCATTTCCGCTGGGAAAAGCCCCAGGTGGAATTCCTGCGCAGATGGATCCGCCGCCTCGGCATCGTGGTCATGGCACTGGTGACCGTAGTCGCCGTTGCCGAACTGCAACCGGCGGCACTGGCCGATGACGTGCTCGGCATGCCGGTGGTGCTGATCTGCTACGCCTTGATGACCTTGCTGCTCAGCCGCCTGCTCATCAGCAGCCCGACCCACGAAAACGCTTCGCTGTTCCGCAAACTGGTGGGGATCCTGTTCACCGCACTGCCCGTCGCGTTGTTCGTGGCGGTGTGCTTCGGCTACTACTACACCGCGCTGAAGCTCAGCGACCGCTTGATCAACACCCTGTACCTGCTGATGTTCTGGCTGGTGATCGAAGCCACCTTCGTGCGCGGCCTCAGTGTGGCGGCCCGGCGCCTGGCCTACCAGCGCGCCTTGGCCAAGCGGCTGGCCGCCAAAGAGGCCGGCGATGGTGAAGCCGTGATCGAAGAACCGACGATGGACATCGAGAAGGTCAACGAACAGTCCCTGCGCCTGATCCGCCTGGCGCTTCTCGGCGGCTTCATGGCGGCACTGTATTGGGTCTGGGCCGACCTGATCACGGTGTTCTCGTATCTGGACAACGTCACCCTCTACGAATACACCAGCGGTACCGGCGCCAACATGAGCATGGTGCCGATCAGCATCGGCGACATGCTCGGCGCACTGATCATCATCGGCATCACCTTCGCCCTGGCGCGCAACCTGCCGGGTTTGCTCGAAGTGTTCGTGCTGTCGAAGCTCAACCTTGCCCAGGGCAGCGCCTACGCGACCACCACGTTGCTGTCCTACGTGATCGCCGGCGTCGGTTTTGTCTCGACGCTATCGACCCTCGGCGTAAGCTGGGACAAGTTGCAATGGCTGGTGGCAGCGTTGTCGGTCGGCCTCGGTTTCGGCATGCAGGAGATCTTCGCCAACTTCATTTCCGGCATCATGATCCTGTTCGAACGTCCGGTGCGGATCGGTGACACCATCACCATCGGCAACCTGTCGGGCACCGTGAGCAAGATCCGCATCCGCGCCACGACCATCACCGACTTCGATCGCAAGGACATCATCGTCCCGAACAAGACGTTCATTACCGGGCAACTGATCAACTGGTCGCTGACCGACACCATCACCCGGGTGACCCTCAAGCTCGGCGTCGACTACGGCTCGGACCTGGACCTGGTGAAAGAGCTGTTGCTCAAGGCCGCACGCGAAAACCCGCGCGTGCTGAAAGACCCGGAGCCCCACGTGTACTTCCTGAATTTCGGCGAAAGCACCCTCGACCACGAGTTGCGCATGCACGTGCGCGACCTCGGCGACCGCAACCCGGTGCTCGACGAGGTCAACCGCTTCATCAACCGCGAGTTCAAGAAGCAGCACATCAACATCTCGTTCCGGCAGATGGAGGTCTACCTCAAGAACCTGCACGGCCAGGAATACAAGATGGTGCCGATCGAGCCGGAAGCGAAAACCATCGTGCCGATCGTCGACGGTAAGTCGTCGCAACAACCGCCGGCCGCCAAACTCGACTAACCGGCCTTTCCCCAGCAGAATGCTCGGACATTCTGCTGGAGCCGGCCCTTGAAAGCCCTCGACGAACTCACCTTCGATAACCGCTTCGACCGCCTGGGCGATGCGTTTTCCGCCCATGTGCTGCCCGAGCCCATCGATAATCCACGCCTGGTCGTGGCCAGCCCCGCCGCCATGGCGCTGCTGGACCTCGACCCGGCCGTGGCCGAAACCCCGGAGTTCGCCGAACTGTTCAGCGGCCACAAGCTCTGGGCCGACGCAATTCCAAGGGCGATGGTCTATTCCGGACATCAGTTCGGTTCCTACAACCCGCAATTGGGCGACGGTCGCGGCCTGTTGCTCGGCGAGGTGTACAACGAGGCCGGCGAACACTGGGACCTGCACCTCAAGGGCGCCGGCCAGACGCCATTTTCACGCATGGGTGATGGCCGGGCGGTACTGCGCTCGTCGATCCGCGAATTCCTCGCCTCCGAAGCCCTGAACGCACTGAATATCCCGACCACCCGCGCCTTGTGCGTAATCGGCTCCGACACCCCGGTGTGGCGCGAAAAGCAGGAACGCGCAGCCATGGTCCTGCGCCTGGCGCCGAGCCATGTGCGCTTCGGCCACTTCGAATATTTCTACTACACCAAGCGCCCCGAGCAACAGAAAGAGCTGGGTGATCACGTGCTGGCCATGCACTTCCCGCAGTGCCTGGAACAACCGGAGCCGTACATGGCGATGTTCCGCGAAGTGGTGGAGCGCAACGCCGAACTGATCGCCAAATGGCAGGCCTATGGTTTCTGCCACGGGGTGATGAACACCGACAACATGTCGATCCTGGGCATCACCTTCGATTTCGGCCCATTCGCGTTCCTCGATGACTTCGACGCCAACTTCATCTGCAATCACTCAGACGACCAAGGTCGTTACTCCTTCAGCAACCAGGTGCCGATTGGCCAGTGGAACCTCAGCGCCCTGGCCCAGGCCCTGACGCCGTTCATCAGCGTGGAAGCCCTGCGCGAAACCCTCGGGCTGTATCTGCCACTGTTCCAGGCCCATTACCTGGACCTGATGCGCCGCCGCCTCGGCCTGACCACCGCCGAGGATGACGACCAGAAACTGCTGGAGAACCTGCTACAACTGATGCAAAACAGCGGCGTCGACTACAGCCTGTTTTTCCGCCGTTTGGGTGATCAAACGCCGGAACAGGCCATCACCCGCTTGCGTGATGACTTCGTCGACCTCAAGGGCTTTGACGCCTGGGGCGAGCTCTACGTCGCCAGGGTTTCCCGTG
The DNA here is from genome assembly GCF_019956175.1 of Pseudomonas sp. BF-R-30. Taxonomy (NCBI): domain Bacteria; kingdom Pseudomonadati; phylum Pseudomonadota; class Gammaproteobacteria; order Pseudomonadales; family Pseudomonadaceae; genus Pseudomonas; species Pseudomonas sp. BF-R-30. The sequence goes on along the minus strand of NZ_JAHBDE010000033.1, from coordinate 81,263 downwards.
AAGGCACGCTTGATCAAGAGCAGCGCCGCCAGCGGATGCACGCGGTCAACCCGCTGTACATCCTGCGCAACTACCTGGCGCAAAAGGCCATCGAGGCAGCGCAGAACGGCGACTACTCGGAAGTCCGTCGACTGCACGCGGTGCTGAGCAATCCGTTCGAGGAACAACCGGGGATGGAAAGCTACGCCGAGCGGCCGCCGGAATGGGGCAAGCATCTGGAGATCAGTTGTTCGTCGTGAGGCACTGCACGATTGAAAATCTGGAGTCATGTCTCCAGATATGGATCATTCGCTTTCGATTGGACGATTTGTCATGACCGACCCACTCCTCATCCCCTGCCCTCATTGCAACGGCCTCAACCGCATCCCGGCCGAGCGCCTCAACGACCATCCGAAATGCGGGCGCTGCAAGGCCGAAGTCCTGTTGAGCAAACCGTTTGAATTGAAGCAAGGCGACTACGCCAGCCAGATCAAGGGCGATCTGCCGCTGCTGGTGGATGTGTGGGCGGACTGGTGCGGGCCGTGCAAGTCGTTCGCACCGGTGTTCGAGCAGGCAGCCGGGCAACTGGCGAGCAAGTGTCGCCTGGCCAAGCTGGACAGCGAGGCGAACCAGCAGTTGTCGGCGCAGTTGGGGATTCGCTCGATTCCGAGCCTGATCCTGTTCAAGAACGGCCGGGAAGTCGCCCGGCAGAGCGGGGCGTTCCCGTTACAGCAACTGATGAGCTGGTTGCGTAGTCAAGGCATCTGAAACAACACGGAACCCTGTGGGAGCGAGCTTGCTCGCGAAGGCGGGCTGACATTCAAAAGAGGTGTCGCCTGATACACCGCTTTCGCGAGCAAGCCCGCTCCCACAGGGGTTCTGTGTTAGCAGCCAGAATCAGGCGTTTTCCAGCAGGTTGTGCAGCTCGACAAACTGCTGGGTCAGCTTGTGCCGCGGGTCGAGATGGATCAGCGGCGTATTGGCCTGGTGGGATTCACGCATGCGTACCGAGCTGGCCAGGTACACCGGCAGCACCGGCAGGCCTTCGGCGATCAGCTCATCGAGAATTTGCTGGGGCAGGCTGGCGCGGGCCTGGAACTGGTTGACGACGATGCCTTCGACTTCCAGGCCTTCGTTATGGTCGTCCTTCAACTCTTCGATTTCCGCCATCAGGCCGTACAGTGCCTGGCGTGAAAAACTGTCGCAATCGAAGGGAATCAGCACACGATCGGCGGCAATCAACGCTGAAACCGCATAGAAATTCAGCGCTGGCGGGGTATCGAGGTAAATCCGGTCGTAGTCTTCGCTCAGTTCTTCAAGCAACTTACGCAGCTTGTTGATCTTGTGCTTGGCTTCAAGCTTTGGCTGCAAGTCCGCCAGCTCGGCGGTGGCGGTAATGACATGGAGGTTATCGAACGGGGTTTCGTAGATGTCGACCTGATTCTTTTTGGAGAACGGCCCGGAAGACAGCGTCTGCTTGAAGAAATCGGCGATGCCCATCGGAATATCGCTACCGGTGAGCCCCGTCAGGTACTGAGTGGAGTTGGCCTGGGCATCGAGGTCCACCAACAGGGTGCGAAAACCCTCGCTGGCACTGACTGCCGCCAGATTGCAGGCAATGCTGGATTTGCCAACGCCACCTTTCTGATTGAACACCACGCGCCGCATGTCAAAACCTCCGTGTATCAAAGAATGACCGAGTGTAGTGGTCCACGGTATGGCTACGCTACCTCACCAGTGCAAGGACTACACAGTCAGTTGCCTTCTCTTGCATGAAAAGCCCTGAGCGCCCCGGCGGTTCGACGCCAGAACCGACAGACGGGGTAATAATTCTGTGAATAGTTGCCAATCATTCAATTTTTGCGAACCTGCCGCTTCATCTTCTGAGCAAAATGTAACCAGCATTTGCTACACGTTCCCGGCACCGGGATAATGCGCGCCACTCGGCGCCAAACGCCACGCAGGGTAAGTCTCGGCCCTCGGCCACTCCCCCGCGTCAAGTAAGCCCGTGAGGGTGGGATGAATGTCTGTGATCAACTTCAACATCGCCCAATGGCGCGCCTGGGCCCCGGGGCTTGATAGCGTGTCCGATTGGCAGGCCTGGTGCCGACAACCGGTCGTGCTGCCGGACAGCGATGCCGCTCCCGACGTTTCCTTTCTGCCGGCCATGCAGCGTCGACGGCTCAGCCGTCTGGCGCGCATGGCATTCAGTGTCGGCTGGCCTTTGGCCGAAGGTCGGCAGGATCTGCCATTGGTCTTTGTTTCCCGTCACGGCGAAACGCCCCGCACCGTCGATATTCTCAGTGATCTGGCCGCCGACCAGCCGCTGTCGCCGACCCGCTTCAGCTTGTCGGTGCATAACGCGATCATTGGCTTGTGGTCGATCATGCGGGGTGAAACCAGCGAAATGACCGCCCTGGCCGCCGCAGGCGATGGCCTGGAACACGGCATGCTTGAAGCTGCCGCGCTGCTGGCTGAAGGCGCTCGCGCGGTACTGCTGGTGGTCACCGAAGAGAAGCCACCCGAGGCTTACTCGACCTGGATCGACGACGTGCCGTTCCCTTATGCCGTCGGCTTGCTGATCACACCCGGTACCGACTGGCAGTTGTCCCTGAACAGCCCCTCGGATGCGTTGTCCAAACCCCGCTGGCCTCACGCGCTGAATCTGCTGTGTGCGCTGCTCGGTCAGCAAACCACCTGCCAACATGCCTGGAAAAATCGTGTATGGACCTGGCAACGCAACCCATGACCGAGAAAAACCGCGACGCCTATTACTGGCGTTTGCTGGCCACCGCCGCGAGCTTCGCCCTGTTCGGGCTGGGCGGGCTGTGCCTGCGCCTGGTGATTTTCCCTGTGCTGAACTGCCTGCCGGGCGACGCCCGGACCCATCGGCTGCGGGCCCGGCAAACGGTCAGCCGCTGTTTCTGGATTTTTGTGCGTTTCATGGCCCGTACCGGGGTACTGACCTATAACATCGAGGGTGCGGAGAAACTCGGTCGCCCCGGGCAAATGATCATTGCCAATCACCCATCGCTGATCGACGTGGTGTTTCTGATCGGCCTGGTGCGTCACGCCAACTGCGTGGTCAAGCAAAGCCTCTGGGAAAACCCTTTCACCCGCGGGCCGCTGCGCTGCACCGAATACATCAGCAACGACGGCAGCATGGACATGCTCGACGCGGCTGCCGACGCGCTGAAAGACGGTCAGACCCTGATCATTTTCCCGGAAGGTACGCGCACTCAGCCCGGCCAGCCGCCGGCCTTTCATCGGGGCGGCGCGGCAATCGCCCTGCGTGGTGCGAAAATCCTCACCCCGGTCATTATCAAGGTCAGCCCGACCACATTGACCAAAGCCGAACCCTGGTATCGCATCCCCAAGCGGCGCGTGCACTTCAGTTTCCGGGTCGGGGCCGATATAGACCCAAAGACCTTCGCCACGCAGGGGCCGGCTCCGCAGGCCTCGCGCAAGCTCAACGATTATTTGCATTCTTACTTCATCAAGGAGCTCGCCGAAGATGAGCGATCTGAACACCCCTAGCCTGGTGCTGGAAATCAAAGAACTGATCATCGACGCCCTGGGCCTCGAAGACATCAGCGCCCAAGACATCGGCAACGAGCAGACGCTGTTCGGCGAAGGCCTGGGCCTGGACTCGGTGGACGCCCTGGAACTGGGCCTGGCCATCCAGAAAAAGTACGGCATCAAAATCGACGCCGATGCCAAGGACACACGCAACCACTTCAGTAACGTGGCGAGCCTTGCGGCGTTCGTCACCGCAAAACAGGCAGCTTGAGACCGGACCATGCAAACTCGTGACGACATTTTCAACACCCTGCGCGATGCCTTGGTCGAGCTTTTCGAACTGGACCCTGAGCGTGTGAGCCTGGAATCCAACCTGTATCAGGACCTGGAAATCGACAGCATCGACGCGGTCGACCTGATCGATCACATCAAACGTCAGACCGGCAAGAAAATCGCCGCCGAAGAATTCAAATCGGTGCGTACCGTCAGTGACGTGGTCGAGGCGGTCTACCGTCTGGTTCAACCCGCCGCATGAATCGACTGATTGGCCTCGGCCTGCTGCTGGCAGGCCTTTTGTATCCCTTTGCGGTGTATTTCGGCATGGAGCATTTCGCCCCGTGGCAGTTCGGGCTGCTGCTGGGCGGGCTGTGGCTGGCCCGGGCGCTGACCGGCAAACGACGGCCCGGCAGCCTGTGGATGGCAACGGTGGCCATTGTGTTCTGCCTGTTGCTGGCACTGTTCGACAGCCCGGCGCTATTGCGTTGGTATCCGGTGTTGATCAGCAGCTTCATGTTGGTGCTGTTCGGATCGAGCCTGACATTCGGCCCACCGATCGTTGAACGCCTGGCCCGGGTACGCGAGCCGCAATTGCCCGCCGAGGGCATTCGCTATACCCGTCAGGTGACCATCGCCTGGAGCGTTTTTTTTCTTTGCAACGGTTTGTGTGCCGCCGCCCTGACCCTCTGGGCGCCGCTGAGCTGGTGGACGTTGTACACCGGCCTGATTTCCTACGGATTGATAGGCCTGATGTTTGCCATTGAATGGCTCATACGAATAAGGGTACGAGGCCACCCATGAATTGGATAAAACTTGAGCACCTGCTGCTCAAGGCTCAGCCGGAGCGCACCGTAACCACTGCTCCGGCACTGGATCACGCCCGACTGTGCGAACAGGCGCTGCGCCTGGCCGCCGGCCTGCAAGCCCGGGGTGTCCGGCAGATGGCCGTGCACCTTGAGGATGCCGCCGACCTGGCGATTGCCCTGTTCGGCGCCTGGCGTGCCGGGGTCAGTGTGCTGCTGCCGTCCGACCTGCAACCGCAGACCCGCCAACGCTGGTCAGGTGATGTTGAGCTGTGGCTGAGCGATCAGCCCGACGATGCGCACCTTGGCGACCTCCAACAGTCGCCGCTTAGTGCCGCCGCGCTGGACCTGGATAACTGCCGACTCAGCCTGTGCACATCCGGCTCCAGCGGCGAACCCAAGCGCATCGAAAAAAACCTGCGCCAACTGGCCAATGAAGTCGAAGCCCTGGAACAGCTGTGGGGCGCTGACCTGGGCCCGGCGTGCATCATTGGCAGCGTCGCCACCCAGCACATCTACGGCCTGCTGTTTCGGGTGCTTTGGCCACTGTGCGCCGGGCGCCCGTTCCTGCGTCGGCAGTTGGCCTTTCCGGAAGACCTGCAACGCGCCAGCCGCGAATACCCGGCCTTCACCTGGGTGGCCAGCCCGGCGCTGCTCAAGCGCATGGGCGACAACCTCGACTGGCCGGCCTTGAGCGCCGTACGCCGGGTGTTTTCCTCCGGCGGCGCATTGCCGGTCGAGGCCGCACAGAGCCTGCATGAGCGTCTGGGGCAATGGCCAACGGAAATCTTCGGCAGCTCGGAAACCGGCGGCATCGCCTGGCGTCAGGGCGCGGAACTGTGGCGACCCTTTGCCGATGTCACGCTGACACAAGACAGTGATGGGGCGCTGCTGATCGCTTCGCCCTACTTACCCGTCGGTCAAATCGAACACACGGCCGATTCAGCGCGCATCGCCATCGATGGTCGCTTCGAGTTGCTTGGGCGACTGGACCGGATCGTCAAACTGGAAGAAAAACGCATCTCGCTGCCGATGCTGGAACAAGCGCTGACGGCCCATGAATGGGTCATCGAAGCTCGGCTCGGCGTCGTTCAGGAAAACCGCGCCTCCCTGGGGGCGTTGCTGGTGCTGAGCGAGGCCGGTTTGCATGTGCTGCGCAATGACGGTCGACGCAGCCTCACCGAGCAATTGCGCCAGCACCTGAGCCAACACTGCGAAGCCCTGGCCCTGCCAAGACGCTGGCGCCTGCTACGACAACTGCCACTGAACGCTCAGGGCAAACTGCCCCAGGCCGACGTCGACGCCCTGCTGTTGGCGCCGCGCCCCAAAGCGCCCGAGGTGCTGGAGCAAGTCGAAAGCAATGGCGAGTGGAGCCTGCAACTGGCCGTGCCACCGGACCTGGCCTATTTCAGCGGTCATTTCCCCAAGGCGCCGGTGTTGCCTGGCGTGGTGCAGGTGGACTGGGCGCTGAGCCTGGGCCAGCAACTGATGAACCTGCCGAAAAAATTCGCCGGCATGGAAGTCTTGAAGTTCCAGCAACTGGTGCGCCCGGGCGACGAAATCCAGCTGCACCTGCGCTACGACCCGGCGCGCGGCAAATTGTATTTCGCCTATCGCAACGAAACCGCCACGTGTTCCAGTGGACGGATCTTGCTGGAGGCAGCGCATGCATAAGTTTGGAGAGTGCTGCGCACTCCTTCGCGAGCAAGTCGAATCGTCGCACCGCCGCTCCCACACTGGATTTGTGAACGCCGCGAACCCCATGTGGGAGCGGGCTTGCTCGCGAAGCAGACGCCTCGGTCTTTCAGGTGCACACCAACATGCATAGCCCCTGCGCCGTCGTCCCCGTGTACAACCACGAAAGCGCCATCACCACGGTGGTCGATGCCCTGATCGCCAGCAACCTGCCGTGCATTCTGGTGGACGATGCCAGCAGCCCGAGCTGCGCCCGGGTGCTGGATCGCCTGGCCCAGCGTGAAATGGTTTATCTGATCCGCCTGGCCGAAAACCAGGGCAAGGGTGGCGCGGTCATGACCGGTTTGCGCGAAGCTTCGCGCCTGGGTTTCAGCCATGCCTTGCAGGTGGATGCCGATGGCCAGCACGATTTGCAGGACGTCAGACGCTTCATCGAACAATCACGCCGCCACCCACAGGCGGTGATTTGCGGTTATCCGCAATATGACGCCAGCGTGCCGAAAGGCCGTTTGTATGCGCGTTACCTGACTCACGTCATGGTCTGGATCAACACCCTGTCATTGCAGATTCGCGACTCCATGTGCGGTTTCCGGGTTTACCCATTGCCGCCGGTCCTGGCGCTGATCGAGTCAGCGAAAATCGGCAAGCGCATGGACTTCGACTCGGACATTCTGGTGCGCCTGGCCTGGCGCAATCAGCCGATGCAATGGCTGCAAACCAAAGTCCATTACCCGCTGGACGGCGTTTCGCATTTTCGGATGTTCCACGACAACGTCCTGATTTCCAGCATGCACACGCGGCTGTTCTTCGGCATGTTGCTGCGCGCGCCAGTGATCCTCTGGCGACGGTGGCGGGCATGAGTTCAGACAAGCAGCATTGGGCCGACCGCGAAGAACGGGGCAGTTTCTGGCTGATGAAGCTCACCGCGTTCGGTGCCAAAGTGCTGGGCCGTCGAGTACTGAGCCCAGTGTTGTACGGCATCGTGTTGTACTTTTTCCTGTTCGGCCGCAGCGCCCGACACAGCGCCTGGCAATACCAGCAACGCCTGGCCGACTGGAGCGGTCGCAGCGAATTGCGCCCGAGCCACTGGCGAGTGTTCGGCCAGTTCATGGCTTTCGCCGATTCGATGCTCGACAAACTCGACGTATGGAACGGCAAGCTGAGCATCGAACAGATCGAAATCATCGACCCGGCGCTGCTACGCGACCAGTTGCGCGGCGCCCGCGGGCAGATGCTGGTGGGCGCGCACCTGGGTAATCTGGAAGTCTGCCGCGCACTGGCGGAGCTCGGCGAGAAAGTCACGATGAACGTGCTGGTGCACACCAAGCACGCCGAACAGTTCAACCGTTTGCTGGGCGAAGCCGGGGCGACCAATTTGCGCCTGATCCAGGTCAGCGAACTGGACCCCGGGATCATGCTGCAACTGAGCGAGCGCCTGGAACGCGGCGAGTGGCTGGCGATTGCCGGCGACCGAGTGCCGCTGCATGGCGGGCGCTGCGTGACAGTGGACTTTCTCGGTCATCCGGCCAGGTTCCCCCAGGGCCCGTGGCTGCTGGCCGGCCTGCTGAAATGCCCGGTCAACCTGCTGCTGTGCCTGAAAAAGCCCGACGGCGACTATCGACTGACCATTGAACCCTTCGCTGACGCAATCACCTGGAAGCGCGGCGACCGTGAACAGGTCATTCATCAGTGGGCCTCCCGCTACGCCGAACGCTTGGGTCACTATTGCCTCGAAGCGCCCCAACAATGGTTCAACTTTTACCCTTTCTGGAAGACCGATGACGACGCCAACGCTTGAGCCGGTAACCTTCGGCGAACGCCCTTTGCGCATTGAAGATGTGCTGGCACTGGCCAACCGCAAGGTGCCGACGCAATTGCAAAGCGACCCTGCCTACCGCGAGCGCATCGCCAAGGGCGCGCGTTTTCTGGACTCTCTGCTGGACAAGGAAGGCGTGATCTACGGCGTAACCACCGGCTATGGCGATTCCTGCGTGGTCGCGGTGCCGCTGCATCACGTCGAGGCGCTGCCCCGTCACCTGTACACCTTCCACGGCTGCGGCCTGGGCAAACTGCTCGACGCCCAGGCCACCCGCGCAGTACTGGCGGCGCGTTTGCAGTCGTTGTGCCACGGTGTTTCCGGGGTGCGCGTGGAGCTGCTGGAGCGCCTGCAGGCGTTCCTTGAACACGACATCCTGCCGCTGATTCCGGAGGAAGGTTCAGTGGGCGCCAGTGGTGACCTGACGCCACTTTCGTACGTTGCCGCCACGCTGTCCGGCGAACGCGAAGTGATGTTCCGCGGCGAGCGCCGGCAGGCTGCCGATGTGCACCGCGAACTCGGCTGGCAGCCACTGGTGTTGCGTCCAAAAGAAGCCTTGGCGCTGATGAACGGCACCGCGGTGATGACCGGTCTGGCCTGCCTGGCGTACGCCCGCGCCGATTACCTGCTGCATCTGGCCACGCGCATCACCGCGCTGAACGTGGTCGCCCTGCAAGGCAACCCGGAGCACTTCGACGAGCGCCTGTTCGCGACCAAGCCACACCCGGGGCAGATGCAGGTCGCCGCGTGGTTGCGCAAAGACCTGGCCATCGACGCGCCGACCGCACCACTGCATCGCCTGCAAGACCGTTATTCCCTGCGCTGCGCACCCCATGTGCTGGGCGTACTGGCCGACAGCCTGAACTGGCTGCGCTCGTTCATCGAGATCGAGCTCAACAGCGCCAACGACAACCCGATCATCGACGCCGAGGCCGAGCGCGTGCTGCACGGTGGGCACTTCTACGGCGGGCACATCGCGTTCGCCATGGACAGCCTGAAAAACCTCGTGGCCAACGTCGCCGACCTGCTGGATCGGCAACTCGCGCTATTGGTTGACGAGCGCTACAACCATGGCTTGCCGAGCAACCTGTCCGGCGCCACAGCCGACCGCGCCATGCTCAACCACGGCTTCAAGGCTGTGCAGATCGGCACCAGCGCCTGGACCGCCGAAGCGCTGAAGAACACCATGCCGGCCAGCGTCTTCTCGCGCTCCACCGAATGCCACAACCAGGACAAAGTGAGCATGGGCACCATCGCCGCCCGGGATGCGATCCGCGTGCTGGAACTCACCGAACAGGTGGCGGCCGCTACACTGCTGGCGGCCAATCAGGGCGTCTGGCTGCGCGGCCAGGCCGAAGATGCACGCCCCCTGCCACCCGCGTTGGCCACCATGCATGAAGCCTTGGCCAAGGACTTCCCACCGGTCATCGAAGACCGCGCACTGGAAGGCGAATTGCGCCTGTGCCTGCAACGCATCGCCGAACAACACTGGAGGCTGCATGCGTAGCAAGGGATTTCTCTACACCGACACGGAAATCGCCGTACCGTTCTTTGACGTCGACAGCATGCACGTTGTCTGGCACGGCCATTACGTCAAATACCTGGAAGTCGCCCGCTGTGCGCTGCTGGACAAGATCGGCCACAACTACACGGCGATGAACGAATCCGGCTATGCGTGGCCGGTGATCGACCTGCAACTGCGCTACGTGCGCGGGGCGGTGTTCGGCCAGAAACTCAACGTGCGCGCCAACCTGGTGGAGTGGGAGAACCGCTTGAAGATCAACTACCTGATCAGCGACCTGCAAACCGGTGAGCGCCTGACCCGGGCCATGTCGGTACAGGTCGCCGTCGACATTGCCAGCCGCGAGATGCAATTGGCCTCGCCGAAGGTCTTCACCGACGCTGTCGAGAAGGCCCTGCCATGATGTTCTGCCATCCCCGTTCCCCTGTAGGAGCGAGCCTGCTCGCGATGGTCGTTAACGATAACGCCGGGTATCTGACACCCCGTGGCGCCCTCAGGTTTTTCGCGAGCAAGCTCGCTCCTACAGTGTTCTGCGTGTTACTGGGTATTCCTGGGCTGGCCAGCGCCTTCGATCTGCAACAGCTCAGCGATCAACTGGCCAGACCCGAGGTGATCCACGGCAATTTCATCCAGGAAAAACACCTGCGCGCCCTGCCCCAGCCGCTGACCAGCAAGGGCACGTTCGTGCTGGCAAAAAACCACGGCCTGTTATGGCTGTTGAAAACGCCCTTGCAACAGGACTATCGCATCACCACCAAAGGCATTGCCCGACGTGACGGCAGTGTTTGGCAAATGCTGCCGGGCAAAAGCGCCGGTGCCGAGCAGAACCGTTTGTTCCTCGCCGTGCTGCAAGGCGATAGCAGTGGCCTGCAACGGGATTTCGAGCTGTCCCTGAGCGGCGATGCGCAGAACTGGAAGCTCACGCTGCTGCCACGCTCGATGCTGCTCAAGCAGGTGTTCAACCAGATCAACATTACCGGCGCAGAACTGGTACACAGCATCGAACTGCTCGAGACCCAGGGCGACAGCACGTTGTTGCGCATGCAGGACAGCACCAGTACCCAACCGTTAAGCGACGCGGAGCAGCATGACTTTGCCGAGTGAACGGTGGTTGCCACGGCTGTTTCTGATCCTGCTGCTGGCAGTACTGGCGCTCGCTGGTTGGCAATGGCGTGACGGCGCGCCGCTGTCGGCCAACCTGATGGATCTGGTGCCCGGCACAGCGCCCGATGCTCTGGAACTGCGCGCCGAACAACGCATGCAAGAACCGCTGAACCGCGAAATGCTGGTGCTGGTCGGCCACAGCGATCGCCAGCAGGCCGTCGCCATGGCGCAGACACTCGGCGAGCAATGGCAGGCCAGCGGCTTGTTCGAAAAGGTCCAGTGGACCCTGCAAGCCGACTTGCCGGCGCTGCGCACGCAGTTGCTGCAAGGTCGCCTGGCGATGCTCCAGGCGGCGGACCGACAACTTCTGATCGAGCACCCCGACACTTTTATCCAGCAGCGGGTGCAGGCGTTGTTCGACCCGTTCAACGGTTACAGCCTGGTGCCGAGCCAGGACGACTGGCTGGGCCTGACCGGACGCATCCAGAACAGCCAGCCGCAACGTGGTTCGGTGCAGCTGGACATCGGCAGCGGCGCCCTGGTCGCCGATGCCGATGGCAAGAGCTGGGTGCTGCTGCGCGCGCGCACCACCGGCAACGCCTTCGACATGAACCTGCCGCTGCAAGTGGCCGACCTGCTCAAACACAGCCGCGAAGAAGCCGCCCGGCACGACGTGCAACTGCTCGCCGCCAGCGGCCTGTTGTACGCAGCCAGCGGGCAGCAGCAGGCCGCCCGGGAGATGACCTGGGTCGGCGGCGGTGCCACCGTGGGGATTTTGTTGCTGCTGCTGTTGGCCTTCCGGCGCTGGCGCGTTTTGCTGGCCTTCGTGCCGGTGCTGGTGGGCATGCTCTTCGGTGCGGTGGCCTGCGTGGCGTTGTTCGGCCATATGCACGTGATGACCCTGGTACTGGGTTCGAGCCTGATTGGTGTCGCGGTCGACTACCCCCTGCATTACCTGTCCAAGAGCTGGAACCTCAAACCCTGGCGCAGCTGGCCAGCCCTGCGCCTGACCCTGCCGGGCTTGACCCTGAGCCTGATCACCAGCGGCATCGGTTACCTGGCCCTGGCCTGGACACCCTTCCCGGCGCTGACCCAGATTGCCGCGTTCTCTGCCGCAGGGTTGCTCGGCGCCTATTTGTCCGCCGTGTGCCTGCTGCCCGCATTGCTCAAGGGCGTAGACCTGCGCCCGGCGCACTGGCCATTGCGCGTTTGCGAGTTTTTGCTGGGTTGCCGTGAAGCGCTGCTCAAACAGCTGAAAACGCCAGTCTTGCTGGCGCTGCTGGTCGCCTTTTGCGTGGGCGGCCTGTTGCAGCTGAGCAGCAAAAACGACATCCGCCAGTGGATCAGCGCACCGCAACAATTGACCGACGAAGCCCAGGCCATTGCCCGAATCACCGGCTATCAACCCACCAGCCAGTTCTTCCTGATACGCGCCGCCAATCAGCAGCAACTGCTCGAACGCCAGACCGCTCTGAGAGAACGACTGGATCAATTGACAGGCCTGGAAAAGCTCCAGGGTTATCTGTCGCTCAATCAACTGGTCAGCCCGCCGAACGAACAGCAACAGGTGCGCGCAGCGTTGAGCAAACTGTCTTCGTTCTGGCAACCCTTGCTCGAAATCGGCGTACCGGTCGAGGCGCTGCAAGCCGAGCTGACGAAGCTTCAGGCATTGCCGACCGTGGACATCGAAGCAGCGCTCAGCGGCCCGTTGGCAGAACCCTACCGGGCCCTGTGGCTGGGGCCGACCGAAGACGGCGTGGCGGCAATGGTCAGCCTGCAAGGCATCAACAACACGGCCCTGCTGCGGCTCCAGGGCGAGGATCTGCCCGGCGTGACACTGGTGGATCGACTGGGTGAGTTGAACAACGTCTTCGCGGCCACCCAAATCAGTGCCGCGGAACTGAAACTCGCCTCCTGCGTGTTGATCGTGCTGGTGCTGATCCTGCCATTCGGCCTCGGCGGTGCGTTGCGCATCGTGTCCCTGCCCCTGCTCGCGGCGTTGTGCAGCCTGGCCAGCCTCGGCTGGCTGGGGCAGCCGTTGACCCTGTTCAGCCTGTTCGGCCTGCTGCTGGTGACGGCGATCAGCGTCGATTACGCGATCCTCATGCGCGAACAGGTCGGCGGCGCAGCCGTGAGCCTGCTGGGCACCCTGCTGGCGGCGTTGACCACCTGGCTGTCGTTCGGCCTGCTGGCGGTATCGAGCACCCCGGCGGTGAGCAACTTCGGACTGTCGGTGAGCCTGGGCCTGATCTTCAGCTTCCTGCTCGCACCGTGGGCCGGTCGCCAGGTGCATGAGCCTACGGCCGTGGAGCGGGCAACATGATGGTCGTTCTGTTCTGGGCGATGGCACTGGTGTTGTTCGCCTTGGCGACCCGTGTCGGCCGGCATTTCGGCCTGATTCCCATCGTCAGCCAGTTGTTGCTGGCGACCCTCGGCTTGCCGCTGTTGATGTATTTCTGGATCGAGCCCCAATGGCAATTGAGCGGTGCGCAGCTGGTGTCGCCGGGCTGGCTGAAGAACCTCTACAGCCTGAGCTTTGCCCTGTTGCTGGGCTACATCCTCAGCGATGTGATCGACCTGCAACTGGATCGCCAAAGCCTGAAAATCGCCCTGCCCAGCTTTTGCATTCCGTTTGCCTGCGGTCTGGCCACGGCCATCTGGCTATTGCCGCCGCAACCGTGGATCAGCTCGCTGGCCGTCGGCCTGTTGTTCGCCATCACCGCGATTCCGGTGTTGTACCTGTACCTGCGGCACATCGATTACCCGCCCGCCGCCACCCGGCGACTGGTGCAAACCGCGATCCTCATCGACCTCGCCTGCTGGACCCTGTTCGGTATCGCCCAGGGCAGCCTGCACCTGAGCAGCCTGTTGCTGCCCCTGGCCGGCGCGTGCCTCCCGGTGCTGCTGCGGCTGCTGGGCCTGCGCCAGACGTGGCTTTACAGCCTGAGCTTTTTCGCCCTGCTGGTCGTCGCCGAACACTTCAAGCTCAATGCGCTGATTTTCGGCATCGGCTATGTGTTGATCATGGCCGCGCTGAAAGCCCCACTGGTCCTGCCGTTGCCGGCCATCTGGATGAGCCGCTTGCAGACGTACATCGCCATCCCGCTGATCCTCACGTTCGGCATCGTGCAGATCAACGTGCACAGCGCGATGGACAGCCTCGGCTGGATGCAACTGGTCGCCCTGCTGCTGTTGCCGATGCTGAGCAAACTGCTGGGCAACTGGCTCGGCCTCGGCTGGGCCGGGGCCTCGTTCCAGGGTGCCAGCCGCTGGCGGGAAAGTGTGCTGCTGAACATCCGTGGCTTGAGCGAGATCGTTTTTCTCAACCTGCTGCTGCAACAGCAACTCATAAGCCCGCCGCTGTACTTTGCCCTGATGCTGATGGGCCTGATCGCTACACTGCTGCCAGCCCTGACCGGCATGCACCGAATCCCCCTGAAAGCCGCTGTCCCCGCAAGGAGCCCCCATGCCAACCATTGAGATGGAATGCCGCCAGGTCGTGATCATCGGCGCCGGTCCTTCCGGCGCCATCGCCGCGGCATTGCTCAAGCGCAAGGGACACGATGTGCTGGTGATCGAGCGGCAGCATTTTCCACGGTTTTCCATCGGTGAAAGCCTGTTGGCCCATTGCCTGGATTTCGTCGAAGAAGCGGGCATGCTCGACGCCGTCAACGCCGCCGGCTTCCAGCTGAAAACCGGTGCCGCGTTTGCCTGGGGCGAGCGCTACAGCGCCTTCGATTTCGGCGAGACGTTCAGCCACGGCAAATCGACGACGTTTCAGGTCCAGCGCGCCGATTTCGATAAGCTGCTGGCCGATCAGGCCGCGCTGCAAGGCGTGGAGATCCGCTATGGCGAAACCATCGTCAGTGTCGACATTGCCCCGGGAAAACCGCAGCTCGGCATACGCCGCGAAGACGGTAGCGAGTACCGCGTGGAGGCAGATTTCCTGCTCGATGCCAGTGGATACGGCCGCGTGCTGCCGCGCTTGCTCGACCTCGAGGCGCCGTCGAACTTCCCGGTGCGCCAGGCCGTGTTCACTCACGTCGAAGACCGTATCGACCTCCCGGCCTTCGACCGCAGCAAGATCCTGGTGACCACTCATCCGACCCAGCGCGACGTGTGGTTCTGGACCATCCCGTTCAGCAACGGGCGCTGCTCGGTCGGCGTGGTCGCCGCAGAGGAGCGTTTCGCAGGCCGCAGCGACAATCTGGACGAGTGCCTGCGCGGCTTTATCGCCGAGACGCCAAGCCTGGCCCGCGTGTTGCAAAATGCGCAGTGGGACACCGAGGCCCGAACCATCGGCGGTTACTCGGCCAACGTCAAAACCCTGCACGGCCCGGGCTTCGCGCTGCTGGGCAATGCCGCGGAATTCCTCGACCCGGTGTTTTCCTCCGGCGTGACCATCGCCATGCGTTCGGCGAGCATGGCCGCTGGGGTATTGCACCGTCAGCTGCAAGGCGAGGCCGTCGACTGGCAAACCGAGTTCGCCGAACCGCTCAAGCGCGGCGTCGACACGTTCCGCTGCTATGTCGAAGGCTGGTACGCGGGGACATTCCAGGACGTGATTTTCCATGAGAGCAGTTCACCGGAAATCCGCGGGATGATCAGTTCCATTCTTGCCGGTTATGCCTGGGACCGACGCAATCCGTTCGTCAGCGAAGCCAGGCGCCGGTTGAAGGCGATTTCGGAGTTCTGTGCAAGGGATGCGTCATGAACTACTTGAGCGACAACTACGTCGAAGAAACCCGTTTCGGTTTGTGGTTCCTGCGCAGCCAGATCTGGCAACACTATGTGCTGCGGTTGGCGATCAACGACTTGCACAACCTGTTCAGCGAAGCGCTGCCTGTCAGCCCTGTGCTGCTGGATGCCGGTTGCGGCCAGGGCAAGTCATTCCCGCTGCTGCGCCAGGCCTTTGCGCCCGGTCGTCTGATTGGCGTCGATGCTGATCCACAAAGCCTGATCCAGAGCCGCGAAGAAGCGGCCCGCCAGGGCATGGAAGTGGAGTTGATCGGCGGCGACTGCGCCAGCCTGAACCTGCCGGACGCCAGTATCGACCTGCTGTTCTGTCACCAGACCTTCCATCACCTGGTGGAGCAGGAACAGGCACTGGCCGAGTTCTACCGCGTACTCAAACCCGGCGGTTATCTGCTGTTCGCCGAATCCACCGAGGCTTACATTGATACCTGGGTGATCCGCTGGTTGTTTCGCCACCCCATGCACGTGCAGAAAAGCGCTGCGCAGTACCTGCAAATGATTCGCCGGCAAGGTTTCGAATTTACCGCGCAAAACGTGTCTTATCCGTACCTGTGGTGGAGTCGCGCCAAGGATTTCGGCCTGCTCGAATACTTGGGTGTGTGCAAGCCAAAACCCTTTGGCCAACGGGAAGAAACCCTGGTCAATGTGGTGGCGCGCAAACCTTTTGAAGGAACTGTGTGATGTTCATTGCCAACCGCTCGAAGCACAAAACCTGTGGGAGCGGGCTTGCTCGCGAAAGCGGTGGGTCAGCCGACATCAGTGTTGAAAGTACTGCCGTCTTCGCGAGCAAGTCGAATCGTCGCACCGCCGCTCCCACATGGATCGCAGGCATCTTACTGCTCACTGCAGCCCTGCTGTTGAGCGCCTGCGCCGGCCGGGCGCCACTGCCCGAGCACAATCCGGATCTGCCGTTGCCGCTGCAACTGCACATCCAGCTCTTGCAGCCCGACGACCGCCAGGACTGGGTGCTGGTGATCCAGCGTGAAGAGACGGGTATTCGCTGGTCGATGATGGACCTGTTGGGCATTCCCCAGGCCCGCCAGAAATTGATCGATAAAACCTGGGAGTCCGATGGTTTCCTGCCGCCCAATCCGCAAGCCCGGGAACTGTTCGCGGCGCTGCTGTTTGCGCTGACGCCGCAAGAAGAACTGGCGGCCAACTATCCCGGTGCCTGGCAGTACGGCAGACAACGGTCCCTGCCCGAGCGCTGGGACATTCGCTACGCACAACCGCAGAATTTTGAATTGAAGCTACCGCATGGTCCGAGCTATCAAGTCACGCCCCTGAGCGGTGAAACGCCATGACGGCTTACCTCAATGCCCTAGGATTGGTCTGCGCGCTGGGCCGTGACAGGCAGGAAGTCGCCCGCAACCTGTTTGCCGGCGACTGCGGCGGCATGCGCGAACAAACCGGGTGGGTGCCGCAACGCACGCTGCCGGTCGGTGCGGTCCTGGGCAAACTGGCAAGCATTCCGGCCGACATGTCGCGCCATCACAGTCGCAACAATCAGTTGTTGCTGGAGGCCACGTTGCAAATCCGCGCGGACATCGACAGCGCGATCCAGACCTACGGCCGCGACCGCATCGGTGTCGTGCTGGGCACCAGCACCTCGGGTATCGACGAGGCCAGCCAGGGAATGGCGCATTACCTGCGTGAAAAGCAGTTCCCTGCCGAGTACGACTATCAGCAACAGGAACTCGGGGCGCCGGCGAACTTCCTCGCCGAGTGGCTGCAATTGAGCGGGCCGACCTATGTCATTTCCACGGCCTGCACCTCCAGCGCCCGGGCCTTGATGAGCGCCCAGCGCCTGTTGGACCTTGGCATGTGCGACGCGGTGCTGTGTGGCGGTGTCGACACCTTGTGCAAGCTGACACTCAACGGTTTCTCGGCGCTCGAAGCGGTCTCGGAACAACGCTGCAATCCGTTTTCGGTGAACCGCAATGGCATCAACATTGGCGAAGCCGCGGTGCTGTTCCTGATGACCAGACGTACAGCCGACAGCCAGGCGATTGCCTTGCTCGGCAGCGGCGCCAGTTCCGATGCGCATCACATCTCCGCCCCGGAACCGACTGGTCGTGGCGCCCTGCAAGCGATGCGCAAAGCCCTGGGCCGCGCCAACCTGCAACCGGAGCAGATCGCTTATCTGAACCTTCACGGCACCGCCACCCAGCACAACGACGCCATGGAAAGCCAGGCCGTGGCGACCCTGTTCCCGGCTGGCGTACCCTGTTCATCGAGCAAACCCATGACCGGTCACACCCTCGGTGCCGCCGGGGCGCTGGAAGCGGCGTTCTGCTGGTTGAGCCTGAGCCCGGACAATCGCGAGCATGCCCTGCCGCCTCACGTCTGGGACGGACAGCCCGATCCCGAATTGCCGCCGCTGCAATGGGTGACCCCGGCCACTCGCCTGACGTCCATTGCACCCCGCTATCTGATGAGCAATTCCTTTGCCTTCGGTGGCAACAACGTCAGCCTGATTATCGGAGACGCCCCATGATTGACTGGCCGATCGCCGAACTGCTGCCCCACGCGGGTGACATGATTCTTATCGATCAGATCCTGGCGTTCGATGAAGAGCAGATTCACACGCGCCTGACCGTCAAGCCCGATGGCCTGTTCAATCTCCCCGACGGCAGCCTGCCGGCCTGGGTCGGCATCGAACTGATGGCCCAGAGCGTGGCCGCCTTCGCCGGTTGCCATGCGCGCCAGCGCGGGGATGAGGTGGAATTGGGCTTCCTGCTCGGCAGCCGAAAATTCGAATGCAACGTCGAAAGTTTTCCGGCCGGCACCGAGTTGACCATCCACGGTATTCGCTCCCTGGAAGACGATAACGGCATGGGCGTGTTCGAATGCCACATCAACGCCCCCGGCATTCACGTTACCGCCCGTCTGAATGTGTTCCGCCCACCCCAGGCCGCTCAATATCTCCATGAACCCGAAGGAGTCCAGTGATGACTGAATCCGTACTGGTCACCGGTTCCAGCCGTGGCATCGGCCGCGCCATCGCCTTGCGCCTGGCCCAGGCCGGGCACGACATCGTGTTGCATTGCCGCAGCGGCCTGGCGGACGCCGAAGCCGTCAAGGCCGAAGTCGAGGCCTTGGGCCGTCGTGCGCGCATCCTGCAGTTCGACGTGGCCGACCGCGCCCGCTGCAAGGAAATTCTCGAAGCCGACGTGGAAACCCACGGCGCCTATTACGGCGTGGTGCTCAATGCCGGCCTGACCCGCGACGGTGCCTTTCCCGCCCTTAGCGAGGAGGATTGGGATGTGGTGATGCGCACCAATCTCGACGGTTTCTACAACGTGCTGCACCCGGTGATGATGCCGATGATCCGTCGTCGCGCCGCCGGGCGGATTGTCTGCATCACCTCGGTGTCGGGTTTGATCGGCAACCGTGGCCAGGTCAACTACAGTGCCTCCAAGGCCGGGTTGATCGGCGCGGCCAAGGCATTGGCGATCGAGCTGGGCAAGCGCAAAATCACCGTTAACTGTGTCGCACCCGGCCTGATCGACACAGCCATGCTCGACGAGAATGTGCCGGTGGAAGAACTGATGAAAATGATCCCCGCACAACGCATGGGCACCCCTGAAGAGGTGGCCGGCGCGGTGAATTTCCTGATGTCGGCGGAAGCCTCGTACATCACCCGGCAGGTTCTGGCCGTCAACGGAGGCCTGTGCTGATGAAGCGCGTCGTCGTCACCGGCATGGCCGGTATCACCTCACTGGGCAGCGACTGGGACACCATCGCCGGCAACTTCGCGGCCAACCGCAGCGGCATCCGCCGGATGGACGAGTGGGATCGTTTTACCGAGCTCAACACACGCTTGGCTGGCCCCATCGATGACTTCAAGGTGCCAAGCCACTGGACCCGCAAGCAACTGCGCAGCATGGGCCGGGTCTCGCGGCTTGCCGTGGGTGCGGCGGAGATGGCGCTGGCCGACGCCGGCCTGCTGGGCGACGAATCGATCAAGGACGGGCGCATGGGCGTCGCCTGCGGCTCCTCCACCGGCAGCACCGACGAGATCAAGGCGTTCGGCAACATGCTGCTCAACTCAGTGGCCGAAGGCCTGAACGCCAACTCCTACGTGCGGATGATGCCGCACACCACCGCGGCCAATATCAGCATCTTCTTCGGCCTCACCGGTCGCCTGATTCCCACCTCCAGCGCCTGCACCAGCGGCAGCCAGGGCATCGGCTATGCCTACGAGGCGATCAAGTTCGGGCGCCTGCCGCTGATGCTCGCTGGCGGTGCCGAGGAACTGTGCCCGACCGAAGCCATGGTCTTCGACGCGCTCTACGCCACCAGCCTGAAGAACGACACCCCACAACGCAGCCCGCGCCCCTACGACACCGCACGCGACGGCCTGGTGATCGGCGAAGGCGGCGGCATGCTGGTGCTCGAGGAACTGGAACACGCCCTGGCCCGTGGCGCACACATCCATGCCGAGATCGTCGGTTTCGGCAGCAACGCCGACGGCCAGCACACCACCCGTCCGGAACAAATCACCATGCGCCGCGCCATGGAACTGGCCCTGGAAGACGCCGGGCTGAAACCTTCGGACATCGGCTACGTCAACGGCCACGGCACCGCGACCGAACAGGGCGACATCGCCGAAACCCTGGCCACCAGCAGCCTGTTCGGCGAGCACATGCCGATCAGCTCGCAGAAAAGCTTCCTCGGCCACACCCTCGGCGCCTGCGGTGCGCTGGAGTCCTGGTTCAGCATTGAAATGATGAACCGCGACCTGTACGCCCACACCTTCAACCTCGACGAAGTCGACCCGCACTGCGGCAAGCTCGATTACCTGCGCGGCGAGTTTCGGCAGATGAGCAACCAGTACGTGATGAACAACAACTTTGCGTTTGGCGGAGTGAATACGTCGCTGATTTTCAAGCGCTGGCTGTAACCTAAAATATTTCCCCTGTAGGAGCGAGCCTGCTCGCGAAAAACGTCCGGGCACCGCGTTCATTCAGGCTGCCCGCGTTATCGTTGACGTCCATCGCGAGCAGGCTCGCTCCTACAAGGATTCTCGCCTCCCCGGACGATCACGGTGGATCAAGGTTATCCAACACCCGATTCACCGCCAGCTCCCCCAACATGATCGACTGCTGAATCCCCAACATTGTATTGCTCTGCGCTCCGTTCAGACTCCTCGCAAAATCACTCGCCATGACATTGGCTGATGCCAGCGACACGCAGGCGTATTCCAGCAGGGTGTGGTTGTCGATATCGGGGGCGATGAGGAAGAGGGTACTCGGTTGGCGTGGCGCGTCCGGATCGGTGTCCGGTGACTTTGGCGTATTGGTCATGATTCAGCGTCCTGAAAGTGGCGGCCACACCGAATCACGACGGATCAAAAGGGTGGCAGCTGTACGCAGGTTAGCAGACCGGACGAAGCGCAAACCGGCGCGCCCGAAGGCGCCCTGCGCACAGCTACCGTCAAGGGCAGGTATGGACATACCTGCCTATCAGGAGCGCAAATGCGCTTTACTTCGATACGGGCTGCTAAACCCGATCACTGACCATCAGTGACGCGAATCAAGTTAGCGATAGCCCTCAAAGCGCACAAGCCGGCGGATTCTGGAGTAGTTGTAGGCAGCGCCGCAAGGCGCTGTAGCCTCTCCGGGACTGTTCAGAAATGTCCCACAAACAGTGGTAAAGCTTCTGATCCTCTGTAGGAGCGAGCTCGCTCGCGATGGTCGTTAACGATGACGCGTGTTTCCTGGATGCACGCGGCGCTCTTTAGTCCATCGCGAGCAGGCTCGCTCCTACATTGCGAATGACAGCGCAACCGTTAACCTTCAAACCCGCATTGCGGCAAACTCGGCTACCTGTGCGGAGAGTTTCGGCGCTGGCCGTAACAAGGCAATTAAAAGAAATATCTACGAGCAATAAATCGCCACAAACAATGCCCCGCAAAGAAATGACACATTCGGAAACCGGAGCACGTCATTTCGGAAACGCCCCACAATCAGAATTTTAGTTTCGCGTTAGAGTCATGACCTTCTGCGATATCTCGGAACACCCACCACAATGGTAACGATCAATACAAGCAATCCGGCGTTGTACATCACGACATTGGTACTCTCCAGTGTGACGAGCTATTACATAGTATTTTCAAATTACACCGATGGTATCTACCCGACCAACCAGGACTCGATAGCGATTCCATTTGTTGCTACTACCGGGTTACTGGCGATGCTTTTACTGTTATCCCTAAGCCAATACCCCCTGTACAGGCAGCTGAAATCCGGAAAACCACCAAGCTTGATTGCAACTTCATTCGCACTCTTTTCAACGACAATTTCATCCTTGCTGCTTATCGAAAGCACAAATTACTGGTTCAGTCCAAATCACTTCACCCTATCCACGCTGTACTTCATCACGCTCTCGACCTATCTATTCCATCAATTCAAATTGTACAAAAGGCTCGTCTCGCCGATAAAGCAAGGCTCCCAAAGAGGCTAATCCGGTTGATAGAGCATTCATCAGCGTTTTTACGCCAGGGGCTCAACCTTACGCGTCAGCAACTCGACAAACGCCCGCGCCATCGGCGACTTCTGATCCTTGCGCTGCACCAGCCACACCGCCGACACCGCCGCCGGATCGAGCAAGGGCCGATAGACCACGCCATCAATGCGCATCCGCTGATAAGACGCCGGCAACACCGACACACCGAGCCCCGCCGCCACCAGACCAATGATGGTCATCGCCTCGCCGGCCTCCTGGGCGAAGTGCGGGCTGAAGCCGGAGTCCCGGGCCAGGCTGAGCAGCTGCGCATACAGGCCACTGCCGTAGCTGCGCGGAAAAAACACAAAGGGCTCAAGCGCCAGGGCTGACAGGAACAAGCCCTCCTCACTGCCCTCTACCAAGGGGTGCTTGGAACTGAGCACCGCGACCAGTGGCTCGCGCATCAGTTCGACCACGTTGAGGCAATCCGGCAGCCCGAGCGGGCGCATGATCCCGACTTCAATCGACTCGTCCACCAGCGCATCGGCCACCTGGGTGCTGCTCATTTCCCGCAGGTTCAGGTGCACTGCGGGGAAGCGCTGGCGGAAAGAGAAAATCGCCTGGGGAATGGTCGAGTTGAAGGGTGCCGACGAGGTGAAGCCGATTTTCAGCTCACCCAACTCGCCCAGTTGCGCCCGTCGCGCGACATCTGCCGCTTTGTCGACCTGCGCCAGCACCAGCCGCGCCTCTTCCAGAAACAGCCGACCGGCCTCGCTCAGCTCGACCCGACGATTGGTACGTTCGAACAACCGGGCGCCGACTTCCTGTTCCAGCGCCTGAATTTGCTGGCTCAGCGGTGGCTGGGAGATACCCAGCACTTGTGCGGCGCGGCCGAAATGCAGTTCTTCGGCGACGGCGATGAAGTAGCGCAGATGACGCAATTCCATGGAAACCCAATTAGGTCGTAAAAGCTATCAAACAGGTCGAACAATATATTGGATTGAATCATTAGCCAGCTATATGCTTTTTTCACTGCCTGACCGGCTGCGCCCTCCGAGGTCCAACGTGAAAACTGCTGTCGCCCCACTCGCCCATGAAGTTTCACCTTCAGTGCCGGACGCTATCGCCGCTGAGCTGGCGGAGATCTACATCGAAAAAGGCACCCCGGCCTTCATGCGCACGGTGCTGGCGTTGTTCTGCGGCGGTTTTGCGACTTTCGCCCTGCTCTACTGCGTGCAGCCGATGATGCCGCTGCTGTCCGACGAGTATTCCATCAACGCGGCGCAAAGCAGCCTGATCCTGTCTATCGCCACCGGCATGCTTGCCATCGGCCTGCTGATCACTGGCCCGATTTCCGACCGTATCGGACGTAAACCGGTGATGGTGGCAGCTCTGTTCGCCGCTGCGCTGTGCACCATGGCCAGTGCGATGATGCCGAGCTGGCACGGTGTGCTGCTGATGCGTGCGCTGATCGGATTGTCGTTGAGCGGTCTGGCGGCTGTCGCCATGACCTACCTGAGCGAAGAGATCCACCCACAGCACATCGGCCTTGCCATGGGTTTGTACATCGGTGGCAACGCGATTGGCGGGATGAGCGGACGCTTGATCACCGGGGTATTGATCGACTTCGTCAGCTGGCACACGGCGATGCTGGTGATCGGTGGCCTGGCGCTGATTGCCGCGGCGGTGTTCTGGAAAATCCTCCCCGAATCGCGCAACTTCCGCGCCCGCTCGCTGCATCCGCGCAGCCTGCTCGACGGTTTCACCATGCACTTTCGCGACGCCGGTCTGCCGCTACTGTTTCTAGAAGCCTTTGTGCTGATGGGCGCGTTCGTCACGCTGTTCAACTACATCGGCTACCGCCTGCTGGCCGCGCCGTACAACATGGAACAGGCCTTCGTCGGGTTGCTGTCGGTGGTGTACCTGTCGGGCATCTACAGCTCGGCGAAAATCGGCTCGCTGGCCGACAGACTCGGCCGCCGCAAAGTGCTCTGGAGCACCATCGCGCTGATGATCGGTGGTCTCGCCCTGACGATGTTTACGCCATTGCCGCTGGTGATCATCGGCATGCTGATCTTTACCTTCGGCTTCTTCGGCGCCCACTCGGTGGCCAGCAGCTGGATCGGTCGCCGCGCCACCAGGGCCAAGGGGCAAGCATCGTCCTTGTACCTGTTCAGCTACTACGCCGGGGGAAGCATCGCCGGTACGGTGGGTGGCGTGTTCTGGCACCTGGGCGGCTGGAACGGGATCGGGTTGTTCATCGGCACGCTGCTGGTGATTGCGCTGCTGATCGCGTTGAAGCTGGCGAAGTTACCGTTGTTGCCGCAGAACACCTCGGCTACTTGAGCACCACCCGCGCCTCCAGGGCATCGTCACGCTTCTCCAGCGTCAGGGTTTGTAGCGCGACGCCATCGCGCTCGATCCCATCGAGCCACTGCATCAAGGGTTGCGCGTTGCCATTGAGGGTCACGCGAAGCAGATCGATTTCACTCTCCATCTGACGGATTTCCAACCCCGCCGCCGTAGCGCTTTCGCTGATGCGCAGCGATAGCGGTTTTTCGCTGTCGACGGGGACATGGCTGCGCGGTAACGCCCGCTGCAGTTGCGCGGCCAGCCCTGCCTGCTGTTGATACTGTCGCTCGACTGTTTCCAGCCGCTGCCGGGTCGGTTGCCAGATCAGGCTGAAAGCCACAACCGCCAACAAAAAAGCCCCCGATACCTGCAGCAGCCGCTGTTCGCGCACGGAAATGCGCCGCCATGCCTGCTTCATGCCTCGTCCTCCACGGTGAGGGTGGCGTGCACCCGGTCAGCGGCTTTGTTCGCGCTGTCGAGCCGGACGGGCGTGCCTTGTTGTCGCCCGCGTTCCCGCAACTGCTCCAGCTCGGTAAAGCCGCTGGAGGTCAGCTGGATTTTCCAGCCTTCGCCTGCTCGAAACTCGATGCGCTGGACCTCGACCGGGCTAGCGCCAATCACCTGCTCAATCAACCGGACCAGCCCGGCAATGCGGGTGTTTTGCGATTCGACAGGCTGGCTTTGCAGGGCCTTGAGTTGCGCGGCCATGTCGACGATGCGGCTCTGTTCAGGGTAGAGCGCCTTGAATCGCAGTTCATTCTGGATTGCGAGGCGGCTGGCTTCGCTGTCAAGTAAGCGGATCCGCGTTTCGCTGGCACCCCAGGTCAACAGCGCCAGCATCAACAACGCCCACCCGCCGGCACGCCAGGGCAGACGCTTGCCCTGTGGGGCGAATGCGCCTTGCAGCAGGTTGATGGCCCGGGTCGGGCGCTGAGTCAGGCATTGGTCGATGACGGCGGGGGACTCACGCTCATCCAGCCATTGCATGTCGTTGGGCAATGACGGAGTGAGCAGCGTCAGGTCGTCTTGCGACATCGCCAGGCGCGCCGACAGGCCTGCACCCAACAACCAGCGCCCGAACCACCAGGCGCCGCACGGCTGATCGCCGGACAACAGATCGGCATCGACGAACACCCCGCGCACCTCAATACCCGCCTCGCGCAGCAAGTCGAGCACGGTGGCCAACCGTTCGCGACCAATGACCATGACCGGGTAGCAGCCGTCACTATCACGAGCGCCAACGCTCAGATGCACAACTTCCAGCGCTTCACTCAGTTGATCTTCCACGGCGTAAGCCATGGCCTGGGCTTCGGGCCTGCGTCGCGAAGGCCATGGCTCGCTGCGAACCCAACTGCACAGTTCCATGGGCAGCAGCACATCGACCGCCTGCCCCTGCAATGCCGAGGCCGCCTGATTCAGTGGCATCGGCTGACGTTGACAGGTTGGCGACCACAGGACGCAGGGCCAGAGGCCGGATGGCGCGTCCTGCCCCTCGGCGGTCAGGTAAAGCCAAGTGTTCATCGCGGTCTCTCGTGGCTACTCATGGGAAGAAAACGTCGTTGCAGCACCGTCAGCTGTCGAGCCTTGGGGTCGTGCCCGACATCCGTGGCCAGGCGCAGTTCGCGCCCGTCCCGGGTCACCTGCACCCTTATCCGATACCAGCGGCTTTGGGTACCAAGTCCGTGATTGCTCAGGCCCTGCCCGGAGAGCAGCGGGTCCTGGGTAAACGCCTGGACGCTCGCCCAGGGCGTGGTTGCCGCCTGATGCGCCAGCGCATCGGCGGTCGCGGCGTCCACCTCGCCGAGTGTTCTCAACAGCAGCGCCGGCGCAGTGTTGATGTTCAAGGCGGTTTCGGTGGGCAGCAGTGCCACCCAGGGCTCCAGCCGCTGCAGCAGGCGAGCGTCAATGCCAGGCAGCAAGCGCAGCTGGCTCAGTTCCTCCAGCGGTCCCACCTGGCTCAGTTGCAGAGGAGGCAGTTCGAGCAGTTCGAGCAGACGCGCCCAACGGTTGAGGGTGACCTGATCCACCTGCCCCTGGCGTAACAACGCATTGAGATTGAAGCGCCCGGCGAGATCATCGATATCGATTCGGATCTGCGCATCTTCAACGTCGAAACCTGGCGCCATGGCCGTCCAGCCTTGAAACCGCTCGACGGGTTTTTCCGCGTCCTGTAACGCGTCGCGCAACAGCAACAACGCCCAGGTTTCCCCGTCCGATGCGAGCTGCCGCAGCTGCATCTGCAGCAACTGTTGCCCACTGCTTTGCAGCGAAAGGTGATGGCTGCGCAACAAGCCGCCGGTGATCAGCAGCGCCAGGCTCATGACCAGCAATACACTGATCAACGCAATGCCGCGTTGGCGCCCGTTCATGGCAATGCACCCGGCATTGGCAACACCCGACGAATCGATTTGAAGCGCCCGGCCGAGATTTGCACCTCCAGCGCCATGAGCGCCTTCGTATCCTGCCCGGCCGACCAATGAGCGACCCAGCCGGACTGGCTGTCGAACAAACGCCAGCGCAACTCACGAACGCCTTCGAGCAGTCTTTGCCGTTGCACGAACTCCGTACCTTCGCCCTGGCTTTCGCGCCACAGCACGCTGCCTTCGAGTCGATAGGTCAGTATCTGGCGCTCACTGCGCGGTTGGTCCAGAGGATTGCGCCAGTGACTGCGCTGGAACTGAAAAAGCGGCGGTGCGAGCACCATCGGCTGCGCAGCGACGTGCAGCAGATCCCGCTCGATCACCGCCATCGCTCGTTGCAGGTTCCTCAGCTCTCGCTCGTGGGCCGCCGTGCCCTGTTGCACTCGCAGCACGCTATCGAACAAGCCCCAACTGGCCAGCCCCAGCACGGCGAAGATGGCCATGGCGATGACCAGCTCCAGCAAGGTGAACCCACACTGCCTACTCATGGCTCGCGGGTATCCAGCCACTGGCACGATACAACGCGTGCGCACTGTTCGCCGGGCTGACCTGAATGTCGACCTGGAGTAAACGCAGATCGCGGGTGACGCTGATGTGCTGTTGCAGCACCCAGTCGCGCTGATCCATGGACACGACCTGTTGTTGCTGGCCGGCCGTCAGGCCGGATTGCAGGCGTAGCTCGTTCAACCGGTTATCCGCCAGCCACGCCGCGAACAGCCGTGTCTCGACGGCGTTGCGCTGTTTCACCGCATATTGACTGGCCGACAGCACGGCTGCCGCCAGTGTCGCGAAGACCGCCAGGGCCACCATGATTTCCAGCAGCGTGAAGCCTCCCATGGACGACAAGGATGACCGGCTAGCCATCGATCGCCACCTCGCCGATGCCATCGCCGGACAGGCTCAACCAGGTCCTGTTGCCGGACTCGAATGTCAGCGTGAAGGCACTGGTTTCATCGTTGCTGAGCAACAGCAACTGCGGCGGTCCTTCTTCGGCGTCCAGCCCTACCGCATAGCCGTCCTGCTGCAAACGTACTCGCACGCTCAGGGGCCAGTCAGTCAGTTCCTTCACCGGCTCCCACCCACGAACTCCCAGATGCATCAGCCGGTAGCCACGGGCACTCAGCCGCAAGCCATACTCCTGGCCCTCGAACACCGCACGCTCACGCAACTGATGAATCACCTGAACCATCGCTTCGGCTTCCTGCCTGACCTCGCGCGCGGGACTGCCCCCACCGACAAAGCTCACCATGCCCAGCAAGACGCCAACCACGACAATCACGATCATCAGTTCCAATAACGTAAACCCCCGACAGCGGTAACCCACGGATCAATGGCCCCAATTGCCGATTTCGGCGGCAAACCCTTCGCCGCCCGCTACGCCATCGGCGCCCAGGGAATACAGGTCGTAAGTGCCGTCTACCGACCGTACACCCGGGTTGAGGTACTGATAAGGCGTGTTCCACGGGTCGACCGGCATGCTCTTGAGGTAGCCCTGAGGGTTCCAGCCACGCGCCACGGGCAGTCCGGAGGGGCGCTTGACCAGCGCTTCCAGGCCTTGCTGGGTCGATGGGTAATGGGCGTTGTCGAGGCGATACATTTCCAGGGCTGTGGCGATGGCCTGAATATCGATTCTGGCGGCAGTGACCTTGGCTTGATCGGGGCGACTCATGAACTGTGGCACCACGATAGCCCCCAGCACGCCGATGATGACTACCACCACCATGATTTCGATCAGGGTAAAACCGCGTTGCGCGCGGGAAAGGTTTTTGCGGACAGGTTGCATGGATCAATTCACCAATTGGTTGAGGCTGAGAATCGGGAGCAGGATGGCCATGACGATCAGCAGCACGACGCCGCCCATCAACACCAGCATGGCCGGCTCGAAGAGGCCCACCACCAGCGCAATGCGCGCGGCGAGGCTGTTTTCCTGTTGTTCGGCGGCCCGGGCCAGCATGCGGTCGAGTTCGCCGGCACGTTCGCCGCTGGCGATCATGTGCAGCATCATCGGCGGGATGTCACCGCTCAGCTCCAGGCCACGGGTGAGCGTTGCGCCTTCGCGGACCGAGCGGGCGACATCGACCATCCGCGCGCGGATGGTCAGGTTGCCGATGACCGCGGCAGCAATTTCCAGGGCGTCCACCAACGGCACGGCACTTTTGCCGAGGATTGCCAGGGTGCTGGCAAACCGTGCGGCTTCCATGGCACGCAGCACTTCACCGAGGACTGGCGCATTCAGCACCCAACGATGCCAGCGCAGACGCCACTGCGGCTGCTGCCAGCTCCAGCGCCACAGGCCGAACAGCGTCGCCAGCACGCTCATCAACAACAGGAAATGGTTGCGCAGGCCGTTGCTCACGCCAATCAGCGCCCGGGTCAGCCAGGGCAACGGCTGTCCGCTGTCGACGAAGATCTTCACCACATCCGGTACCACATAACCAAGCAGAAAACCGACGATTGCCAGGCTGGCCAACATCAGGATCAACGGGTACACCAGGGCCATCTGGATCTTTTGCCGCGAGGCCTGGCGGGCCTGGGTGTAGGCCGCCAGTTGCTCCAGCACATGGCCCAGATGCCCCGAGCGTTCCCCGGCGGCCACGGTGGCGCGAAACAACTCGGGGAAGGCCCTGGGAAACTGCCCCAATGCCGAGGCCAGTGCGTGGCCTTCCATCACCCGGCTCCTGACCGCCCAGAGCAAGCTCGCAACCTTGCGCTTCGAGCTCTGCTTCGCCACCGCATCGAGCGCTTCCTCCAGGGGCAGTCCGGCCTGAACCAGCGTTGACAGTTGCAACGTCAACAACGCCAGATCAGCAGCACTCAGGCGTCCACCTCGCGACTGCTGACCCGCACCGCCGCCCCTGACCTCGGTCAAGACACGCGGCCACAAACCACGTTCACGCAACAACTGTCGCCCATGGCGGGGCCCATCGGCCTCCAGCCGTCCCTTGCAGGATCGTCCCTGGGCATCGCGGGCGCGGTAGTCGAAGGTCGGCACCGGTCAGTTCTCCTGGGTCACACGCAGCAACTCATCGAGACTGGTCAATCCTTCCAGCACCCGCTGGCGCCCGTCCTGGAACAGGCTGCGCGAGACCTTGCGCGTTTCGTCGACGAGGATTTGCTCGCTGGCGCCCTGATGGATCAACGCCGAGACGGCGGGTGTGACGCTGATCAGTTCATAAATCCCGATGCGTCCGCGTTAACCGTGCTGGCACTGTTCACAGCCCGAGGCCTTGAACAGGGTGTGCGGCGTGCTCGTGTCGAGCCCAAGACGCTGGCAGGCCGCCGCATCGGCGAGGTACGAAACCTTGCAATGGGGGCACAAGGTGCGCAACAGACGCTGGGCCAGAACGCCCACCAGCGAGGACGCCAGCAGATAGGCATCGACGCCCATGTCTACCAGCCGCGTGACCGCGCCGGCCGCGCTGTTGGTGTGCAAGGTCGAGAGCACCAGATGCCCGGTCAAGGACGCCTGGACAGCGATTTCGGCTGTTTCGCGGTCACGGATTTCGCCAACCATCACCACGTCCGGGTCCTGGCGCAAGATCGCCCGCAGGCCCCGGGCGAAGGTCATGTCGACCTTCGGATTGACCGGCATCTGGCCGACACCCGGCAGGTGGTATTCGATCGGGTCTTCGACCGTCAGGATGTTGCGGGTCTGGTCGTTCAGGCTGCTCAGGGCGGCGTACAGGCTGGTGGTCTTGCCGGAACCGGTCGGCCCGGTCACCAGCACAATACCGTGGGGCTTGCCCAACAGATGGCGCAGGGCCGCGAGGATATCGTCCGGCATGCCCAGCCGGTGCAGATCCAGGCGCCCGGCCTGCTTGTCGAGCAAACGCAGTACCACCCGTTCGCCGTGGGCCGAAGGCAGCGTCGAGACCCGCACATCGACTTCATGCCCGGCCAGGCGCAAGGCCATTCGCCCATCCTGGGGTACGCGTTTTTCCGCGATGTCCAGGCGCGCCATGACCTTGATCCGCGACACCAGCAGTGTCGCCAGTTCGCGCTTGGGCCTGAGCATTTCACGCAGTTGGCCATCCACCCGCATACGCACCGACAGGTACTGTTCGAAGGTTTCCAGGTGCACATCCGAGGCATGCTCACGCACCGCTTCACCGAGCAGCGCGTTGATCAGGCGAATGATCGGCGCGTCGCCCTGTTGCTCCAGCAGGTCGGCGGTTTGCGGAACCTGATCGACCAGGCTGAGCAAGTCCAGTTCTTCGTCCAGCCCTTGGGCAACTTGCTCCACCGCACTGCGCCCCTCGCGATAGGCCGCCGCCAGGCGCGAGGCGTACTCATCGGCCCCGACGATTTGAAATGGCAACGCCCGTCCGCACACCCGGCGCGCTTCCGCCAATGCGGTGAGCGGCGCATCACTACGCAGGGCAAGGCGCAGGGCGTCGCCGTCATGCTCCAGCAACACGCCAAAACGCCGGGCGAAGCCGAAGGGCAATTGCTCGCAGAGTTCGCTCATGGATTCACTGCGCCTTGCCGCGCAAATCGAATATTGGCGCGTCGGTGGCCGGTTCGAACAACCCGCGCGCCTCGGATGGCAGCAACAACGAGTTGTTTTCCCCTGCCCCTGATTTGCTCAAGTCACGCAGCGCGTTGTAACGCTGCTGGCTGACCTGGGACAGGTCTTCCTTGCTGCGCACGATGGTCGGGCGCAAGAACACCATCAGGTTGCTTTTGGTCTGGGTGTCGCGGCTCCAGCGGAAGATCGCGCCGAGGTAGGGAATGTCCCGCAACAGCGGCACGCCGCTTTTCTGGGTACGCACGCTGTCCCTGATCAGGCCGCCGATCACGATGATTTCGCCATCGTCGGCGAGGATGGTGCTCTTGAGCGCTCGCTTGTTGGTGATCAGGTCCGAGGAATCAATGCCCGACACCGAAGGCGCGATGTCCGACACCTCCTGCTCGACCTCCAGGCGTAACGTCGAGCCTTCGTTGATGTAAGGCTTGATCTTCAGGCTGATGCCGACGTCCTTGCGCTCGACGGTGGTGAACGGATTCTCCGCGCCGTTGCTGTTGGTGGCATAGGAGCCGGTCTTGAACGGCACGTTTTGGCCGACGATGATTTCGGCTTCCTGATTGTCCAGGGTCAACAGGCTTGGCGTGGACAGCAGGTTGCTGTGGGTGTTGCTGGCCAGGGCCGAAACCAGCGCACCGAAGCGGTCGCCGCCCAGTTGCAGGATCGCCCCTTCCGGCGCCGATCTTTTCTCGTCGAACTTCAGCCCGCCGATGATCGGAATGTCGGTGCCGGGAAAGTTGATGAAGCCCTTGGCGTCACCCGTGTTGAGGTTCCACTGCACGCCGACGGCCTCGGCGATGTCGCCGGAGATTTCGACGATGGCGGCATGGATCAACACCTGGGCCCGTGGCTGGTCCAGCTGACGCACGATGTTTTCGATGGTCCGCACCTGCGCGGGTTCGGCGATCAGCACCAGCGCGTTCTGGCTTTCGTCGGCCTTGATCATGAAGCTTGCACCGCCAGACGTGTCCTTGGCGCTGCCGACGACGGAAGTCTGCTTTCTGCCCTGCCCCATCGACTCCAGAATCTCGGCCAACTGCTTGGCATCGCTGTGACGCAGGCGAATCACCCGGGCATTGTCGAGGGTCGTGGTGGCCGGCGTATCGAGACCTCGGGCCAGCTCGATCAAGCGCTGGCGGACGACCGGCGGACCGATGAAAATCAGGCGATTGGTCCTGGTGTCGGCCAGCACCTGTATGGCTGACTCGGCATTGCGCTTGCCCATGGTGGCCTCGATTACCGGCGCGACATCGCCCGCCTGGGCATGCTTGAGCTGAACCACCGCATGCAGGTTGTTCTGACCGGAATCCAGCTCACGGATCACCCGGGCGATGCGCTTAACATTGGCAGCCGTATCGGTCAGTACCAACGCGTTGGCCGACACCGAGGGGCCAACATAACCATTGGCAGAGACCAATGGCCGCACCAACCCGGCAATATCGGTGGCGCTACCGGTGTTCAAGCCGATGACTTCGGTTACGAACTGCGACGCCGTGGTGGTTTTTACCGTGCCCTGGCCGGCCCGTGTCCTGGCCTCGGCAACCGGGGTGATGAGAATCCGGTCGCCCTCATCGATCACTGTGAAGTTATGGGCATCGAGCACCGAATAGAACAACCGGCGCACCCCTTCACGATCGAGGGCCTGCCGGGACATGACGGTGATTCGACCGGAGACTTTGGGGTCCAGTACCACGGTGGTCCCCAGAATGTTGGAGATCTCTTCGACGATGTCGCGCAGCTCTGCGTTGTTCATCGCCAGTTGCCATTTTTCTTCCTCGGCCTGAAGTGTGCCGTGGGAAAGCGTTAGCGCCATGGCGACGAAAAAAAGCACCGGTCGCAGTGCTTGTGCACCGAGAAAGCTATTCATGAAGTTGATCACTCTGTCGGCCCGGCAAGCGGGCTAAAAAAACGCGGAGAAACGTTCGGCACTTGCGGCTTGCCGTGGGGGGCGAGCCGTTGCAGGAAACCCGTGACGGGAGGCTGGAGCGTCAACAATGCCTCTCGGCCCTTGCTCCACAACACCGCGTGATCGGGCTCAACGCGACGCAAGATGCTGCCACCGGGCAAGCGCTCGCCGACCTGGTAGATGCGCGCGCCTTGCGAGTCTGCCAGCAACACCCGGGACAAGCCGTGAGTGACGACGAAGCTTGCCTTCAAGGTCAGCGGTTCCGCGCTCGGCAGCAATTCGGCACCCGTCGTCAGACCGAGCACCGTTGCAACCGCCGTTGCGTCGAGCGCTTGACGGGGTACGGGAGCGGTTCGCGAGGTTTCGACCGGTGCTGGCAGCACCAACTGTTCGCGATAGCGCCACTCCTGCCAGCCCAGGAACGCCCCATAGGCCAGCGGCACAACCAGCAGGCTCGCCTTGCTCAAAAGCAAGGCAAGTCCGGTCAAGCGTTCGCGCGAAAACATCACCATGGCCTCACTCAAGTCGCCCGGACCCAGGCTTGCCACACAGGCGCAAAGACATCCGTCGCAGCACCCGGTGGTTGCAGGCCTCATGCACGATGACGGCGCCGATGTGCGCGACCAGCAGCAGCGACAGCACCACACATACCCACGTGTGAACCGTGACGAACAGAGCGATCAGTTGTGGATCGCTTAACGGCTGATCGATCTCGATCACCCCGAATACATCGATCGGGCGATCCATCATCAACACGCCGGTCACCAGAACGGCACCGACGAAGAGGTAAATCAATGCGTGGGCAAACAATGCGAGCACTTCGACAAGCGACAACGACTTCATGCCCGAAAAACGGGTATGAGTGAAAAACAGAAACAGGCGCCACAGGTAAAACGGTATGAACACTGTCGTCAGCGAAACATTGAAGAACGCAACCGACTCCTTGATGTGCGCTGACACCTCGAAACCGGCCACAAGAAAACCAGACAGCAAGGTCCACAGGATCACCGCGGCAGACAACCAATGCAGCAGCACGCGCTGTCTGGAATAACCCGAAACAGTCATTTTCAACTCGATCAACGTCAGAAGAATAAAGCTTCAGGCGATCGGCTACCGATCGCCTGAAGTGCTACAAGGGGGACTTACAACTTGTTCCACGCCATGTGCCAGTGAGCACCGACACCTGGTTCAAAACCGTTGGCTGTGGGGCTGTACTGCTTGCAGTAACCCGACTCGGGGAATGGCTTGCACTCAAAGACTTCGTTGGTCTTCGGTTGCAGAACCTTGGTACCGGCGGTGTAGTCGCCGAGGCCTTCAGGGAACACGAAATCGTATTCGACGCCGGCACCTTCGCCAGTCAGTTGGGTGGTCTGGGTGTCCTGACGGGTGGTGCGGCCATCCAGGGTGGTGCCGACCAGGGTCAGGGTGTGCGCACCCGGGTTGCTGCGTACATCCATGGACAGCCAGGTGGAGCCGCTGGCCACTTGTGCCGACGTGGTGCCTACCGGCTTGTTGTTCTGGTCGAGCAAGGTCGCTTCGACGTTCATCGGACGGTTCGAGGTCATGCTGAACTCGACCTTGGCCCGGCCTTTATCCAGAACGTATTCGGCTTGCTGCGAGGCCACCGACATGCGCGCAGCGGCGTCGTCCTTCATGTCCAGCTGCACTTCGTAGCGGACTACCCCGCTTTCTTTTTGTGCGTAAAGGCTGTTGGCGCCTTTGACCGGCTCGACATTACCGCTCTCGTCACGGATACCGGCGCGAACGAGGGTGTGGGTCTGGTTGATTTTTTCTGCCAGCTTGAACGACCAGTTTTGCGGCGACCCTTCTTCAGCGTTGTCGATGCTGATTTCGACGCTATAGTCCGGGCTCTCGCCATTGGCGGAGAACGCGCGGGCCTTGACCTTGTCGCCCACCAGCAACGCGGCTGATGGTGCAATGCTGCCCACTGAGGACCAGCCACCCGGCAGATCCGGTTCGGCCAGGATGTTCACGTCTGCCGCGTTGTAAAACGCTGCATCGGTGTCACCGACAGTCCAGATGGCCAGGACGACGTGATGGCCGGACTTGTCTGCCGGTAGGGTGCAGTTGTGCTTGTCACTGGACTCGGGACGCTGATTGCCGCCGTCGACGGTGCAGAACGGCGTGCTTTCAAAGGTGGCGCGCTTGAGCGACTCATTCGGGTTCCAGCCGTTGCGGGTAATGAAATACTCGTGCTTGGTGGCTGGGTGAACCGCGGTGTAACGCCATTGGAAATCGATGTTGCGGTCCTTGATTTCCGTCAGGTGCCAACGGGTGGCGGACTGCGCATCCATGGCAGAGAACAGCGAGTGACCACCGCTGGCGATCTTGCCATCGACCGGTCCCTGCAAGGGAGCACCGCCGACGCCGGCCGGAAAGCCTTTGAAGGTTTCACCAACACTCTGCGGCTCGTACTGGGCGCCACCGCAGTTGGTGTTCAAGCCTTTCTGGCAAGCCAGCGCGCGCGAAGGCGGCACTTCCAGATAGCCATGGGCGGAAACGGTTTGAGAGGCCAGCATTGCCGATAACAGGATCATCGATGAAGTGCAGGCGGTTAATGCACTTCTCTTTTCAAACTTGATTTTCATGATGTATTCCAGACTGCTTATCGAAAACAGGGCGCCTTGTGGGCGCCCCTGTTCACTTCGTGATTGTTCGGCGATACGCCGGACAAGGGCCTGGAACCTTACGGGGGTGGAAGAAAATTCTATGTAGGAGTAATCGCCGAACGAGGCAGGAACAGTCTCTCCATTCCTCGATCCGACAAAGAAAGAAAACATTCTTACAACAAGTGATGCTTTATCGATTGAGCTTTTGAACGGCACAAAAAAACCTGTCCGGCACGAGGCGGGACAGGCTTTGTCGAAACGGGCAATCGCTATTCGTGATACTGCGCCGACAACTCATGCACCGCGCGCAGGAAGGCGCCAGCGTGTTCCGGATCGACTTCCGGCGTGATGCCATGGCCGAGGTTGAACACATGGCCGCTGCCCTTGCCGTAGCTGGCCAGAATACGCCCGACTTCCGCGCGGATGGCTTCCGGCTTGGCGTAGAGCACGGTCGGGTCCATGTTGCCTTGCAGTGCGACCTTGTCGCCGACACGGGCGCGGGCGCTGCCGATGTCGCAGGTCCAGTCCAGGCCCAGTGCATCAGCACCAGCGTCGGCGATGCTTTCCAGCCACAGACCGCCGCTCTTGGTGAACAGGATCACCGGCACCTTGCGGCCTTCGTGCTCGCGGATCAGGCCGCTGACGATTTTCTTCATGTAGGCCAGGGAGAACTCCTGGTACGCCGCCGCCGAGAGGGCGCCGCCCCAGCTGTCGAAGATCTGCACCGCTTGCGCACCGGCCATGATCTGGCCGTTGAGGTAGCTGGTGACCGTCTGCGCGAGCTTGTCCAGCAGCAGGTGCAGGGCTTGCGGATTGTCGTAGAGCATGGTTTTAGTCTTGCGGTAGTCTTTCGACGAACCGCCTTCGACCATGTAGGTGGCCAGTGTCCATGGGCTGCCGGAGAAGCCGATCAGCGGCACACGGCCGTTCAGTTCGCGGCGGATGGTGCTGACCGCGTCCATCACATAGCCCAGGTCTTTGTGCGGATCAGGAATCGGCAGGGCCTCGATGTCGGCCAGGGTGCTGACGACTTTCTTGAAGCGCGGACCTTCACCGGTTTCGAAGTACAGGCCTTGGCCCATGGCATCGGGGATGGTCAGGATGTCGGAGAAGAGAATCGCCGCGTCCAGTTGTGGATAGCGGTCGAGCGGCTGCATCGTGACTTCGCAAGCGAACGCCGGGTTCATGCACAGGCTCATGAAATCACCGGCCTTGGCACGGCTGGCGCGGTATTCAGGCAGGTAGCGACCGGCCTGACGCATCATCCACACGGGGGTGACGTCTACGGGTTGCTTGAGCAGGGCGCGCAGGAAACGGTCGTTCTTCAGGGCAGTCATGTCGGCATCCGGAAAAAAAGTGAGGGCATTTTCTCAGAGCGCGACGCAAAAGGCACGGATGCAGGTCAGCCTTTTGTCTATCAGGTCAATTTGTCGCAATGTAAACGCGGTTTTCGCAATACCACGAAACAACTGTGGGAGCGGGCTTGCTCGCGAATGCGGTGTGTCAGGCAACAAAACTGTCGACTGACACTCCCTCTTCGCGAGCAAGCCCGCTCCCACATTTGGACTGCATTCCATTTCTGGAAAGTGGTTACACGCCCAGATAATCCAGGATCCCTTCAGCCGCATTGCGGCCTTCGAAGATCGCCGTCACCACCAGGTCAGAACCGCGAACCATATCGCCACCGGCAAAGATCTTCGGATTGCTGGTCTGGTGCTTGTACTGACCTTGCTCAGGCGCCACCACGCGGCCCTGGCTGTCGGTCTGGATTTCGAACTGTTCGAACCACGGTGCCGGGCTCGGACGGAAACCGAAGGCGATAACCACGGCGTCGGCCGGGATGATCTCTTCGGAGCCCGGGATCGGCTCGGGGCTGCGACGGCCACGGGCATCCGGCTCGCCGAGACGGGTCTCGACCACCTTCACGCCTTCGACCTTGTCTTCACCGACAATGGCGATCGGCTGGCGGTTGTAGAGGAACTTCACGCCTTCTTCCTTGGCGTTCTTCACCTCTTTGCGCGAGCCCGGCATGTTCGCTTCGTCACGACGATAGGCGCAGGTCACCGACTTGGCGCCCTGGCGGATCGACGTACGGTTGCAGTCCATCGCCGTGTCGCCGCCGCCGAGTACCACAACCTTCTTGCCTTTCATGTCGACGAAATCTTCCGGCGACTTTTCAAAGCCAAGGTTGCGGTTGACGTTGGCGATCAGGAAGTCCAGGGCGTCGTACACGCCCGGCAGGTCTTCACCGGCAAAACCGCCCTTCATGTAGGTGTAGGTGCCCATGCCCATGAATACGGCATCGTATTCTTCGAGCAGTTGCTCCATGGTCACGTCCTTGCCCACCTCGGTGTTGAGGCGGAACTCGATGCCCATGCCGCTGAAAACTTCGCGACGATTGCTCAGCACGGTCTTTTCCAGCTTGAACTCGGGGATACCGAAGGTCAGCAGACCGCCGATTTCCGGGTTCTTGTCGAACACCACCGGGGTCACGCCACCGCGCACCAGCACGTCGGCACAACCCAGGCCCGCCGGGCCCGCACCGATGATCGCGACACGCTTGCCGGTCGGCTTGACCTTGGACATGTCCGGGCGCCAGCCCATGGCGAACGCGGTGTCGGTGATGTACTTCTCCACCGAACCGATGGTCACCGCGCCGAAGCCGTCGTTGAGGGTGCAGGCACCCTCGCACAGACGGTCCTGCGGGCACACCCGGCCGCAGACTTCCGGCAGGGTGTTGGTCTGGTGCGACAGCTCGGCGGCCTGGAGGATGTTGCCCTCGGCCACCAGTTTCAGCCAGTTGGGAATGAAGTTGTGCACCGGGCACTTCCATTCGCAATACGGGTTACCGCAACCCAGGCAGCGGTGGGCCTGGTCGGCCGACTGCTGGGGTTTGAAGGGTTCGTAGATTTCCACGAACTCTTTCTTGCGTTGACGCAACAGTTTCTTCTTCGGATCCTTGCGCCCGACCTCGATGAACTGGAAGTCATTATTCAGACGTTCAGCCATTTTAAAACCTCATCAAACTCTTCAGGCGCATATCACTGCGGGTTGGCACGGGTGCTGGAAAGCAACGTTTTCAAGCTGGCAGCCTTCGGCTTGACCAACCAGAAACGGCGCAGGTAATCATCGAGGTTCTCGGCGAGTTCACGACCCCACTCGCTGTCGGTTTCCTCGACGTACTCGTTCAGCACGCGTTGCAGGTGGCTACGGTAGGCTTCCATCGCCTCGCCGCTGATCCGCTGGATTTCCACCAGTTCGTGGTTGACCCGGTCAACGAAGGTGTTGTCCTGGTCGAGCACGTAGGCGAAACCGCCGGTCATGCCAGAGCCGAAGTTGTAACCGGTCTTGCCCAGTACGCAGACGAAACCACCGGTCATGTACTCGCAGCAGTGATCGCCAGTGCCTTCCACGACGGTGTGGGCACCGGAGTTACGCACGGCGAAACGCTCGCCCGCGGTGCCGGCGGCAAACAGCTTGCCGCCAGTGGCGCCGTACAGGCAGGTGTTGCCAATGATGGCACTGTCCTGAGTGCGGTAGACACTGCCCTTCGGCGGAACGATCACCAGCTTGCCGCCGGTCATGCCCTTGCCGACGTAGTCGTTGGCATCGCCTTCGAGGTACATGTGCAGGCCGCCGGCGTTCCACACGCCGAAGCTCTGCCCGGCCGTGCCTTTGAAGCGGAACGTGACCGGCGCGTTGGCCATGCCCTGGTTACCGTGCTTGCGCGCGATTTCGCCGGAGATCCGCGCGCCGATGGAACGGTCGCAGTTGCAGATATCCAGGTCGAATTCGGCGCCGCTCAGGTCGTTGATCGCCGAAGTGGCCATGTCGACCATTTTCTCGGCCAGCAGGCCCTTGTCGAACGGCGGGTTGCGTTCAACGCCACAGAACTGCGGCTTGTCCGCCGGCACGTGGTCGCTGCCCAGCAATGGAGTCAGGTCCAGGTGATGCTGCTTGGCGGTCTGGCCTTCGAGGACTTCCAGCAGATCGGTACGGCCGAT
The DNA here is from genome assembly GCF_019956175.1 of Pseudomonas sp. BF-R-30. Classification (NCBI taxonomy): domain Bacteria; kingdom Pseudomonadati; phylum Pseudomonadota; class Gammaproteobacteria; order Pseudomonadales; family Pseudomonadaceae; genus Pseudomonas; species Pseudomonas sp. BF-R-30. The sequence continues at coordinate 41,507 of NZ_JAHBDE010000033.1, read as the reverse complement.
CAGTTCTTCGAGGGAACGCACGCCCAGCTTGGCCAGCCACTCACGGGTTTCTTCGGCGACGTAGGTGAAGAAATTCACCACCATGTCGACGGTACCGATGTAGTGATCCTTGCGCAGCTTCTCGTTCTGGGTCGCGACGCCGGTGGCGCAGTTGTTCAGGTGGCAGATGCGCAGGTATTTGCAGCCCAGGGCGATCATTGGCGCAGTGCCGAAGCCGAAGCTTTCAGCGCCGAGGATTGCCGCCTTGATCACGTCGAGGCCGGTTTTCAGGCCGCCGTCGGTTTGTACCCGGACTTTGCCGCGCAGGTCGTTGCCACGCAGGGTCTGGTGGGTTTCGGCCAGGCCGAGTTCCCACGGAGCGCCCGCGTATTTGATCGAGGTCAGCGGCGATGCACCGGTACCGCCATCGTAACCGGAGATGGTGATCAAGTCCGCGTAGGCCTTGGCCACGCCGGCGGCGATGGTGCCGACGCCCGCTTCCGCTACCAGCTTCACCGAGACCAGCGCCTGCGGGTTGACTTGTTTCAGGTCGAAAATCAGCTGCGACAAGTCTTCGATCGAGTAGATGTCGTGGTGCGGCGGCGGCGAAATCAGGGTCACGCCCGGCACTGCATAACGCAGCTTGGCGATCAGGCCGTTGACCTTGCCGCCTGGCAGTTGACCGCCCTCGCCTGGCTTGGCGCCTTGGGCAACCTTGATCTGCAGTACTTCAGCGTTGACCAGGTATTCCGGGGTTACACCGAAACGACCGGTCGCCACCTGCTTGATTTTCGAGCTCTTGATGGTGCCGTAACGCGCCGGGTCTTCGCCGCCTTCGCCGGAGTTGGAACGCGCACCGAGGCGGTTCATGGCTTCGGCCAGGGCTTCGTGAGCTTCCGGCGACAGGGCGCCCAGGGAGATACCGGCGGAGTCGAAGCGCTTGAGCACCGATTCCAGCGGTTCGATCTCGCTCATATCCAATGGAGTGTCGAGGGTTTTGACTTTCAGCAGGTCGCGGATCATCGACACCGGACGGTTGTCCACCAGCGACGTGTATTCCTTGAACTTGCTGTAGTCGCCCTGCTGCACAGCGGCTTGCAGGGTGTTGACCACGTCCGGGTTGTAGGCGTGGTACTCGCCACCGTGGACGAACTTCAGCAAACCACCCTGCTGGATCGGCTTGCGCGGGCTCCAGGCTTCGGTGGCCAGCGCTTTCTGCTCGGCTTCGATGTCGACGAAACGCGCACCCTTGATGCGGCTCGGCACGCCCTTGAAGCTCAGGTTGCAGACTTCCTCGGACAGGCCGATCGCTTCGAACAGTTGTGCTCCGCGATAGGAGGTGATGGTCGAGATGCCCATCTTCGACAGGATCTTGAGCAGGCCCTTGGTGATGCCTTTACGGTAGTTCTTGAACACCTCGTAGAGGTCGCCCAGCACTTCACCGGTACGGATCAGGTCGCCCAGCACTTCGTAGGCCAGGAACGGATAAACGGCAGAGGCGCCGAAACCGATCAACACGGCGAAGTGGTGCGGATCGCGAGCGGTCGCGGTTTCCACCAGGATGTTGGAGTCGCAACGCAGGCCTTTCTCGGTCAGGCGATGGTGCACGGCGCCGGTAGCCAGGGAAGCGTGGATTGGCAGCTTGCCCGGAGCAATGTGACGGTCACTCAGCACAACCTGGGTGCGACCGGCGCGCACGGCTTCTTCAGCCTGATCGGCCACGTTGCGGATTGCCGCTTCGAGGCCGACGCTTTCGTCGTAGTTGAGGTCGATGATCGCGCGCTCGAAGCCTGGGCGATCGAGGTTCATCAGCGAGCGCCACTTGGCCGGAGAAATGACCGGCGAGCTGAGGATCACGCGCGAGGCGTGTTCCGGCGACTCCTGGAAGATGTTGCGCTCGGCACCGAGGCAGATTTCCAGCGACATGACGATGGCTTCACGCAGCGGGTCGATCGGCGGGTTGGTCACCTGCGCGAACTGCTGGCGGAAATAGTCGTACGGCGTGCGCACGCGCTGGGACAGCACGGCCATCGGCGTGTCGTCGCCCATCGAGCCTACGGCTTCGTAGCCTTGCTCGCCGAGCGGACGCAGCACCTGATCGCGCTCTTCGAACGTGACCTGGTACATCTTCATGTATTGCTTGAGCTGATCGACGTCGTAGAACGCCGAACCGTGGTCGTTGTCTTCCATGGTCGCCTGGATGCGCAGGGCATTCTTGCGCAGCCATTGCTTGTACGGGTGACGGGACTTCAGACGGTTGTCGATCGCATCGGTGTCGAGGATCTGACCGGTTTCGGTGTCCACGGCAAAGATCTGGCCCGGGCCAACGCGGCCCTTGGCGATCACGTCTTCAGGCTGGTAGTTCCAGACGCCGATTTCCGAAGCCAGGGTGATGAAACCGTTCTTGGTGGTGACCCAACGCGCCGGACGCAGACCGTTACGGTCGAGCAGGCACACCGCGTAGCGACCGTCGGTCATTACCACGCCGGCCGGGCCGTCCCACGGTTCCATGTGCATCGAGTTGTATTCGTAGAACGCACGCAGATCCGGGTCCATGGTCTCGACGTTCTGCCACGCAGGCGGAATGATCATCCGCACGCCACGGAACAGGTCGATGCCACCGGTGACCATCAGCTCCAGCATGTTGTCCATGCTCGAGGAGTCGGAACCGACGCGGTTGACCAGCGGGCCGAGTTCTTCCAGGTCCATCAAGTCGTTGGTGAACTTGGTGCGACGAGCCACGGCCCAGTTGCGGTTGCCGGTGATGGTATTGATCTCGCCGTTGTGCGCCAGGAAGCGGAACGGTTGAGCCAGTGGCCATTTCGGCAAGGTGTTGGTGGAGAAGCGCTGGTGGAACACGCAAATCGAGGTTTGCAGGCGCTCATCGCTCAGGTCCGGATAGAAGGCGGTCAAGTCCGCCGGCATCATCAGGCCTTTGTAAATGATGGTCTTGTGGGAAAAGCTGCAGACGTAGTGGTCGGTGTCGGCGGCATTGGCCACGGACGAGCGACGACGGGAGGTGAACAGCTTGACGGCCATGTCCTGATCGCTCAGGCCTTCACCACCGATGAACACTTGCTCGATCTGCGGCAGGCGCTCAAGGGCGAGGCGACCGAGGACGCTGGTGTCGATCGGCACTTTGCGCCAGCCGACCAGTTGCAGACCGGCGGCCAGGATCTCGCGGTTCATGTTCTCGCGAGCGGCTTCGGCCTTGACTGGGTCCTGGTTGAAGAAAACCATGCCCACAGCGTATTGCTTGGGCATTTCGACGCCGAAGGTTTCCTGGGCGATGGCTCGCAGGAACACGTCCGGCTTTTGAATCAGCAGACCGCAACCGTCACCGGTCTTGCCGTCGGCATTAATCCCACCGCGGTGGGTCATGCAGGTCAGGGCCTCGATGGCCGTTTGCAAAAGGGTATGACTGGGCTCGCCCTGCATATGGGCAATCAGGCCGAAACCGCAGTTATCCTTGAATTCATCTGGTTGGTACAGACCTGCTTTCATAGACACTTTCTCACCAGGCTGCTTCTCGCGAAGCAAATTTCTTTTCAATTCAACCACTTACCAACCGCGCCGAACGTACGCCGGCTTTGCGGGGGCAAAAGGGAGGTCATTGTACACACCGACACAGAGGCTCACAAATTTGACGACGAAATGTCGCAAATCTATGTCGCATTTGTGAAAGGTTTAAAGCGATCTGCTGTGCTAGTCAAAACTTTTTTTAATTCTGACCGCAACGACTCAAAGACTACTGTGACGCAGACACCACAAGGCACGCAGCCCGGAAGGTTGCGCGCACTTGTAGAAATTTTGAGGTGCTTGGAGAGGCGGCCTGGGTAAGGCCGCCGAATCTTCAGCGAGTTGTTGCCAGTTCCTGTTGGACGCTGGCGACAGTGCGAGGCCAAGGTTTACCAGCCTGAACCTTCGCTGGCAAGGCCTTGATGGCGGAAACGGCTGCATCACGATTGGCGAAGTTGCCGTAGGTGATCACGTAGAGCGGCTTGCCATTGAGGACTTTCTTGAAATAACGGTACTCGCCGCCCTGCTCCTTGACGAAGCTTTGTGCGGCGGTTTCGGAGCTGGTGCCGAGGATTTGCACTACATAGTTACCCGGTGCCTGTCCGGCGTACCAGGTGCCGCCAGCGGCCTTGGCCGCCGGAGCCGGTTTCTCGGCAGGCTTGGCCGCCGCAGCAACGGCTGGCTTGGCTGGCGCTGGTGCAGGCTTGGCCACTGGAGCAGGCGCTGGTACAGGCGCTGGCTTGGCGGTGGCGACCTGAGTCGGCGCAGGCGTCGGCTTGGCCGCTGGTGTCGGCGCAGGGCCGGCAGGAACGCCCACAGGCGGCGCAGTGGTGGTCACGGTCGGCGGAGTGGCGCTGGAGCCTTCAACCGGCACCCCGTCGTCACCTTCGGTAATGCCACCTGCCGCTTCAGCCAGCGGACCGCGCATCACCGGTTGCGAGTTACCGACCAACGGCAATGGCATCGGCTGCGTGTTGCCAGCGAATTCTACGGCCGGAGCGCCGCCATTCGCTGTTGGCTGACCCTGGCCAAGCGGCAGTTGCGCCTGTTCATTGGCCGGCGCACCGGTGGTCGGTGCCTTGTTGCGACCTGGAATCAACCAGGCGGCAGCTACCGCGACCACGACCACGGCGGAAATCGCCAACACGTGTTTCTTCGGCATATTGAACCCCATTTTTGGACGCTTGACCGCTGAGCGGCTGGCGATCATGGCTTCGATCATTGCATCGCGGGCGACCTGATTGATGCTGCCAGGCCAACCTTCGGAGCTTTCGTGAATATCAGAGATCTGATCCGCGGTGAAAAGTTCGATACCGCGACCAGCGCCTTCGAGCCGCTGCTCCAGATATTCGCGGGTTTCCTCTTCGGTGTAGGGCTGTAACTCGATGACGTGGAAACGCTCTTCCTCGAGATGCAAAGCCTCAAGCTGAGCAATCAGCGAGGTCTCACCGAACAGGAACACATGCGGGCGGCCTTCCGGCGCACCGGCAGCCAGGACCATCAGAGCCTCAAGGGCGGACTCGTCGAGTTGTTCGGCGTCATCGACCAGCAGATAGACTTCCTGCCCGGTCAGTGCAAGCTGCACCACCTGGGCCAGAATAGCGTCGGCATCAGCCTGGCCGACGTTCAACGCCTGGGCCACCTGACGCAATACCCCGGCCGCATCGCCGGCACCGCGGGCAGAAACCACCACGCTTTGTACCGATTGCTTGTTGGTGCTGGCGACCAGAGCCTGACGCAACAGGGTCTTGCCACTGCCTTCTGGGCCAGTGACCACCAGCAGCAACTGACTGTAACGGGCCAGGTGATGCAGTTGTCCCAGCACGGGTTTGCGCTGGGCCGGGAAAAATTTGAAGCCAGGCACCCGTGGAGCAAAAGGGTCATGACTCAACTGGTAATGGCCGAGGAAGGCCTCGTCGGCATGCAAACTAGTCATTGTGTTCTTATTAACCTTTAAGCTGAGCCAGGGCGCGGTAGTCTGCCCCCAGCGTGGCCTGTAGAACCTCTTTCGGATAATCGTCGGTCACCACCGCTTCACCCATGTGGCGCAGCAGCACCAGGCGTAAACGACCGTCGATCACTTTTTTGTCAATGGACATATGTTCGAGGAAATCGGCTTCTGTCATTTCTTCTGGCGGAACGACCGGCAGCCCCGCACGCTGGAACAGACGAATGCCGCGATCGCGTTCCTGCTCGCTGATCCAGCCGAGGCGCGCGGACATTTCCAGCGCCATTACGGTGCCAGCAGCCACTGCCTCACCATGAAGCCACACACCATAGCCCATGTGGGTTTCAATGGCGTGGCCAAAAGTGTGGCCTAGGTTCAGGGTGGCACGAACGCCTGTCTCTTTCTCATCGGCACCGACCACTGCCGCCTTGGCCGCACAGGAACGCTCGATGGCATAGGTCAGGGCTTGCTGGTCCAGATTGCGCAGGCGATCGACATTGTCTTCGAGCCAGGTCAGGAACGGCTCATCACAGATCAGCCCGTACTTGATGACTTCGGCCAGCCCGGCGGACAGCTCGCGCGCCGGCAGGGTATTGAGGCTGGCGGTATCGATCAGCACCACGTTCGGCTGATAGAAGGCGCCGACCATGTTCTTGCCCAGCGGATGGTTGATCCCGGTCTTGCCGCCCACCGAGGAGTCGACCTGCGACAGCAGCGTGGTCGGAACCTGGATGAAATCGACGCCGCGCTGGTAGCAGGCGGCGGCAAAGCCGGCCATATCACCGATCACACCGCCGCCAAGGGCGATCACCGTGGTGCGGCGGTCATGCCGGGCGGTCAGCAGACCGTCGAAAATCAGTTGCAGGGTTTCCCAGGTCTTGAAGGCTTCGCCGTCGGGCAGTACCACGGAAATCACCGAGAACTGCGCCAGGCTGCGGGTCAGACGCTCGAGATAGAGCGGCGCAACAGTCTCGTTGGAGATGATCGCTACTTGCCGTCCGCGAATGTGCGGGGCCAGCAGCTCGGGCTGATCCAACAAACCTTCGCCAATATGAATCGGGTAGCTGCGCTCGCCTAGATCGACCTTGAGTGTCTGCATGTGTCCCCACAGTGAAGATGGAATCAGGCGTACTGCCTTGAGTTAACGAATATCCACGGCCTCTGCTGGTGTGACGCCGTTCGGTAGCCATCCGCCACAACCTCGAACGGTCATGGCGGGACGCCGAGGATAGCGCATTTCGCGCGGCGCTTTAACGGGGTGGCAACTGCTGCAGACGCTCTAGAATGTCGAGTACGACCATTCGTGGCGGCCGCTCATCGGTTTCGACCACCAGGTCGGCAATTTCCCGATAAAGCGGATCGCGGATCGCCAGCAGATCCCGCAGGGTCTTGGCCGGATCGGCGGTGCGCAGCAATGGCCGATTGCGGTCGCGGGACGTGCGGCCGACCTGCTGCTCGACTGACGCATGCAGATAAACCACCCGCCCACCGGCATGCAGTGCCCGACGATTGGCTTCGCGCATAACCGCGCCCCCGCCTGTCGCCAGCACCACACCGTCGCAATCGCACAGCTCGGCAATCATTGCCTGCTCGCGATCACGAAAACCCGGTTCGCCTTCCTTATCGAAGATCCAAGGGATATTGGCGCCCGTGCGCAATTCAATTTCCTTATCGGAATCTTTGAATGGCAGGCGCAGCTCTTTGGCCAGCAACCGGCCGATGGTGCTTTTTCCAGCCCCCATCGGTCCAACAAGAATCAAATTTCGCACAGAATCAATGACTCACAGCAATCGCCCGATTATTCATGATACGCGGAGTGAGGAATACCAACAGCTCGGATTTTTTCTCCGAAACCACATCACGCCGGAAAAGGCGGCCAAGATACGGCACATCGCCAAGAAATGGCACCTTATCTACAACCTTGCTCTGAGTATTTGAGAAAACACCACCAATGACGATGGTCTCGCCATCGTTGACCAGGACCTTGGCGTTGACTTCGTTTTTCTTGATGGGGGGTACATCCTGAACCTTGTTCAGGTAGTCCGGTTCGTCCTTGGTCACCTTGACTTCCATGATGATCCGGTTGTCGGGCGTGATCTGCGGCGTCACCTCCAGCGACAGCGACGCCTCCTTGAACGACACCGAAGTCGCGCCGCTGGAACTGGCTTCCTGATAGGGAATTTCCGTGCCCTTGAGGATTTTGGCGGTTTCCTTGTCGGACGTGACCACCTTGGGCTGCGAGACGATTTCCCCGTTGCCGGTTTTCTCCATGGCCGTCAGCTCCAGGTCCAGCAAGACGTTATCGGTGATGAAGGCGATGCCGATTCCCGAGGTGTTGTTGGCTACGCCCATGTCGACGAACGGTGAGTTGGTGCTGGTACTGCCGGGCGTGCCAATGGTCGATGACCCATTGAGTCCATTACTGACGCCGGAGGTGTTCCAGTTGCCCTTGTTCTGTATCGAACCACCCCAGCGCACCCCGAGGCTTTTGTCATAGTCGACGTTGGCTTCGACAATGCGCGCCTCGATCATCACCTGACGCACAGGGATATCCAGCTGCGTGACGATCCTGCGCAGCTCATCCAGCCGGTCCTGGGTCTGGTAGGCAATGATGTTGTTGGTGCGTTCATCGACGGTGATTGATCCCCGTTCGTCGGGTTTCGCTTCGGCACTGGTCACCGACTGGAAGAGCTTGGCGATATCCGCCGCCTTGGCGTAATTGACCTGCAACAGCTCCCGACGCAACGGCGCCAGATCGGCAATCTGCTTCTGCGATTCGAGCTCCTGACGCTCACGGGCAGCAATTTCATCGGCCGGCGCAACCAGCAGGACATTGCCGACCTTGCGCTTGTCCAGCCCCTTGGTTTTCAGCACCAGATCCAGCGCCTGATCCCACGGCACGTTCTGCAAGCGCAGGGTAATTCCCCCCTGGACCGTGTCGCTGGCCACCAGATTGAGGTTGGTGAAATCGGCGATCAGTTGCAGCACCGAGCGCACATCGATGTCCTGGAAGTTCAGCGATAGCTTCTCGCCACTGTAGGCCTGTTGCCCGGCATTGCGTTTTTGCAGTTCGTCGACCGTCGCCGGGCGAACGCTGACCGTGAGCTTATTGTCAGTCTGATAGGTCGAGTAATCGAACGTGCCGCCGGGCTCAATGCTGATGGTGGCTCGATCGCCGCTCGCGCTGGCATTGACGAACTGCACGGGCGTGGCGAAATCCTTCACGTCCAGGCGCACGCGCAATCGCTCGGGCAATAAGGTCTTGGCAAATCCGACGATGATCCTGCCTTCGCGCTCTTGTATGTCGGGCGCAATCGATGGATCCGACAAGTCGATCACCACGTTGCCTTCGCCCTGGGTCCCCCGCTGGAAATCCACACCCCGAATGGCCTTGCCCGCCGTCGCAACGGCTCGTGCCGGAACCGGCGTTGCTACCGCCGCCGGCCTGGATATCGACGGTTTGACTCCCTGCCCGACAACAACCAGCAGATTGTTACCTTCTATTCGCGAGTCGTACGGGGCCGGCTGGGTCAGGTTGATGATCAATCGCGTACGGTCCCGGGCTTCCACCACCGTCGCACTTCGGGCATTTCCACTGCCCAGATCGTGAGTCTTGCTCGCCAGCTGACTGGCGACACCCGGCAAATCCAGGGCAATCCGGGCTGGCGAATCCGTCGTGTAGCCGTGGGGCACCGGGGGCGGCGCATCGAACGACAACTTCAACTCGACACGGTCACCCGGCAGCGCTGCGACATCCAGCGCCTTGAGATTGGCCGCTTGTACCATCGGCGACAACAACGCTATCCATAGCGAAAGGCCGACGGTGGAAAGAATCCTGTTCATTATTGGAGTTCCACTATGAGTGCTCTTTCAAAGGGATGGTCCGGGGACGCTCCAGCCACGCACCCTGACCATCGGGGACAATTTCAACCATATCGACTTGAGAGCCACTGATCGCAACGATCCGTCCGTGGTTACGCCCCAGGTAATCGCCGACTTTCAGCCGGTGCACCCCACCCGCCCCGCGCAGCAGGGCATAGGAGCCCGTTGCATTGGAAAGGGTGCCGACCATTTCAAACTGCTCGATGTTGAAGCCTTCGAGGTATTGCTTGACCCGACCCGGGTCGGGCTTGACGTTACCCGAACCCCGCCGCCGGGCCGCCAGATCGGTGCTGATCTGCGGCGAAAACGGGCTGCGCAGATTCGCCGCGTTGTAAGTGAATGCAGGGTAAGACTGGAATACTGGCGTTGGTTCAATCTTCCCCGGCCCGTGCAGGCGCATTTCGTTCATGTACGCGTCCAGATCGGTGTAGTCATCCCCCCCGCCACAACCGGACAGGGCAGACAGCAATACCACCACCGAAAAACTACGTGCCGGGCTCATTGATGCTGTCCCTTGTCGTTGTAGCGGTAGGTCTTGGCGAGGATGGTCAAGCGCAGTTTCGGACCACCCTCAGGGCTGACAGGAGCCAGATCGAAATCGTGCAAGGTAACGATTCGTGGCAACCCGGCCACACCACTGACGAAGGTGGCCAGGTCGTGGTATTCCCCGGTGACCGTGATCTGGATCGGCAGTTCGATGTAGAACGGCTGGGCCACCTCCGGCAGCAACTTGATCTCTTCGAACTCCAGGCCACTGTCGAGGCCCGTACGTGTGATGTCTTCGAGCAGGCCGGGCACTTCGGTATCGCTGGGCAATTGCCGCAACAGCACGACGAAGGTGTTCTCCATCTCTTTCAACTGCCGGGTATAGAGATCCAGGTTCGCCGCCATGCGGGCCTTGCTGGCGAACTGCTCCTTGAGTGTCGACTCTTCCTCGCGCTTGAGATCGAGCTGGCTCACAAGGTCGCGGGTGGAAAAGTTATAGCCAAAGGCCAGCACCAAAAACACGAGCAAGGCGGCCACCAGACACTTGATCGCCGGCGGCCAGGAACCCATGTTGCTGGTATCCAGATCATTGATGTCGATCTTGCGCAGCCCTTCGAACCATTCGGACAGACTCATTTGCCCCCCTCCGGTGTTGCGGGTTGAGTCTGGCGGACGGTCAACTGGAAGACGTTTGCCTGTTCCAACTGGCCGGCAGCCGTGGCCTTGACTTCGGTCAGGCTCGGCGCATCGAACCAGTCTGATGCCTCGAGGTTGCGCATCAATTCTGAAACGCGGTTGTTGGATTGTGCGGCACCGGTGATGGACAAGGTCTTTGCGGTCATTTTCACTTCGGTGAAATACACGCCATCGGGCAGGGCTCGCGCCAACTGGTCAAATATTCGCCCGCTGATTTGGCGATTGCCTTGCAGGCCCTGGATGACACCCATGCGCTCGACCAATTGCTGACGGCGCGCCTTGAGATCATTGATCTGGCTGATTCGCTCATCGACCACGGCGACTTGTTTGCCGATGTAATCATTACGGGCGACTTGCTGGTCGATGGCACCGCTAATGACCTGGTTCGCAACCAGCACCGCCCCCATCGCGCCCACCATTGCCGCCACCAGGACCAGCAGGAAGCGCTTGCGGCGGACTTCACGTCGCTCCTCGCGCCAGGGTAAAAGGTTGATCCGTGCCATTAGTCGAAGCTCCTGAGGGCCAGACCGCAGGCGATCATCAACGCCGGGGCATCACTCGCCAGGGCAGCGCCATTGACCTTGCTGCCCAGAGTCATTTCGCAAAACGGGTTCGCGACCTGGGTCGGCGTGCCCAATTGCTGCTCGATCAAACGGTCCAGCCCCGGGATCGACGCCGTACCGCCGGCCAGCAGGACATGGTCGACGGCGCTGTACTGGCCGGAAGCAAGGAAGAAGTGCAACGAGCGCGACACCTGCTGCACCAGCGCCTCTCGAAATGGCTGCAAGACCTCAGCGGCATAGTCATCCGGCAACCCGCCCTTCTTTTGCGCCAGCCCCGCCTGCTCCAGCGTCAGGCCGTAGCGACGCTGGATTTCCTCGGTCAGTTGCCGACCGCCGAACAGTTGTTCGCGGGTGTAGATAATCCGCCCGTTGTGCAGCACGCTCAGGGTGGTCATGGTGGCGCCGATGTCCACCACTGCGACCGTCAAAGGTTTCTCGGAAACCGCGAGTCGACTGGCCAGAAGTTCGAATGAACGCTCCAGCGCGTAGGCCTCGACATCGACCACGCGGGCGGTCAGCCCCGCCAGGGCCAGGGCGGCCTCGCGGACTTCGACGTTTTCCTTGCGACAAGCGGCGAGCAGCACGTTGACGCGCTCGGGATTACGCCCGGAGGTGCCCTGGACTTCAAAGTCGATCGCGACTTCGTCCAGGGGATAAGGAATGTACTGGTCAGCTTCGATTTTCAGCTGGCTTTCCATTTCGTCTTCGCAAAGACCGGCATCCATCTCGATGGTCTTGGTGATCACCGCTGAGCCCGCCACGGCCACGGCCACGTTCTTGAGGGCGGTTCTGGCCTTGGCCAGCGCGCGAGTGAGGGCCAGCCCCACACCTTCGAGCTCGGCGATATTCTTTTCGATCACCGCGCCGACCGGCAATGGCTCGACCGCATAGGCCTCGACCCGGTAGCGCTCACCCTGACGGCTCAACTCAAGAAGTTTCACCGAGGTGGAACTGATGTCGATTCCCAGCAGCGTATTGGATTTTTTCTTGAAGAGTCCTGGCACTACCAATTCCCTATGACTTTCCGTGAGTTACGGACTCTGCAATGTCCATTGCGTTCAATCCACCCGTCTTGACAGCAGCGCCAGCCACGCTCCCGATCAGAAAAATGCTTATAATGCCCAGCGTTTTTTTCCGCTTTTGCTCAAGCGCGGGTCGTTCTCGATTAGCCTGAACCCTGTTGCCCAATTCATTTTTTACCCTGGATATCCAAAAGCCTTGATTCGTCTGCTGAAGTTTTTCGGTTGGTCCATCGTCGCGGTTTTCTGCGGACTCCTTCTGGGTCTGAGCGGGGCGTACCTTTACCTTAGTCCCGGACTACCGTCCGTGGAGGCGCTGAGAAGCATCCAGTTGCAGATCCCTTTGCGGGTCTACAGCAGCGATAACAAGTTGATCGCAGAATTTGGCGAAATGCGCCGTACACCGATCCGTTTCGCCGACATTCCCCCCAATTTCATCAATGCGTTACTAAGTGCTGAAGACGACAATTTCGCCAACCACTACGGCGTCGATCCGAGCAGCCTGATGCGTGCCGCGACCCAACTGGTCAAAAGCGGACACATCCAGTCCGGCGGCAGCACGATCACCATGCAGGTGGCGAAGAACTTCTTCCTGACCAGCGAACGCAGCTTTTCACGCAAGACCACCGAGATCCTGCTGGCCCTGCAGATCGAACAGCAGCTGACCAAGGACGAGATCCTCGAGCTGTACGTCAACAAGATCTATCTGGGTAACCGCGCCTACGGCATCGAGGCGGCGGCGCAGGTCTATTACGGCAAATCGATCCGCGATGTCAGCCTGGCGCAGATGGCGATGATCGCTGGCCTGCCCAAGGCGCCGTCGCGCTTCAACCCGCTGGCCAACCCGGCGCGCAGCAAGGAGCGTCGCGACTGGATCCTGGGGCGCATGTACAAGCTCGGAAAAATCAGCGAGGCCGACTACACCGCTGCAGTCAACGAGCCACTGAACGCCAGCTATCACGTGCCGACCCCGGAAGTGAACGCCCCGTACATCGCCGAAATGGCCCGTGCCGAAATGGTCGGGCGTTACGGTAGCGATGCGTATACCGAAGGCTTCCGCGTCACGACCACGGTACCGAGCGACCTCCAGGAGCTGGCCAACACCGCGGTCCACGAAGGCCTGATGACCTACGACCAGCGTCACGGCTATCGCGGGCCAGAGTCGCGGCTGCCGGGCAAGACCCGCGAGGCCTGGGCAACCGAGCTGACCAAACAACGCATCATCAGCGGCCTGGAACCGGCCATCGTGACCCAGATCGACAAGACCGGCCTGCAGGTACTGACCCGCACCGGTCAGGAACACGTGAACTGGGACACCATGAAGTGGGCCCGGCCGTTCCTGAACACCAACAGCATGGGCGCCAACCCGAAACAACCCTCGGACGTGGCCCAGGTCGGCGATCTGATTCGCGTGCAGCGTCAGCCGGACAATTCGCTGAAGTTCAGCCAGATCCCGCAGGCCCAGGGCGCTCTGGTGTCCCTGGACCCACAGAACGGCGCCATTCGTTCGCTGGTGGGCGGCTTCGCCTTCGAACAGAGCAACTACAACCGCGCATTGCAGGCCAAGCGCCAGCCGGGCTCGAGCTTCAAACCGTTCGTCTACGCCGCCGCACTGGATAGCGGCTACACCGCCTCCAGCCTGGTGAACGACGCACCGATCGTGTTCGTCGACGAGTACCTGGACAAGGTCTGGCGCCCGAAGAACGACACCAACACCTTCCTCGGCCCGATTCGCCTGCGTGAAGCGCTGTACAAGTCGCGCAACTTGGTGTCGATCCGCTTGCTGCAAGCGATGGGCGTCGGCAAGACCATCGACTACATCACGCGCTTCGGTTTCAACAAACAGGACTTGCCACCCAACCTGTCCCTGGCGCTGGGCACCGCGACCCTGACGCCCATGGAAATCGCCACCGGCTGGAGCGCCTTCGCCAACGGCGGCTACAAGATCACCCCGTACATCATCGACAAGATCGAAAGCCGCAACGGCGACACGCTGTTCGTCGCCAACCCGCCGAGCGTGCCTCAGGGCGGCGCTGCCAGCGATGGCATTGCCGTGCCAACCGCCCAAGCCTTCACGGTCAACGCAACGCCGGGCGAGGCACCGGGCACTACGCCGACACCACAAGCACCCGCCGTGGCCGAACGCATCGTTGATGGGCGCACCACGTACATCCTCAACAGCATGCTTGAGGATGTGATCAAGCTCGGCACCGGTCGCCGCGCGCTCGCCCTGGGCCGCCCTGACATTGCCGGCAAGACCGGTACGACCAACGAATCCAAGGACGCCTGGTTCTCCGGCTACAACGCCGATTACGTGACGACCGTGTGGACCGGCTTCGATCAACCGGAAAGCCTGGGTCGCAAGGAATTCGGCGGCACCGTCGCGCTGCCGATCTGGATGAACTACATGGGCGCCGCGCTCAAAGGCAAACCACCGCATACTCAATCGGAGCCCGAAGGCATCCTCAGCCTGCGAGTCGATCCGATCAGCGGTCGCGCAGCCAGCCCGGGCACCCCGGGGGCCTACTTTGAACTGTTCAAGGTCGAAGATACGCCACCGTCCGGGAACGAGCTGGGTAACGGTCTGGCACCTGGCAGCCCACTGCCGGCGGATGAAGCGGCGCCGATCGATTTGTTCTGATCACGGCAATATTAAAACGCCCTGCCTTCGAGAGAAGAGCGGGGCTTTTTATTGCCTGCCGGTTTTGATGTTGGCCGACCCGGCCTCTTCGCGAGCAAGCCCGCTCCCACAGGATTGGAGGCGAACACAAACCTGTACTCACCCTCGTCCAATGTGGGAGCGGGCTTGCTCGCGAAGAGGCCATCAAAAACCCCACAAAACCTTCAGGCACAAAAAAGCCCCGACTCTCACAAGCCGGGGCTTTTCGTTGAAGCGCTACAACGGCTTAGCCGTTGAACACGTCATCCACGCTTTTGAGCGGGTAGTTCTTCGGATACGGCAGGGTCGCCACGCCGGTCTCGATGGCAGCTTTGGCCACAGCATCGGAGATCAGGGTGATCAGACGGGCATCCATTGGCTTCGGAATGATGTACTCACGACCGAATTCCAGCTTGATGCCGCCGTAGGCGTCGCACACTTCCTGAGGCACCGGCAGCTTGGCCAGTTCACGCAGGGCGTTGGCCGCAGCCACTTTCATTTCTTCGTTGATGCGCTTGGCGCGAACGTCCAGGGCACCGCGGAAGATGAACGGGAAGCCCAGTACGTTGTTGACCTGGTTCGGGTAGTCGGAACGACCGGTGGCCATGATCACGTCGCTACGGGTAGCGTGCGCCAGCTCCGGGGAGATTTCCGGATCAGGGTTCGAGCAGGCGAACACGATCGGGTTAGGCGCCATCGACAGCAGGCCTTCAGCGCTCAGCAGGTTCGGGCCGGACAGGCCTACGAACACGTCAGCGCCTTGCAGGGCGTCAGCCAGGGTGCGCTTGTCGGTCGCGTGAGCGAACACAGCCTTGTACTGGTTCAGGTCGTCACGGCCGGAGTGGATCACGCCGGTGCGGTCGACCATGTAGATGTTTTCGATGTTGGCGCCCATGCTCACCAGCAACTTCATGCAGGAGATGGCGGCAGCGCCGGCACCCAGGCAGACGATCTTGGCTTCCGGCAGGGTTTTGCCAGCGATTTCCAGGGCGTTGATCATGCCGGCGGCGGTCACGATAGCGGTGCCGTGCTGGTCATCGTGGAATACCGGAATATCGCACTGCTCGATCAGAGCGCGCTCGATTTCAAAGCACTCTGGTGCCTTGATGTCTTCCAGGTTGATGCCACCGAAGGTGATGGAGATGCGCTTGACGGTGTCGATGAAGGCTTGCGGGCTTTCGGAGTCGACTTCGATGTCGAAAACGTCGATGCCGGCGAAGCGCTTGAACAGTACGCCTTTGCCTTCCATCACTGGCTTGGAAGCCAATGGGCCGAGGTTACCCAGACCGAGAATCGCGGTGCCATCGGAAATGACTGCAACCAGGTTGCCTTTGCCGGTGTACTTGTAGGCCAGTTCAGGATCGCGGGCGATCTCGCGTACTGGTTCGGCTACGCCCGGGCTGTAGGCCAGCGACAGGTCGCGAGCGGTAGCAGTGGCCTTGGTGAGCTCGACACTCAGCTTCCCTGGACGAGGATTGGCGTGATATTCGAGAGCGGCAGTTTTCAGATCAGACATTTTGGCATTCCGCTTTTTACTGTTGGACAGACTGGTCAGCGAGGATACGCGCCTCGCAAAGTCCCCACAAGACTGACTGGTCACCCCTGTCAAGCGCCCGGCCCTACGACTTTGGGCCAAGAGCCACGGCATACAAGGGTTAGACTGTTCACAATCAGCGCAAAAAATGTCTACAATTTTTTATCACTGCACGACTTGAAACATCGCCGGGTCGGTCAAGGGCAACATCCAGCGCGCCTGACCTTCTTTCAGTCCGCCACGTCGCGAACGATCCAGTACCCACCCGCGCGCCTCGATCTGCTTGCCTTCGAGCCTTTCCAGCAAGCCCGCATCAAACCGCCCCAGCAGATTGGGTGCAACGCGCAATACAACCGAATCCTGTAACTCGATCCAAACCCCGCCGCGATTGCGTTGAACCTTGCTCACACGACCGCTGAGCACGGCGAACCCGGAAGTGCTGATCTGCTCCGCCTTCAGTACAGGCGACTGGCGCCATACACCGAGCCCGGCCTGTCGAGCGCTGGTTTCTGCAGCTTGCTGACAGGTGACCAGATCGACATTCGGCGCCACGGCCACCTGAAAACCCAGGCCTTCGGCGAGCATTTGCGCTTCGAGGTTGGCGCCATCGGCACCGTAGACATGAGCCAGGGTGCGGCCGTAATGGTCCTTGCCTTCTTTGCCAGGCAGCAAACCAACCTGACCGTCGCTAGCCGCTACCAAGGCTTCGAGTCGCTTGCGCGCGACCACAGCGAACGGTTCGTCGGAACGGCCATTCTTGCCCAGTTCCGGCGTATTCAAGCCGATCATGCGCACACTGCGGCCATCGCTCAGGCGCAGGGTGTCGCCGTCCACCACCCGCTGCACCGCGACAGGCGCCAGGCCGCTGGGTGTCGGGCAAAATGCCTGGGCGCCGGATAGCCAAATCGCGGACATAAAAAAGGCGCCCGCGAGGGACGCCTTCTTCATCAGCATGGAAAAACCGCAACGGCTTCCCAAGTTGATTGGCCTTAGGCCTTTTTCGCGCCGAAAGCACCGAAACGGTCGGCGAAGCGCTGTACGCGGCCGCCAGTGTCCAGAGTCTTCTGCTTACCGGTGTAGAACGGGTGGCATTCGTTGCAAACGTCGATCGCCAGGGCTTTGCCGAAGGTCGAACGGGTTTCGAACTTGTTGCCGCAGCTGCAGGTAACAGCAACTGCTGGGTATTCTGGATGGATATCAGCTTTCATGGTGTCTTCCTCAGGCTAGCGTGCCGCCACCCAACACTATTGTTGAATACCGCACGTAATTAGGCCGCGGATTCTACCAGACAATGCCAATCACGCAAGCTGTCCCTGAGACCGACCGTCTGCTAGGCTCCCGGCCTCAAGCGCATTCCCATGTGGGAGCGGGCTTGCTCGCGAAAGCGGTGTGTCAGGCGATAAATGCGTTGACTGACACTCCTTCTTCGCGAGCAAGCCCGCTCCCACAATTGATCTGCGTCCACTCCTTCTTTTGTTGCCTGCTAATCGAGATCCCCCCGCGTGCCCGACGCCATTTTGCGCCTCGCCCTGCCTTCGCCGCTGCGCCGCCTGTTCGACTACCGCGCTCCGGCCGGCGTCCTGCGCGCCCAGTTGCACCCCGGCATGCGCCTGCGGGTACCGTTCGGCCGACGGGAGATGATCGGTATTCTGGTGGAAGTCACCGACACCAGCGAAGTGCCGGTCGAGAAACTCAAGCCGGCCCTGGCCCTGCTCGACGCTACGCCACCGCTGCCGCCCGCGCTGTTCAAGCTGTGCCTGTGGACGTCCCAGTATTACCAGCACAGCCTCGGCGACACTTTGAGCTGGGCGCTGCCGGTTTTGCTGCGCCAGGGTGAATTAGCCGAAGCACGCCAGGAGCGCTTCTGGTCCGCCGCGCCGGGGGCCAGCCTCGACGATCCGCGCATCGCCCGCGCCCCGCGCCAGCGTGAAGCCCTGGCCACGCTGGCCCAACATCCCCATGGCGTCGCCCATCAATTGCTGAGCAAACTGATGCTGAGCAAGGACAGCCTGGATTTGCTGCTGGCCAAGGACCTGGTGCAGGTCGAGATCCGCCGGCACGCCCCTGGCGCACGCCACGAACACTGGCTGGCGCAACCGGAACTCCCCCTAAACCCGGAGCAACGCGCCGCCTATGAGGCGATTCGCGCCGGCTTCGACAGTTATCACGCGTTCCTGCTGGCCGGCGTCACCGGCAGCGGCAAGACCGAAGTCTATCTGCAGTTGATCCGCGAAACCCTCGAGGCCGGCAAGCAGGCGCTGGTGCTGATCCCGGAAATCAACCTCGGCCCGCAGACCCTGGCGCGCTTCGAACAGCGTTTCAATGCCCGTATCGCGCTGATCCATTCGGCGGTCAATGACCGCGAACGCCTCGAGGCCTGGCTGGCCGCGCGGGACGGTGAGGCCGACATCATTATCGGCACCCGCTCGGCCCTGTTCACTCCGATGAAGAACCCCGGTCTGATCATCATCGACGAAGAGCACGACGGCTCCTATAAACAGCAGGAAGGTTTGCGCTACCACGCCCGCGATCTGGCATTGGTGCGGGCGCGACAGGAAAACATTCCGATTGTCCTCGGCTCCGCCACCCCTTCGCTGGAAAGCCTGCACAACGCCTACACCGGCCGCTACGGGCTGCTGCGCTTGAACGAGCGAGCCGGCGGCGCCAAACAGCCGCGCTTTCTGCGTCTGGACGTGAAAAGCCGCCCGCTGGACAGCGGCATTTCCGGGCCGATGCAACAAGCCATCGGCCAGACTCTGGCCGCCGGACAGCAAGTCCTGGTGTTCCTCAACCGCCGCGGCTTCGCCCCGACCCTGCTGTGCCATGACTGTGGCTGGATGTCCGAGTGCCAGCGCTGTGATGCGCGAATGACCGTGCACCAGCGTTACGGCGAGTTGCGCTGCCACCATTGCGGCTACGTCGAACGCGTGCCGCGCCAGTGCCCGAAGTGCAACAAGGTCGATCTGCGCCCCGTTGGCGCCGGCACCGAACGGGCCGAGGAGCGCCTGGCGATTCTGTTCCCGGACTATCCGGTGCTGCGGGTCGACCGCGACAGCACATCGCGCAAGGATGCGATGAACCAGTTGTTCGCGACCATTCAAAAAGGCCAGCCGTGCATCCTGATCGGCACGCAGATGCTTGCCAAAGGTCACCACTTTCCACGGGTGACGCTGGTGTCGATCCTCGACGCCGACGGCGGCCTGTTCTCCGGTGACTTCCGCGCCAGCGAGCGCATGGCTCAATTGATCGTGCAGGTCGCCGGCCGCGCTGGTCGCGCCGAGGAGCCGGGCAAGGTGATTATCCAGACGCACCTGGCCGACCATCCACTGCTGGTGCAATTGACCGAGCAAGGCTATTTCGCCTTTGCCGAACAGGCCTTGAGCGAACGCCGCGCGGCCGGTCTGCCGCCGTTTGCGCACCTGGCGCTGCTGCGGGCCGAGGCGCATAAACCGGGTCAGGCCGAAGGCTTCCTGGATGAGGCTTGCAGCGAGGCGGAGCGTTTGCTGGCCGAGCAGAATCTGACCGGGATCGAGTTATTGGGACCGGTCCCGGCACCGATGGAGCGCCGGGCCGGGCGTTATCGTGCACAGCTGTTGGTACAGGCCACGGCGCGAGCACCCTTGCATCGATTGCTGGCCAGTTGGTTGCTGGTGCTGGAGCAGATGCCGAGCGGGCGGGCGGTGCGTTGGTCCTTGGATGTCGACCCCGTAGATCTATATTGATTTTGAGATCGCTTTCGCGAGCAAGCCCGCTCCCACAATGGTTCTCGGGTGGAACTAAATTTTGTATCCACCTCAAAACCTGTGGGAGCGGCGGTGCGACGATTCGACTTGCTCGCGAAGAGGCCCTAATTGTCACCACACATCCACATCCTGCCTGCTAAGGTTGGCAAGCCCGTCTTCGCAACGGATAATGCCCAGTTTTTCCACCAGCGCATGATGCGCCGCCGCACCTGCGGTCGAAAGAGAAGACCATGAAAGACACCATTCGCCAGCTGATCCAACAAGCCATCACCCAACTCGTCAACGAAGGTGTGTTGCCTGAAGGCCTGTCGCCGGCGATCCAGGTGGAAAACTCCCGCGACAAGAAGAACGGCGATTTCGCCAGCAACATCGCCATGATGCTGGCCAAGCCCGCCGGCATGAAGCCCCGCGACCTGGCGGAAAAAATCATCGCCGCCCTGCCGGCTGACGAAAATGTCGCCAAGACCGAAATCGCCGGCCCGGGCTTCCTGAACTTCTTCCAGAACACCGACGCCCTGGCCGCACGCCTGGACGCGGCCCTGGCCGACACCCACATCGGCGTGCGCAAGGCCGGCCCGGTGCAGCGCACCGTGGTCGACCTGTCGGCGCCGAACCTGGCCAAGGAGATGCACGTCGGTCACCTGCGCTCGACCATCATCGGCGACGGCGTGGCCCGCGTGCTGGAGTTCCTCGGCGACACCGTGATCCGTCAGAACCACGTCGGCGACTGGGGCACCCAGTTCGGCATGCTGATGGCTTACCTGCAGGAAAACCCGATCACCAGCGACGAGCTGTCGGACCTGGAGAACTTCTACCGTGCCGCCAAGCAACGCTTCGACGAATCCGAAGAGTTCGCCGACCGTGCCCGTGGCCTGGTGGTCAAGTTGCAGGCCGGCGACGCCGATTGCCTGGCCCTGTGGACCAAGTTCAAGGACATCTCGCTGTCCCACTGCCAGAAGATCTACGAACTGCTCAACGTTAAACTGACCATGGCCGACGTGATGGGCGAAAGCGCCTACAACGACGACCTGATCAACGTGGTCAACGACTTGAAGGCCGCAGGCATGCTGGTCGAGAGCAACGGCGCCCAGTGCGTGTTCCTCGACGAGTTCAAGAACGCCGACGGCGACCCGCTGCCGGTGATCATCGTCAAGGCTGACGGCGGCTACCTCTACGCCACCACCGACCTGGCGGCCGTGCGCTACCGCAGCGGCAAGCTCAAGGCCGATCGTGCGCTGTACTTCGTCGACCAGCGTCAGGCCCTGCACTTCCAGCAAGTGTTCGCCGTGGCGCGCAAGGCCGGTTTCGTGACCCATCCGATGGAAATGGAACACATGGGCTTCGGCACCATGAACGGCGCGGACGGTCGTCCGTTCAAAACCCGTGATGGCGGCACCGTGAAGCTGATCGACCTGCTGACCGAAGCCCAGGAGCGCGCCTACACCCTGGTCAAGGACAAGAACCCGGAACTTGCCGAAGCCGAGTTGCGCAACATCGCCAAGGTGGTGGGCATCGGCGCAGTGAAGTACGCCGACCTGTCCAAGCACCGCACCAGCGACTACAGCTTCAACTTCGACCTGATGCTCAACTTCGAAGGCAACACCGCGCCGTACCTGCTGTACGCCTACACCCGCGTGGCCGGCGTGTTCCGCAAGCTCGGCAAGGACTTCAGCGAAGTCGAAGGCCAGATCGTCCTCGAAGCGGCGCACGAACATGAACTGGCGGCGAAGCTTGCGCAGTTCGGTGAAATCCTGAACAACGTGTCCGAAAAAGGCACCCCGCACATCCTTTGCACTTACCTGTACGACGTCGCCGGCCTGTTCTCCAGCTTCTACGAGAACTGCCCGATCCTCGCCGCCGATACCCCGGCACAAATGCAGAGCCGCCTGCGCCTCGCCGCGCTGACCGGACGCACCCTCAAGCAAGGCCTGGAACTCTTGGGCCTGGAAACTCTGGAGCGTATGTAAGTTGGCTGCCAAGAAAAAACCTGCACCCAAGCGTGGCGCCAGCCGTTACCAAGCTCCTGCAAAGCAACCGATTCCGGGTTGGTTGTGGATGGTCATCGGCCTCACGGTCGGTGCGTTCCTTGTGTTCTTGATGAAACTGGAGCCGGGCAAGGGCAGCGACACGGTCAAGCGTGAAAAGGTCGAGCAACAGCAACAGCAGAAAGCCAGCAAGATCGCCGAGGCCAACAAGACCCCGCCGAGCCCGACGCAACCGGTGAAGCCGAAGTACGACTTCTACACCTTGCTGCCGGAATCGGAAGTCATCGTGCCGCCGGATGCCGTGCCGGAAAAAACCCTGCCGACGCCGCAAGTGCCTGCCATCCCGACCACGCCGGTCACCCCGGCCGAAGCGGCGAAGATCGACACCGCACGGGCCCAGGCTGCCTTGGCCGGGATTACTCCGCCTCCTGCACCACCGGTCAAGGCTGCGCCTGTGACGAAGTTTTTCCTGCAGGCTGGCTCGTTCCGCAAAGAGACTGATGCGGACAAGGTGCGGGCGCAGATCATCCTGCTGGGCCAGGCCGTGGCGGTTGAGTCCGGCACGGTGAAAGACGAAACCTGGTATCGGGTTCTGGTCGGTCCGTTCAGCAACCGCGAGCAACTGACCACCGCGCAGAAACAATTGGCGGGCGCAGGCTTCAGCAATTTGTTGTTACAACAACGCCAGAGCCGCTGATCGATTGCCCCAGACACCGCGTCATCGTTCTTCGCGAGCAAGCCCGCTCCCACATTCGACCGCATTCCAATGTGGGAGCGGGCTTGCTCGCGAAGGCGCCCTGGTAAACACCACAGACTCCATCTGACTCACACCGCTCGTCCCCCGCCGCGTCCTACAGTTGAAATCCACTCCAGCACCCCCATATGAATGGGCATAAGGCATTTTCGCCCCGCTGCGTGGAGACTCTTCCCTTGACCACCATCGTTTCAGTTCGCCGCCACGGCAAAGTCGTCATGGGCGGCGACGGCCAGGTTTCCCTTGGTAATACCGTGATGAAAGGCAACGCGAAAAAAGTTCGCCGCCTGTACCACGGTCAGGTCATCGCCGGTTTTGCCGGTGCCACCGCCGACGCCTTTACCCTCTTCGAACGTTTCGAAGGCCAGCTTGAAAAACACCAGGGTCACCTGGTGCGCGCCGCCGTCGAGCTCGCCAAAGAATGGCGCACCGACCGCTCCCTGAGCCGCCTTGAAGCCATGCTCGCGGTCGCCAACAAGGACGCCTCCCTGATCATCACCGGCAACGGCGATGTGGTTGAGCCCGAAGACGGCCTGATCGCCATGGGTTCCGGTGGCGCCTACGCCCAGGCCGCGGCCAGCGCGCTGCTGAAAAAAACCGACCTGTCAGCCCGGGAAATCGTCGAAACCGCCCTCGGTATCGCCGGCGACATCTGTGTATTCACCAACCACACCCAGACCATTGAGGAGCAGGACTGCGCCGAGTAAGCCCGTGCAGCCATCGCACCACGGCTCATTCTTGCTTGAGGTCCACTGAATATTATGTCCATGACTCCCCGTGAAATCGTCCACGAACTCAACCGCCACATCATCGGCCAGGACGATGCCAAGCGCGCCGTCGCCATTGCCCTGCGCAACCGCTGGCGCCGCATGCAGCTGCCTGAAGAGCTGCGCGTTGAAGTAACGCCGAAGAACATCCTGATGATCGGCCCGACCGGCGTCGGTAAAACCGAGATCGCCCGTCGCCTGGCCAAACTGGCCAATGCACCGTTCATCAAGGTCGAAGCGACCAAGTTCACCGAAGTCGGCTATGTCGGCCGCGACGTCGAATCGATCATTCGTGACCTGGCCGATGCTGCGATCAAGCTGCTGCGCGAGCAGGAAATCGTCAAGGTTCGCCACCGCGCCGAAGACGCCGCCGAAGAGCGCATCCTCGACGCCCTGCTGCCACCGGCACGCATGGGCTTCAGCAGCGACGACGCCCCGACTGCCGACTCCAACACCCGCCAGCTGTTCCGCAAGCGCCTGCGCGAAGGTCAGCTGGATGACAAGGAGATCGAAATCGAGGTCGCCGAAATGACCGGCGTCGATATCTCCGCGCCACCGGGCATGGAAGAAATGACCAACCAGTTGCAAAGCCTGTTTGCCAACATGGGCAAGGGCAAGAAGAAAGCCCGCAAGCTCAAGGTCAAGGAAGCGCTCAAGCTGGTGCGCGACGAAGAAGCCGGTCGCCTGGTCAACGATGAAGAGTTGAAGGCCAAGGCCCTGGAAGCGGTCGAGCAGCACGGCATCGTGTTCATCGACGAAATCGACAAGGTCGCCAAGCGTGGCAATTCCGGTGGCGTCGATGTGTCCCGCGAAGGCGTGCAGCGCGACCTGCTGCCGCTGATCGAAGGCTGCACCGTCAACACCAAGCTGGGCATGGTCAAGACCGACCACATCCTGTTCATTGCTTCGGGTGCGTTCCACCTGAGCAAGCCGAGCGACCTGGTGCCCGAGCTGCAAGGCCGTCTGCCGATCCGTGTCGAACTCAAGGCCCTGACCCCTGAGGATTTCGAACGCATCCTCAGCGAGCCTCACGCCTCGCTCACCGAGCAATACTGCGCTCTGCTGAAAACCGAAGGCCTGGGCATCGAGTTCCAGCCGAGCGGCATCAAGCGCATCGCGGAGATCGCCTGGCAGGTCAACGAGAAAACCGAAAACATCGGTGCCCGTCGCCTGCACACCCTGCTCGAGCGCCTGCTCGAAGAGGTGTCGTTCAGCGCCGGCGACCTGGCCAGCGCCCATGACGACAAGGTGATCCAGATCGACGCCGACTACGTCAACAGCCACCTGGGCGAATTGGCGCAGAACGAAGACCTGTCCCGTTATATCCTGTAAGCCATACTTACAGCGATAGAGATCCTGTGGGAGCGAGCCTGTGGCGAGGGGGCTTGCCCCCGTTGGGGCGCGAAGCGCACCTAAAACCAGCCACCGCGATCCTGAATCAGAATGCGGTGATCGGTTTTACGACTGCTTCGCAGTCGAACGGGGGCAAGCCCCCTCGCCACAGGCTCGCTCCCACAAGGTTCTGCACAAGACGGACATCTGGCCATGATCCCCACCGACATCAAGCTGCACAAAGCCTCGAAAACCCTGACGCTCAAATACGCGTCCGGCGAGGAGTACACCCTGCCCGCCGAGTTCTTGCGCGTGCACTCTCCTTCCGCCGAGGTCCAGGGCCACGGCAAACCCATCCTGCAATTTGGCAAGATCAACGTAGGACTGACCAAGGTAGAACCCGCCGGTCAGTACGCACTGAAATTGACCTTCGACGACGGCCACGACAGCGGCTTGTTCACCTGGGAATATCTGTACGAGCTGGGGCGACGTTATGACGCACTCTGGGAAGATTATCTGGCCGAGCTAAAAGCCGCCGGAAAAACCCGCGACCCGAACGAATCCGTCGTCAGACTGATGCTCTAATCCGAGCCTCTTGCTCTTTAGAGGGCATTTTCTAATTTCATCTGTTTGAATGCTCCGCTCCAGGGCCGCCGATTGGCCTGCTTGCGAAAAAAATTAAACTCGGGTAACCAATGGAACTGGCAAGTTCCCTGCAGTGCTCTCTGCATTAAAAAAGCAGCGATGCAGTATTAACGGTCACCCCGAGCAGTAGTACCTGGCATTGGCTGTGTGACTACACAGCAGGACCCGGTACTCGTCTCAGGACAATGGAGCGTCGTAGATGAGTAACAAGAATAACGATGACTTGAAGAGTCAAGCCTCGGAAAACACCTTGGGGCTGAATCCTGTCGTTGGACTGCGTGGAAAGGATCTACTGGCTTCTGCTCGAATGGTGCTCAGGCAGGCCATCAAGCAACCGATTCACAGCGCCAGGCATGTCGCTCATTTCGGACTGGAACTCAAGAACGTGCTGCTCGGCAAATCCGAGCTGCTACCGACCAGCGATGACCGTCGTTTCGCGGATCCGGCCTGGAGCCAGAACCCGCTCTACAAACGTTATCTGCAAACCTACCTGGCGTGGCGCAAGGAACTCCACGACTGGATCGACGACAGCAACCTGCCGGCCAAGGACGTCAGCCGCGGGCACTTCGTGATCAACCTCATGACCGAGGCCTTCGCGCCGACCAACACGGCGGCCAACCCGGCGGCGGTCAAGCGCTTCTTCGAAACCGGTGGCAAGAGCCTGCTCGACGGTCTCTCGCACCTGGCCAAGGACCTGGTGCATAACGGCGGCATGCCGAGCCAGGTCAACATGGGTGCATTCGAGGTCGGCAAGACCCTTGGTGTGACCGAGGGCGCGGTGGTCTTTCGCAACGACGTGCTGGAGCTGATCCAGTACAAGCCGATCACCGAGCAGGTGCATGAACGCCCACTGCTGGTGGTACCGCCGCAGATCAACAAGTTCTACGTTTTCGACCTGAGCCCGGAAAAGAGCCTGGCGCGGTTCTGCCTGCGCAACAACATGCAGACCTTCATCGTCAGCTGGCGCAACCCGACCAAGGAGCAGCGCGAGTGGGGCCTGTCGACCTACATCGAAGCGCTCAAGGAAGCGGTTGATGTGGTCACCGCCATCACCGGCAGCAAAGACGTGAACATGCTCGGTGCCTGCTCCGGCGGCATCACCTGCACCGCGCTGCTGGGCCACTACGCGGCAATCGGCGAGAACAAGGTCAACGCCCTGACCCTGCTGGTCAGCGTGCTCGACACCACCCTGGACAGCGACGTAGCCCTGTTCGTCGACGAGCAAACCCTGGAAGCCGCCAAGCGCCAGTCGTACCAGGCCGGTGTACTCGAAGGTCGCGACATGGCGAAAGTCTTCGCCTGGATGCGCCCCAACGACCTGATCTGGAACTACTGGGTCAACAACTACCTGTTGGGCAACGAGCCGCCGGTATTCGACATTCTGTTCTGGAACAACGACACCACCCGGTTGCCCGCCGCGTTCCATGGCGACCTGATCGAGATGTTCAAAAGTAACCCGTTGACCCGTGCCGATGCACTGGAAGTGTGCGGTACGCCGATCGATCTGAAGAAGGTCACCGCCGACATCTTCTCGCTGGCCGGCACCAGCGACCACATTACCCCGTGGCGCTCCTGCTACAAGTCGGCGCAACTGTTCGGGGGCAACGTTGAATTCGTGCTGTCCAGCAGCGGACACATCCAGAGCATTCTGAACCCGCCGGGCAATCCGAAATCGCGCTACATGACCAGCACTGAAATGCCCGTCAATGCCGATGACTGGCAGGAAGAGTCGACCAAGCACGCCGACTCCTGGTGGCTGCATTGGCAGGCGTGGCAGGCACAGCGTTCGGGCAACCTGAAAAAAGCACCGGCAAAACTGGGCAACAAGGCCTACCCGGAAGGGGAAGCCGCACCGGGCACTTACGTGCATGAGCGGTAACTGACACACCTCGCCCTACTGTGGGAGCGGGCTTGCTCGCGAAAGCGATAGATCATTCAACATTGATGTCGATTGACCTGACGCATTCGCGAGCAAGCCCGCTCCCACAAGGGGATCGAGGAAGAATTTGAGAAAGCGACCCACAGGGCCAGAAGCATGCCGCAACCCTTCATTTTCCGTACCGTCGATCTGGATGGCCAGACGCTCCGCACGGCGGTACGCCCCGGCAAGCCTCACTTGACGCCCCTGCTGATTTTCAACGGCATCGGCGCCAACCTGGAGCTGGTGTTCCCGTTCATCGCGGCACTGGACCCGGACCTGGAAGTCATCGCCTTCGACGTACCCGGCGTCGGCGGTTCGTCGACACCAAACCGGCCGTATCGTTTTCCGAGCCTTGCGAAGCTCACAGCGCGGATGCTCGACTATCTCGACTACGGACAGGTCAACGTCATCGGCGTGTCCTGGGGGGGCGCCCTGGCTCAACAGTTCGCCTACGACTATCCGGAGCGCTGCAAGAAACTCGTGCTGGCGGCAACGGCGGCGGGTGCGGTGATGGTACCGGGCAAGCCGAAAGTGCTGTGGATGATGGCCAGCCCGCGACGCTACATCCAACCGTCCCACGTGATCCGCATTGCGCCGATGATCTACGGCGGCGCTTTCCGTCGCGACCCGACGCTGGCCGCGAGCCATGCGGCCAAGGTGCGTTCAGCGGGCAAGCTCGGATACTACTGGCAGCTGTTCGCCGGCCTCGGCTGGACCAGCATCCACTGGTTGCACAAGATCCGCCAGCCGACCCTGGTACTGGCCGGCGACGATGACCCGCTGATCCCGTTGGTCAACATGCGCTTGCTGGCCTGGCGGATCCCCAACGCCCAGTTGCACATCATCGATGACGGGCATTTGTTCCTGATTACCCGGGCCGAAGCGGTGGCCCCGATCATCATGAAATTCCTGGAGGAGGAGCGCCAGCGCGCGGTGATGCATCCGCGTCCGGCGCCATTGGGCAGCTAAACCGCTGCGTCAGCGGCCGGCAGGACGCCACGCCGCGCAACAACCCGTTACAGCGTCTATGGTGTTCTGGTTCGGTGTGTTTGTTTTTAGCCTGAAGACGAAGGAGTGTTGACTCATGCGCGAGAAACCAGCGAGGGATTCCTTACCGACTCCCGCCGCGTTCATCAATGCACAGAGTGCGATTACCGGCCTGCGCGGTCGGGATCTGTTATCGACCCTGCGTAGTGTGGCCGCCCATGGCTTGCGCAATCCGGTGCACAGTGCCCGACATGCCCTCAAACTCGGCGGCCAACTTGGTCGTGTGCTGCTGGGCGAAACCCTGCACCCGACCAACCCGCAGGACGCTCGCTTCACCGATCCGGCATGGAGCCTCAACCCGTTTTATCGGCGCAGCCTGCAGGCTTATCTTAGCTGGCAGAAACAGGTCAAGAGCTGGATCGACGAGAGCGACATGAGCCCGGACGACCGCGCCCGTGCCCACTTTGCGTTCACCTTGCTCAACGACGCCGTATCACCCTCCAACACCCTGCTCAATCCACTGGCGGTCAAGGAGCTCTTCAATTCCGGCGGTAACAGCCTGGTACGTGGCATCAGCCATTTGGTGGACGATCTGCTGCACAACGACGGCCTGCCCCGGCAAGTCACCAAGCAAGCATTCGAGGTTGGCAAGACGGTCGCCACCTCCATCGGAGCCGTGGTGTTTCGCAACGAACTGCTGGAGTTGATCCAGTACAAACCGATGAGCGAAAAGCAGTATTCCAAGCCCCTGCTGGTGGTGCCGCCACAAATCAACAAGTACTACATTTTCGACCTGAGCCCCCACAACAGCTTCGTCCAGTACGCGCTGAAAAACGGCCTTCAAACCTTCATGATCAGCTGGCGCAACCCGGATGTGCGTCACCGCGAATGGGGGCTCTCGACCTACGTAGAAGCCGTAGAAGAGGCCATGAATGTCTGCCGGGCGATCACCGGCGCACGGGAGGTCAACCTGATGGGCGCTTGCGCCGGCGGTCTGACCATCGCCGCGCTGCAAGGACACCTGCAGGCCAAACGGCAGCTGCGCAGGGTGTCCAGCGCAACTTACCTGGTGAGCCTGCTCGACAGCCAGATGGACAGCCCCGCAACGCTGTTCGCCGACGAACAGACTCTGGAAGCCGCCAAACGCCGCTCCTATCAGAAAGGTGTACTGGACGGCCGCGACATGGCCAAGGTCTTCGCCTGGATGCGCCCCAACGATTTGATCTGGAGCTACTTCGTCAACAACTACCTGTTGGGCAAGGAGCCACCGGCGTTCGACATTCTCTACTGGAACAACGACAACACGCGCCTGCCGGCCGCCCTGCATGGTGACCTGCTGGACTTCTTCAAGCACAACCCGCTGACTCACCCGGGCGGCCTGGAAGTGTGTGGCACGCCGATCGACTTGCAGAAGGTCACCGTCGACAGCTTCAGCGTCGCCGGCATCAACGATCACATCACGCCGTGGGACGCGGTGTATCGCTCGACGCTGTTGCTCGGTGGCGAGCGGCGCTTCGTGCTGTCCAACAGCGGCCATGTGCAGAGCATCCTCAACCCGCCGAGCAACCCGAAAGCCAACTACGTCGAGAACGACAAATTCAGCAGCGACCCACGGGCCTGGTACTACGACGCCAAGCGTGTCGATGGCAGTTGGTGGACCCAATGGCTTGGCTGGATTCAGGAACGCTCCGGTGCGCAGAAGGAAACCCACATGGCGCTCGGCAACCAGAACTATCCACCGATGGAGGCAGCACCCGGTACTTACGTGCGCGTGCGCTGACGTTCAACGAGCCACGGCCACTGTCGGCCGTGGCAAGACCCGATCATTAAGAAGACTGGATGAAAACCCGCGACCGGATCCTCGAATGTGCCCTGCAGTTGTTCAATCAGAAGGGCGAACCGAATGTCTCCACCATGGAAGTTGCCAATGAGATGGGCATCAGCCCGGGCAACCTCTACTACCACTTCCACGGCAAGGAGCCTCTGATTCTCGGGCTGTTCGAGCGTTTCCAGGGCGAACTGGCTCCCTTGCTCGATCCACCGGCCGATGCCGAACTGGCACCCGAAGAATACTGGCTGTTCCTGCACCTGATCGTCGAACGCCTGTCCCACTACCGGTTCCTGTTCCAGGATCTGTCGAACCTCGCCGGGCGCCTGCCGAAACTGGCCAAGGGCATTCGCAATCTGCTCAATGCACTCAAGCGCACACTGGCGTCGCTGCTGGCACGATTGAAGGCGCAAGGGCTGCTGGTCAGCGATACCCAGGCACTGGGGCAACTGGTGGAGCAGATCACCATGACGTTGCTTTTCTCACTGGACTATCAGCGGATTCTTGATCGTCAGGGCGAGGTGCGATTGGTGGTTTACCAGATCATGATGCTGGTGGCGCCGCACCTGCTGCCATCGATGAAGGCTGCGACCGAACAGATGGCGATGGAGTACCTGGAAGACCACGAATAACCCTGACACCCACCAACCCTGTGGGAGCGAGCTTGCTCGCGATGGCGGCGAATCAGCCAACATCAATGTTGAATGTGATGGCCTCATCGCGAGCAAGCTCGCTCCCACATTGGGCTTGTGTCGGTCAGAGATTCGCACACAAACAAAAACGCCCGACCTTCACAGGCCGGGCGTTTTCTTGAGCCCTGAAAATCAGGACTGACTGGTTGGCGTCGATGGAGCTGGCGCGACAGTCGGGGTGACCGCAGGGGTCGGTGCGGTAGCGGAGTTCGAAGCGCTGACCGGAGCTGCCGGCGTTGCCGGTTTGGCAGCTGCCACTGCTGGTTTTGGCGCGGCGGCCTTTGGAGCTGCCGGCTTTTTCACCGCTGGTTTTTTCGCCGCAGCGGGTTTGGCCGCTGCAGTTTTCGCAGCTGGCTTGGCGGCCGGTTTAGCCGCTGGTTTGGCGGCGGCTTTTGCAGCCACCGGCTTGGCTGCAGGTTTGGCTGCGGCCGGTTTGGCGGCTGCAGTTTTAGCCGCAGGCTTGGCAGCAGGTTTAGCCGCTGCTTTTGCCAGTGGCTTGGCTGCGGTTTTGGCAGCAGGTTTGGCTGCCGCGGTTTTCGCCGCAACAGGCGCAACCTTGGCACCGGTCAGTTTTTCGATTTGCTTGGTCAGGGTTTCGACCTTGCTGTGCAGTGCCTTGACCTCGTTGCGGCTCGGTACGCCCAGACGCGAAATGGCGCTGTTCAGACGCTTGTCGAAAGCACCTTCCAGCTCATCCCACTTGCCCAGTGCGCGATCTTTCACGCCGCTGATGCGCGACTTGGCCGAAGAAGCGGAGTCCTTGGCGGCGTCGACAGTCTTGCCAACAGCGCTCTTGGTGAGCTTCTCGGCTTTCTCGCCGTCCTTAACCAATGCATCGAAGAGTTTGCTGCCGTCAGTGTCGATCTTCGAGTACACGCCTAAACCAGCCAGCCAGATTTTTCGGGAGTAATCTTCAACCTTCCCGATCCACGAGCTGCCTTCTTTTTCGGTTTTCTTTTTAACAGCCATCCCGTTCTCCTTAAGATTTACGCGCGACACGTTCGAGCAATGCCGTCAGCTCATCGAGCTTAGCAGAGAGTGTCTCAACGTCATGTTTAGACGGAATACCGATACGATTCAAGGTACTTGCGACACGCGTGTCGAACGCCTTCTCGACCTTGTCGAGTTGAACCTCGACCTTGCCTTTGAAAGTGCTGACTTCACTCTTGGCTTCATCGATCTCGGCATTGGCCGCTTCAAGCTTCTCAGCGACTACCTTTTTGCCTTTCTTTTCAACAACCTGACCAGCCTTGATCAGCTCCTGAAAGTACTCGCTGCCCTCTTGGCCGACCTTGGCGTAGGCACCCAGGCCTGCCAGCCAGATCTTGCGGGCATAGGATTTGACGTCGCCCAGCGTGCCGGTCGACGGGTCGATTTTTTTCTTCAAAATAACTTTGGCCATGGTGCACCTCACGCGCAGAAGGTTTGAGGAACTGCCCGGGAAAGTGTCGGGCTCTGGCACAAAGTAGGGAGAAAAATTAGAAACGGCACCCTAACAACTGACATAAACAGCAGAGGCACCACAAAACAAATGTGGGAGCGGGCTTGCTCGCGAAGGCAGTGTGTCAGTCGACATAAATGCTCAATGACATACCGCTTTCGCGAGCAAGCCCGCTCCCACAGGAGATGTGATTTCATTCGGAAATCAGGCCAGGGCCTTGTCGAGTGCCTTTTCGATTTCCGCTTTGATCATGCCGCTCATGGCCGACATCATCAGGCCCAGTTCCACGTCGACCTTGATCGAATCTTCACTGACATGCACCGCACCCTTCACACCCGAGCGCTTGAGGTTGAGGGTGTCGCCGGACCACTGCGGCTCCAGGCCATACTGATCGGAAAGTTTCTGCGCCAGCTTGTCGGCCTTCTCGCGAGCTGCTTCCTTACCCAGGCCATGGGCACGTTCAACACTAATACGGGCCATCAAATGACTCCTGCTTTATGGATGCTTTCCCGAGGCATCTTGACCTCTGCTGCGTCAAAACGTCCCGATGGTTGCCCATCTTACCTTCAGCCTTGCCAAGACAAAGCATGCCTTGGGGATTAGAATGTCGCGCATTCTCTTTTGGTGACAGCGATATGACTGATCAGCGCAAAGGCAGCGATGCCGAACCCACCACTCACTTCGGCTTCAAAAACGTTCCGGAAAGCCAGAAAGCGGAAAAAGTCGCTGAGGTTTTCCACTCGGTAGCCGCCAAGTACGACCTGATGAACGACCTTCTGTCGGGCGGCATGCACCGTCTGTGGAAGCGTTTCGCGATCGAACTGTCGGGCGTTCGTGCCGGTAACCGCGTGCTCGACATCGCCGGCGGCACTGGCGACCTGACCAGAAAATTCTCGCACCTGGTAGGCCCTACCGGCCAGGTCGTGTTGGCCGACATCAACGAATCCATGCTCAAGGTCGGTCGTGACCGCCTCCTGGACCTCGGTGTGGCCGGCAACGTCGAATTCGTCCAGGCCGACGCGGAAAAACTGCCGTTCCCGGACAACCATTTCGACTGCGTGACCATCGCCTTCGGCCTGCGCAACGTGACCCACAAGGAAGATGCCCTGCGCTCGATGCTGCGCGTGCTCAAGCCGGGCGGCCGCTTGTTGGTACTGGAGTTCTCCAAGCCGACCAACGCACTGATGTCCAAGGCCTACGATGCTTACTCGTTCGCCTTCATGCCGCTGATGGGCAAGCTGATCACCAACGACTCGGAAAGCTATCGCTACCTGGCCGAATCGATCCGCATGCACCCGAACCAGGAAACCCTGAAGTCGATGATGGTCGAGGCCGGTTTCGACCGCGTGACCTATCACAACATGACCGCAGGCATCGTTGCCCTGCACCGCGGCATCAAGCCCTGATGCTGCTCGCCGGCCTGCTCGCCAGCGTTGAACTCGGCCTGAACCGGGTGCTGCGTCTCGACAGCACGGCGCTGCCGCGGCTGGCGCA
The DNA here is from genome assembly GCF_019956175.1 of Pseudomonas sp. BF-R-30. Taxonomy (NCBI): domain Bacteria; kingdom Pseudomonadati; phylum Pseudomonadota; class Gammaproteobacteria; order Pseudomonadales; family Pseudomonadaceae; genus Pseudomonas; species Pseudomonas sp. BF-R-30. Next base: position 7,633 of record NZ_JAHBDE010000033.1, on the reverse strand, counting down.
TTTGACCGGCAAAGTGATTGCCGTCGATTGCCGCAGCCCGGTGCTGCAACTGTTCATCCTGCCCAGCGACGAAGGCCTGATGCTCGCCTCCCAGTGGGAAACCGGCGCCGACTGCACCTTGCGTGCACCGGCCTCGAGCCTGTTGAAACTGGCGATGAGCAAGGACAAGACCTCGGTCCTGCACGCCCCTGAAGTCGAACTCGACGGCGACAGCGGCGTGCTGCTGGAACTGGCGGCGATCCTCCAGGACCTGGAGCTGGATTGGGAGTACGAACTCTCGCGCTGGCTGGGACCTGTGGCCACGCAACTGGTCGGCGGTCACCTGCGCAGCCGCGCCCGCTGGTATCAGCAAGGGTTCGCCAGCCTCAACCAGAACCTGGGCGAATACCTGGCCGAAGAATCGCGCACCCTCGTCGGTCAGCGCGAAGCCGAAGCGCGATTCAGTGAACTGGACCAGATCAAGCTTGATCTTGAACGTCTCGAGGCGCGTTTCGAGCGCCTTTCCCGATCCCTCGACCCAAGCGATAACGCATGAAGCTGCTTGCCGTCCGCCGTCTGTTGCGCATCCAGCGCGTCGTGATCCGCTACCGCCTCGATGACCTGCTGTTCGCCCTGCCGCTGCCCTGGTTCTTACGGGCGCTGCGTTACGCCTTGCCGTGGCGCTGGTTTCCGCGCAAGACCCTGGACCTGAGCCGTGGCGCGCGTTTGCGCCTGGCGTTGCAGGACCTGGGGCCGATCTTCATCAAGTTCGGGCAGATCCTGTCCACTCGCCGCGACCTGTTGCCCGAGGACATCGCCGACGAACTGATGAAGCTGCAGGACCGCGTACCGCCATTCGACTCGCAAGTGTCGGTCAAGCTGATCGAAGAACAGCTGGGCAAGAAAATCAGCGAAGTCTTCAGCCGTTTCGACGTCGAACCGCTGGCCTCGGCCTCGGTGGCGCAGGTGCACGCCGCGCAACTGAAAACCGGTGAAGAAGTGGTGGTCAAGGTGATCCGCCCGGGCCTCAAACCGGTGATTGCCCAGGACCTGGCGTGGCTGTTCATCCTCGCCCGCGCCGCCGAAAAACTCTCGGCCGATGCGCGCCTGCTGCACCCGGTGGACGTGGTCAGCGATTATGAAAAAACCATCTACGACGAACTCGACCTGCTGCGCGAGGCGGCCAACGCCAGCCAGTTGAAGCGCAACTTCGACGGCTCGCCGCTGCTGTACGTCCCGCAAGTCTATTGGGACTGGTGCCGGCCGAAAGTGCTGGTGATGGAACGCATCTACGGTATTCAGGTTACCGATCTGGCGACTCTGGCCGACCAGCGCACGGACATGAAAATGCTCGCCGAGCGTGGCGTGGAGATTTTCTTCACCCAGGTGTTCCGCGACAGTTTCTTCCACGCCGACATGCACCCCGGCAACATTTTCGTCAGCACCGTGAATCCGTGGAGCCCGCAGTACATTGCGATCGACTGCGGCATCGTCGGCAGCCTGACCCCGGAAGACCAGGATTACCTGGCGCGCAACCTGTTCGCCTTCTTCAAGCGCGATTACCGTCGCGTGGCGCAGTTGCACATCGATTCGGGCTGGGTGCCGGCGGAAACCAAGCTCAACGAATTCGAAGCGGCGATCCGTACCGTGTGCGAGCCGATCTTCGAAAAACCGTTAAAAGATATTTCCTTCGGTCAGGTGCTGATGCGCCTGTTCCAGACTGCGCGCCGCTTCAACATGGAAGTGCAGCCACAGCTGGTCCTGCTGCAAAAAACCCTGTTGAACATCGAAGGCCTGGGCCGTCAGCTGTACCCGGACCTCGATCTGTGGAACACCGCTCAGCCATTCCTCGAACGCTGGATGCGCGAGCGGGTCAGCCCCAAAGCCCTGCTCGGCAACGTGCACAGCCAGTTCGAACAGATCCCGCACCTGGCCAACATGGCCCGCGACCTGCTCGAACGCATGTCCCAACCCCACGCCTACGACCCGCCGCCACCGTGGCATCGACGCCGTGACGACTGGTTCCTGCGCCTGCTCGGTACGGCCCATCTGGCCGGTGGCGCCGTCCTTGCCGCTGGCGGACCGCTGAACCAGTTGGCCTATTGGCCGGCGGGAATCATGATGGCGGTCGGTTTGTATCTGGTCGTGCGCCGATAGCCAGTTGTGTGAACGACTGGCACACTGTTTGAACGCCTGAGCTCGGCTATTGAAGTGTCGAGCCCGCTGTCGGAGTCGAAGATGAAAAACTGGCTGGACGAGATCAAGTGGGACGCTGACGGCCTGGTGCCGGCCATTGCCCAGGATCACAAGACCGGGCGCGTCCTGATGATGGCCTGGATGAACCGCGAAGCACTGGAACTGACCGCTGCCGAGAACCGTGCCATTTACTGGTCACGTTCCCGTGGCAAGCTGTGGCGCAAGGGCGAAGAGTCCGGCCACGTGCAAACCCTGCACGAGATGCGCCTGGACTGCGACGCCGACGTCATCATCCTGATGGTCGAACAGATCGGTGACATCGCCTGTCATACCGGCCGCCAGAGCTGCTTCTACCGCGTCTATGAGAACGGCGACTGGACAACCGTCGACCCGGTCCTGAAAGATCCGCACGCCATCTATTCCGCAGGGCACAAACATGAGTGACACTCTCACCCGCCTCGCCGAGGTACTGGAGGAGCGCAAAGGCGCCGCCGCCGACAGCTCGTATGTCGCCAGCCTGTACCACAAGGGCTTGAACAAGATTCTGGAAAAAGTCGGCGAAGAGTCGGTCGAAACCATCATCGCCGCCAAGGACGCCGCCGTCAGCGGCGACTGCAGCGATGTGATCTACGAAACCGCCGACCTGTGGTTCCACAGCATGGTCATGCTCGCCCAATTGGGGCAGCATCCACAGGCTGTACTCGATGAACTGGACCGTCGTTTCGGTCTCTCCGGACACGCCGAGAAAGCCTCGCGCCCGTCCGCCTGAATAACTATTAGAGAGGAGCAGCAGCATGGGCATTTTTGACTGGAAACACTGGGTCGTCATCCTGGTTGTCGTGGTACTGGTGTTCGGCACCAAGAAACTGAAAAACCTCGGCACTGACGTCGGCGAGTCGATCAAGGGCTTCCGCAAAGCCATGAACGACGATGAAAAACCGGCCGACCCGAACGCGACCCCGGCCCAACCGGTTCCTCCGGTTCAGCCACAGGCATCCGTGAACCAGCCGCACACCATCGACGTGCAGGCACAGAAAGTCGAAGAGCCGATCCGCAAAGACGTGTGAGCACTGACTAATGTTTGGTATCAGCTTCTCTGAACTGCTGCTCGTCGGCCTCGTCGCCCTGCTGGTGCTGGGTCCCGAGCGCTTGCCGGGCGCTGCGCGCACCGCCGGCCTGTGGGTCGGGCGCCTGAAGCGCAGCTTCAACGCAATCAAACAGGAAGTTGAACGTGAAATCGGTGCCGACGAGATTCGTCGGCAACTGCACAACGAGCACATCCTGTCGCTTGAGCAGGAGGCGCGGAAAATCTTCACGCCGACCCAGCAGGAGCCGACGCCGGTGGAACATGTGGGTACGCAGACGATTCTTGCGCCTGCCGCGGCTGTCGACCCGACACCTGCTCCGACGGCGGAACCTGCGCCTGTTGTGGCAGCGATGCCGGTTGAACCCGTTGCTCCAGCCGCCGCGCCGACAACGCCAGCGCCCAATGACACCACTTTGCCGCCGCGAGCCCCATGAGCGATCTCCCTGAAAACGACCAGCACATGCCGCTGGTTTCGCACCTCACCGAGTTGCGTACCCGTCTGCTGCGCTGCGTAGCGGCGATCTTCATCATCTTTGCCGGGCTGTTCGCCTTCACCCAGCAGATCTACACCTTCGTCTCCACGCCGTTGCGCGCATACCTGCCCGCTGGCGCGACGATGATTGCCACTGACGTGTCGTCGCCGTTCCTGACGCCACTGAAGCTGACGATGATGGTCTCGCTGTTCCTGGCCATTCCGGTGATCCTGCACCAGATCTGGGGTTTCATCGCCCCCGGCCTGTACAAGCATGAAAAGCGCATCGCCGTGCCCTTGCTGGTCTCCAGCATCTTTCTGTTCTACGCCGGCATGGCCTTCGCCTATTTCCTGGTGTTCCCGCTGATCTTCAAGTTCTTCGCTGCCGCCACCCCGGCCGGCGTGGAAATGATGACCGACATCACCAGTTACCTCGATTTCGTCATGACGTTGTTCTTCGCCTTTGGCGTAGCGTTCGAGATTCCGGTGGCCGTGGTGCTGCTGGTGTGGATCGGCGTGGTCGATGTCAAATACCTGAAGAAAATCCGTCCGTACGTGATCATCGGCTGCTTCGTGGTCGGCATGATCCTGACGCCGCCGGACATCTTCTCGCAGACCCTGCTGGCCGTTCCGATGTGGCTGTTGTTCGAGATCGGCATCCTGTTCGGCAGCCTGATCAGCAAGCGCGGCGACCACCCGGAAGACCAACCGGCTGACGATCACAACGACCAGCCGCCAGCGACCCAAGCGTGAACCTGCTGCTCCTCGAAGAGGCCGATTTCATTGCGGCCGACCGCGCGATCCTGCGTGATCGCCGGTTGACCCACATGCAGGAAGTCCACCGCTGCGAAGTCGGTGACAGCATGCGCGTCGGGCGAATCGGCGGCTTGATGGGTTCGGCCGAAGTACTGCGCCTGGACGCCGACGAAGCGGAATTGCGCGTCACCCTCGACCAGCCACCACCGGCCAAGCTGCCATTGACCCTGGTATTGGCCCTGCCAAGGCCCAAGATGCTGCGCAGGGTGTTCCAGACCGTGGCGGCCATGGGTGTGCCACGGGTCGTGCTGGTCAACAGCTATCGCGTCGAGAAGAGCTTCTGGCAGACCCCGTTCCTGGAGCCAGAGGCGATTCGCGAGCAGTTAATCCTCGGCCTGGAACAGGCGCGGGACAGCGTGTTGCCGGAAGTCGTGATCGAGAAGCGCTTCAAGCCCTTCGTCGAAGACCGTCTGCCCGCGATGACCGAAGGCACCCTCGGCCTGGTGGGGCATCCGGGCAATTACCCGCCCTGCCCTCGCGCACTCAGCGAACCGGTGACCCTGGCCATCGGCCCAGAGGGTGGCTGGATTCCCTACGAGATCGACCTGCTGGGCAAATCCGGTCTGCAACCGGTGCAACTGGGCGAGCGCATCCTTCGCGTCGAAACCGCCGTGACCGCGCTGCTGGCACGCCTCTTTTAAATCCAGACACTGTCCCTGTGGGAGCGAGCTTGCTCGCGATAGCGGATTAACAGTCGACATCCATGTTGCCTGACACAACGCCATCGCGAGCAAGCTCGCTCCCACAGGTCAACATTTGCCACAGATGATCACTTGCCCGTACATCGGGAGTCACCTACAGAATCCAGCCCTCCTGCCGATACACCCCCCATAAAACCAAATTGTGGTCCGGGGAGTTTCAGCATGTACCAATGGCTAGCCGAGAATCTGGGAAACGTCAGCGTCAAACGCAAGCTGGGGATCGGCTTCGGTCTGGTGCTGCTGCTGACCCTGCTGATCACCTTCACCGGCTGGAGCGGCCTGAGCGGCGTGACCAGCCGCGGCGATAAGCTGGGGTTCATCGCCAGCCTCAACGACCTGACCAAGGACCTGCGCATTGCACGCCAGGATTACGAAATGCGTCGCGGCGAACAAGGTCCCGGCGCCGTCAACGATCTGTTGGGCAAACTCGAAAGCGGCCTGCAGACCGCCCGAGGCCTGATCGAGCAACCGGCCGATACGGCCATGGTCGATCAACAACTGGCCGCTGTCGCCGAATACCGCCGCGCCTTCAACGACATGACCCAGGCCGGCGCCCAGCGTGAAGACGCCCGCAGCAAACTCGGCGCCACTGCCGACAATGCCGTGGCCCGCGTCGCCGAAGTGGAAAAATCCATGCTGCAAGGTGACAGCGTAGCGGCGTTCAACAGCGTGATCGACCTGAGCAAACTGATCCAGCAAGCGCGCTTCCAGGTTCGCGGCTACACCTACAGCGGTAAGAGCGAAGCCGAACAGCCAGCCCTCGACGCGATCGACAACGCCCTGAAGAACCTCGAGAGTTTGCCGACCAAACTGCCCGAAGAACACATCGCCAACCTGCAACAGGCAACTGACTCGCTGAAGGCCTATCGCGCCGCCGTCAGCCAGTTCCGCGACTCCCAGGTGGCCAGCGCCAAGGCCCTGGCACGCATGTCCACCCAAGGCGACATCCTGTTGGACATGAGCCAGAAACTCACCGTCTCGCAAACCGTCGTGCGTGACACCGACGCCGCCCATGCCAAGAACATGCTGACCCTCGCCACCGTGCTGGCCATCGCCTTCGGCCTGCTGGCCGCCTGGGCGATCACCCGACAGATCATCATTCCATTGAACCAGACCCTGATCGTGGCCCAGCGCGTCGCCAGTGGCGACCTGACGCACAACCTGACATCGCAGCGCCGCGACGAACTCGGCCAGTTGCAGCGGGCCATGCAAAGCATGACCCAAGGTCTGCGCGAACTGATCGGCGGCATCAGCGATGGCGTCACGCAGATCGCCAGCGCCGCTGAAGAGCTGTCTGCCGTCACCGAGCAGACCAGCGCCGGGGTCAACAGTCAGAAGGTCGAAACCGATCAGGTCGCAACCGCCATGAACGAAATGGCCGCCACCGTGCAGGAAGTTGCGCGCAACGCCGAAGAAGCCTCCGAAGCCGCCGTCGCCGCCGATCAGCAGGCCCGGGAGGGCGACAAAGTCGTCGGCGAAGCCATCGCCCAGATCGAACGCCTGGCCGCGGAAGTCGGTCACTCCACCGAGGCCATGGGCGAACTCAAGCGCGAAAGCGACAAGATCGGCAGCGTGCTCGACGTGATCAAGTCCGTGGCCCAGCAAACCAACCTGCTGGCTCTCAACGCCGCGATTGAAGCCGCCCGTGCCGGTGAGGCCGGGCGCGGTTTTGCCGTGGTCGCCGACGAAGTCCGCAGCCTGGCCCAGCGCACACAGAAGTCCACCGAAGAGATCGAGGAACTGATCGTAGGCCTGCAAAACGGCACCCAGCAAGTGGCGACCATCATGGACAACAGCCGCACCCTGACCGACAGCAGCGTCGAACTGACCCGCCGCGCCGGTGGCTCACTGGAAAGCATCACCCGCACGGTGTCGGCGATCCAGGCGATGAACCAGCAGATCGCCGCGGCTGCCGAACAGCAAAGCGCCGTGGCGGAGGAGATCAACCGCAGTGTGCTGAATGTGCGTGACGTGTCGGATCAGACCTCGGCAGCCAGTGAAGAGACCGCGGCGTCCAGCGTTGAGCTGGCGCGGTTGGGGACGCATTTGCAGATGCTGGTGGGCAAGTTCAGGGTTTGAGGTGATCCGTATGCCTCGGCCTACTAAAGACCGAGGTGATGCCTTCGCGGGCAAGCCCGCTCCCACAGGGGCTCGACAGTGTTGCGTTAATCGCATGAACGTCAAAGTGAAAGCGATCGACCAGACGCTGCAGTTACAGAATCGGGTGCAAGCTCAAGAACAAACTTCAAGCCATAAAAATGTATGGTCAGCCCATCTCCTGCAACCCCATGGGCTGTTTTCGGTAAAGCTGGCTTGCGCTAATGTATCCGGGCTCGTAGTGAGCGTTGCGCTAACAACGCTCGGCCCTCGATGAGTAGCCGC
>NZ_JAHBDE010000021.1:0-69302 GCF_019956175.1 Pseudomonas sp. BF-R-30 | reverse complement strand
TGTAGAACCTTGCTGAAGGGCACCGATGCGATATTGATCAACTATGGTGCCTTAAGCGGACTCACTCAGCGAACAGCCGTCGGCTCTTCGCGCCGACAAGGCCCTAATGCGTTTTTACACACTCTGGGCCGATTTCTGCCTGCGACAACCGGCTGAAATCGACCCAAATCTGACGGTTGCGACAGACAGAAATCGACCAAACAAGCTGCTGTAGCCAGAGCAAAAGTTGAAATACGCGGAGCAAGAGCAAAAAGGCAGATGCCAGAATAGTTTAACGGCTAGATGCTTTAGATTTTTATTGCCATTTTCTGGTAGTGGCTGGCAGAAAAGCCTAGGTTATTGGCTTAATTCGCAATTATGCAAAAAATCATAATTTATCTGCAGACATGTCTCGGCGACGAAAAGCCAAGTGTGCAGGAGGCTGGGGAAATAAGGTGAATAAAACCGTCTCTCAGTATCCTAGGTTCTGTACGAAAAGTCGGTGCGGGTAGAATCGCCGTCATGATTGGCTGGAGGCCCGCATGGCAAAAGGGGTACGACGCGGAGCACCTGCGTCAGTACTGCGACCGCTACCGCATGCAGCCGGTGATCCCACAGCGCACCATGAAGCGCAAACCCAACCCTGGGCTGCCCCGGCTGTTTGACCGTCCGAAGTACCGACAGCGGAACATCATCGAGCGGATGTTTGCCTGGCTGAAAGAGAGCCGGTGAATCGGCACCCGCTACGACAAGTTGGCCAAAAGCTTTGCCGCGATGGTCACGCTGGCCTGCACGCTTCGATGCCTACGGCATTACTTTTCGTACAAAACCTAGGGCTACGGGCGCCAAATGACTCTTATCGCAATCAATATGCCCCCTCCCAGGCCGGCGAAACTCAGAGCAATCAGGGTTACTGAGGGAGGGGCTTTTCATCGAATCTCGCGTACGGGTCGGCATTGACCCAGTTACCGTAGCTAAAGCGCGACACCTCGAGCATCCTGGCGCACCGCCTGGGGGGGCACACCATAACCTCGCATAAAAGCTTCGCGCATGTGTCGACGATCGCGAAACCCGGTTTCCCTCGCGATCATTTCTAGAGAGTGGCGGCTTTGTTCGATCATTAACCGCGCAGCCTCCAGCCGCAGACCTTCGATGGCCTTCGCTGGCGATTGCCCTGTTTCCGCGGTGAACACTCGGGTGAATTGGCGCGGGCTCAAGTGTGCGGTCTCTGCCAACTCCTCTACGCTGAGCGGCCGCGTCAGGTTTTGACGCACATAGTTCAGCACGTTCTGGATGCGATCCGACTTAGGGGCCAAGTCAAGCATCTCTGAATGTTGCGATTGCCCACCCGAACGGCGCTGGTGCATCACTAAATTGTGCGCAACCGAACGCGCTACGTCTGCCCCAAGGTCCTTTTCTACCATACCTAGGGCGAGGTCGAGTCCTGCGGTCATGCCGGCAGAGGTCCAGATTGGTCCGTCGATAATGTAGATGCGGTCATCGTCGACATCGATGTTCGGATAGCGCTTTTGCATTTCTTGGGCGAAAAACCAGTGGGTCGTGGCGCGGCGCCCATCGAGCAGACCGGCCTCGGCCAATATGAAGCCACCGGTGCAGACGCCAGCGGTGCGCCGTGCCTGACTACCGGCCTGTCGCACGAAGTCCAACACGGTCTCCACAGGCTCCGCGGTCAGTGGATCGGGGACCCCGACGATGATCCACGTGTCAGCCAGTCTGGGCGCCTCCATTGGGCGCGTATCAACTGCGAGCCCCAGCGACGAGCGCACCAGGCCACCAGCCGGCGAGAAAATCCCTATCGTGTAGAAAGGGCTCTTCACAACGAAATTAGCGTATTCGAACACCGTCTGCGTCCCCAATGTAAGCATCTGGAACCCATCCGTCAGCAGATAGCCGATGCGGTGCATACGCTTTTCCTCCGATGTCCTAAAAGACGACCATAAACGTCATTTAGGCCGCCGTCAAATCGGTGCAATATCAGCTTCAGGTTCACTCTCCCTCGGAGATCCAACATGGCTCACGCACATCCCAGCAGCGCACTCATCACCGGAGCCTCATTCGGTATCGGTGCGACCTACGCAGACTGTCTGGCGCGTCGCGGCTACGACTTGATCCTCGTGGCCCGTAATCGCGAACGTCTTAATGCCCTGGCTAACCGCATCACCCGAGAGACTCAGCGGACGGTTGAAGTACTTGAAGCCGATCTCAGCGACGGCAACGACCTGGCGTTGAAACCAAGCTGATAGAAGACGTGAACATATCTCTACTTGTCAAAACTAGTTTAGGTGTATTCGCAAACAAATCCTAAGTGCTTTAGAGCTTTGAATTCGTGTGGAAGATTTGACTCAGAGTTTCCACTGATTCAAATGTAGGGGCACGCCTGCATCTGCAAGTTAACTATTTAGCTATATCGGGTTTACGCCATTGCCCGATTACACTCGCAAATAAATGGCACACATCCAATTGATAAGGTATCCCCATGATCAACCAAATCGAAAACGTACTTTACACCGGAAAAACTCACACCACCGGAGGGCGTGCTGGCGAGTCGCACAGCGACGATGGTCGTCTGAACATAAAGTTGTCGACTCCAGGATCCTCCGGCGCTGGCACCAACCCCGAGCAGTTGCTAGCTGCTGGTTGGTCATCGTGCTTCATCGAGGCCATTGGAAAAGCCGCTGTCACGCTGAAAGTAACGCGCCCCACGGATGTGACCGTTGATGCCGAAGTGGATCTCGGCATCAACGGCAACGCATATTTCCTACAAGCACGCCTCAATGTCAGCATCCCCGGTGTAGATCCCGAAGTTGCTCGCTCGCTGGTCGATACTGCGCACTCTACCTGTCCCTATTCGAAGGCGACTCGCGGCAATATCGATGTTGAAATCAACTTGGTCTAACTCCGGCTTTTAACTCAGTTAACCGTCTGATTTGTTGCGCCGGAACCGTGGCATCACTGAATATTCTGTCGATAGAAGTGGTGCCCTCAACCCAGCATGTGACGATCCCAATGTGCGGGGAACTTCGAGTCTCTAATGAAGTTCCCTTGCCTACAACTAGAGGTGCTTACTGATGAAAACTTTTCTGGTTACAGGCGCTACCGGCGCAACAGGTTCTCCGACTGTCAAATTCCTGTTGGAGAAAGGTCATCGAGTAAATGCGTTTGTTCGCAGCGAAGATGCGCGCGCCCAAAAACTTCAAGATCAGGGTGCTAATGTCTTTGTAGGAGATCTGCTAAACCTCAAGCACGTTCGCACGGCAATGGAAGGCGTTGATGGGGCATACCTCTGCTATCCACTAACCGCGGGATTAGTTGAAGCGGCAGTGATATTTTCCCAAGCGGCAAGAGAACAAGGGGTAAAGCACATTGTAAATTTGTCCCAAAAGCAATCACGTCCCGATGCGCGCAGTCCGGCCACCCTAAATCACTGGATGTCCGAGCAAGTGTTTAGTTGGACTGGGATCCCCACCACTCATCTGCGTATTACCTTCTTTGCCGAGTGGATGCTCTACATTGCGCCCCTGATTCGGTTTGGCCGGTATGTCACGCCATTCGACCCTGACAGCCGATTTGCTCCCTTGGCTGCAAGTGATATCGGACGCATCGTTACAGGTATCCTGACCAATCCTGAAGGGCATGGCCATCAGACTTATGAACTGCATGGGCCAGAAGAATACAGCCACCAGGAACTAGCCGGCCTCCTGAGCACTGTTCTAGGCAAGGAGGTGCGCTTTGAACAGATCCCGGTTGAGGACTTCGTCTCCCTGCTGGGTCTGGACCACGATCGCTCCTATTTTTCGCATTTCAGTGCAGTAAAGATTGACCAACGTGAAAGGCGCTTGGAAGGTTTAGACAGCATCGGTACCGCTATCATCGGCCAGCCCCTGCTGACCCCTGCGCAGTTTATCGAACTGCACCGTAATCTGCTGACATAAACCCATCTCGGCATGGAGCATGATAACTGACTGCTCCATGCCGACTATTTTCAACTATGACAAGGTATTGGTGAGTTGGCATCCAGATACCTAGAATGTTCTGATTTTGCGCAGTTTTTACTAGGTTTTGTACGAAAAGTAATGCCGTAGGCATCGAAGCGTGCAGGCCAGCGTGACCATCGCGGCAAAGCTTTTGGCCAACTTGTCGTAGCGGGTGCCGATTCGCCGGCTCTCTTTCAGCCAGGCAAACATCCGCTCGATGATGTTCCGCTGTCGGTACTTCGGACGGTCAAACAGCCGGGGCAGCCCAGGGTTGGGTTTGCGCTTCATGGTGCGCTGTGGGATCACCGGCTGCATGCGGTAGCGGTCGCAGTACTGACGCAGGTGCTCCGCGTCGTACCCCTTTTGCCATGCGGGCCTCCAACCAATCATGGCGGCGATTCTACCCGCACCGACTTTTCGTACAGAACCTAGGCCTTTGGGGCGTTTTCTGCCGGTCAGAATACGAGGCGCGTTGGTCAAATCTGAACGGTGACGGTTTATGGCCGCACGCGCGATTGTTGTCCCGTACTTAATCCTTGTCCAAAAATGCCAGCAGTAAGGAAAAGAATATTTCCTATAAGTGCTGAAAATAGCCATGAAGACAATATTTTTTTACTTACGGCTATTGGCCGACAGCCGCCTATTGCGAGCGTCCGCTTTTTGGCCGATTTCTGCCTGTCACCAAGAGTAGCAACCGACCCATTGCAGGCACTCCCCAACGACTGTAATCGGGACAAAGCTAGCTGCCGAAAACGGCACCAAATGCGGACCGACCGATCGTCACCAATTGGGTCAAAGCCAATACAGGAGAGCCATGGTATACAACCAGCCGATGGTGAGGGTGATAGTGAGGTAGACCATCACGAGCACCAGAGCGTGATTCCACATGTCACTAACCTCCCATAACCACCGTTGGAGGCGCGTCAGGGGCGTCTGATCAACGGAATAAACATAGGTTAGGCCGTACCACAGCATCCGCGCTGCTCCTGAAACGGCGGGCACTTCACCGTGCCAAACGAACAGAACACACAGCAGTCACCGGGGTTAGGGCGTAGCAGGGTTTTGCAACTGCCACACTCGTAGAAGAACTGGCAGGCATCCGTGGGCATGGCCTCCTGCCTGGCGAAACCGCAATGCGGGCAGGTCAACACGGATTCGAGGATGACGGCGCTCATGGTTGCCTCATTTGTGCATGGTGGAGGGATAACCCGCATTCGTCGTCGCCTTGGTCAACGCCTCAGGGTCCGCCGATCTGTTGAGCCATCGTTTTCTTCATTGAATCGATCTAACCTAGAGTCACTCTACACTCCGTACCCGGGTACAGAATCAAGGGGCGTGTGATGGCGACAGGGCTGAGTATCGGCAAGTTGGCGGAAGCTGCCGAGGTGAACATCGAGACTATTCGCTATTACCAGCGACGCGGCTTGCTGGATGTGCCGCCAAAGCCGCTCAGTGGTTATCGGTACTATCTACCGGAGCAGGTCAAACGGTTGCGCTTCATCAAGAGGGCGCAGGCGCTGGGATTCACGCTGGATGAGGTGGGCGCACTGCTGACACTTGATGCGGCCTGCACTTGTCGCGAGACTCGAGCACTGGCCGTGCGCAAACTGGCCCTGATCGAGCAAAAGATGGCCGACCTTGCCGCAATTCGGCAGGTGCTGGGCGGACTGGTGCAGGAGTGCGATGCAGGCGACGGCGGGGCCGCTTGCCCTATCATCGATGTGCTGAACAGGGAGTGATGCCTGGTTGCAGGGCATCGTGCACAGGCGTCAGGCCAGCAACCCATGCAGCGCAATCGTAGGGCCGCTTGCTAGCGGTCAGGAATGACCGCTTGTGGCCGGATTCTGCCTGTCGCCACCCGCAGCAACAGGTATCTGTCCAGGCACCTTTTAAGCACCGCCATATTGATACACCGTCGCACTCCAATACTGGCTGCCGTTACGTTTTTGGCGAATCCATCCATCTGCCACCAGTTGTTTGGCGATCATTCGATTCATAAAGCCATGACCGAGCAGCAGAACCGGTCCTTCGCTGGCAAGGGACTGAAGTCGTCGAGCTGCCGTGCTGGCGCGCATCCTCGCAGTGCCGGCGGATTCGACTCTGCGTGAGTAACCGCACAACCATAAGACTCGAAGGATAAATGCCCATGTAAACGGCGATAGCCGTGGCAGTTTCCAGTGACCGTAAGGCAGTTGCGCTTCACAGAAAAGCGCGTCGACAAGGGCGGGTTTCAGGCCAAGAGCCTGGACGGAGGTCAGCGCACGAGGCGCGCTGCTTGAGACAATCACCGTGGCGGTTGCGGCGAGCTGCATGCTGGCATCCGGGACGGGTTGATCGGTTATTTCGGACTGGTTGTATTGCTCGATCCAGTCTTTCATATCGAGCGCTGACATTTTGTCGGTTGCGACCAGCTTTGGCTGGCCGTGACGCATCAGGATTATTTCCCTACTCACAGTATGTTTACGTCCTTGTTCAGGTGTGCGGTCAATGTGGAAGAAGTGCGGTTCCGGGAACTTAAGGTTTGACTCTCGAACCAATCGTGATCGCGGTACCACGCCACCGTGTCGGTGATTGTCAGCTCTAGCGCCCGGAAACTCAGGCCAAGCTCTTGTTCAGTTTTGCTGTGGTTGAAGCAGGTGCGGTCCTTCTCCGCGACTATCGCCATAAATGGGGCACTACACCCACCCAAACAGGGGTTTACCACCAAACTTGAGGAATATTCCCCACTCCCCCTTCTCTGGCTTAAAACACTTTAGAAACAGATTGTTAATTAGATTGAATTTTTTCTTCGCCCTACAGTAATGGCTCATTAGTTGCACACCCCCTGGTACCCGTAACAGCTGTCGCCCCGGATTTGGAGACGACGGGGCATCACGCGTGGGGTGAAAAATGAAACGCACTACTCCATCTTGCGACTCCTTCGGCTTGCTGCGCAAATCAAGCCTGCATTGTGCGATGTTCCTTACCTTGGCCACGGCAGAAGCCGCGCCGCTGGATGATTTCGGCCCACCACCACCGACGGACCCCTCGGCGTTTACCAATCCGCCGGCCGACCCCAAGGCTGCGCTGGATGCCATAGAGGCCATGCCACCCGCCAACACGGGCGCCTACGCCCTGCCCAACGGCGTGTTCGGCACCCGCACCACGCCAACGGTCGACAACGTGCTGCCGCCAAACTTGCAAACTTCCTTCAAAATCCCCACCAACGGCAAGCCCAGCCCGTTGTTCGGGGCCCAGCCGTACACTCAGCAACTGCTGCTGTTCGAAGAATTCGGCACGGAAAAACTCGACCCGACACTGCCGGCACCGCCCCTGACCTTCCCGGTTCCGATCGTCGGCCCGGCGCCCACGCAGGACCCGAACAATATCGCCCGCAGCGGCCCTTCGGCCGCGGCGCTGGAAGCCTTCATGCGCCAGCCGGGGCTGTACCCGTTTCCGTCGCAGTTTTCCAACGTGCTGGACCGCAACCCGTGGAAAGCGCAGATCGAAGCCTTCCTCAACCGCCATCCGGTGGGCTCGCCGGCCGAAGGTCGTCCGCCAGGAAAAGGCTGGTCGCACCAGCGCTGGAACGAGTTTTACCCTCAGGTCGCCTTCAAGACCGCTCAAGCCGGCGCCAAGCTCAACGGCGGCATGCGCGACCGCCGCCAGTTGCACAACTACGCCGTCGGTGAGTTCGGGCCGGGCGGGCTCTACAACCAGACCTCGGACAACCCGATCATAACGGGCACCACCAAAGGCATCGACACCCGCTTTCACCCCAACATGCCGATTCAGAACCACAAGGCGCTCTGGACCTTCGACGGCACCTTTCCGCCAAAACTGCTGATGGTGCGGTACGGCCAACCGGTGCTGATGCGCCACTACAACGCACTGCCGATCGACCCGTCGGCCAACATGGGTTTCGGCCTGCACACCCTCAGCACCCACGAACACAACGGCCACTCCCCGGCCGAAAGCGACGGCTTTGCCAATGCGTTTTTCTTTCCGGGGCAGTACTACGACTATCGCTGGCCGATCCAGTTGGCCGGTTACGACAGCATCAACACCAGCGCTCAGGATCCGCGCGCGGCGTTCCCTTGCGCGCCGGGTGAAACCCTGTTCGTCAACGATGCCACGCCGGGCTTCAAGACCTGCGACAACGGCAGCATCAAGATCCGTGGCGACTGGCGCGAAACCATGAGCACCCACTGGTTCCATGACCACATGCTCGATTTCACCGCGCAGAATGTCTACAAGGGCAACGCGACGATGATGAACTACTACAGCGCCCTGGATCGCGGTAACGAAGCGTTTGTAGACGGCGTCAACCTGCGCCTGCCCAGCGGTTCGGCATTGCCCTGGGGCAACCGCGACTACGATGTGAACCTGACCGTGGCCGACAAGGCCTGGGATACCAATGGCCAGCTGTGGTTCAACCCGTTCAACACCGATGGTTTTCTTGGCGATCAGATCCTGGTCAACTGGCAGTACCAGCCGCGCCTGAACGTGCGGGCGCGCAGCTATCGTTTCCGCATCCTCAACGGCTCGGTGTCGCGCTTCTTCAGGATCGCGCTGGTGCGTGAAATCGTCGGCACCGGTGGCGAATTCCCCGGCCCGACAGGCTCCGGCCTGTCTTACACCCGCGTGCCGTTCCACTTGATCGCCAACGACGGCAACCTCATGGAACACGCGGTGCCGTTCGATGGCAGCATGGACCTGGACGCTGACGGCGACCTGCAGGACCACAACGCCATCCTGCCCAGCATGGGCATCGCCGAGCGTTTCGACATCATTGTCAACTTCTCGAAACACGGGATCAGCACCGGTGACAAGCTGTACTTCGTCAACCTGATGGAGCACCACGATGGCAAGGGGCCGGAGGCTTTACCGCTGAGCCTGGCCGATGTCTTGTCCGGCAGGTACAAGGCGGTACTCAAGCTGGGCAGCAAAGGGCTGGAGTGGGACGCCGGCGATCCGGTGGTGGGCAAGTTCATGCAGATGGTGGTCCAGCCTTACGCCGGTCAGGACGTGAGCATGAACCCCGCCGACTTCGAACCCGCCAAGCCGGGCAAACCGGTGGGTAAAAGCATGATCCCGCTGACCCTCAACCGTGACGACCCGACGGTGCAAGCCACGCTCAAGGCGGCGCGGCATCGCGAGTTCACCTTCGGCCGCTCCGACGGTACCGACGAAGAACCCTGGACCATCAAGACCGACGGCGGTTTCGGCTTCCAGATGGATCCTCGAATCATCAGCGCCGCTCCGCAACTGGCCACCGGCCCGACCCCTGCCGGCTTCTCCGGCGACGGCACCCTGGAAGTGTGGAAAATCAGGAACGGCGGCAACGGCTGGAGCCACCCGGTGCACGTGCACTTCGAAGAAGGTATCGTCCTCAACCGTGACGGCAAGGCGCCGCCGGAATGGGAAAAATGGGCACGCAAAGACGTCTATCTCATCGGCGAAGGCATCGACAGCTCGCAGGACGTGGACATTGCGATCCGCTTCCGCGAATTCGCCGGGACCTACCTGGAGCATTGCCACAACACTCAGCACGAGGACACCTCCATGCTGCTGCGCTGGGATGTCGAGCACCCCGGCCAGTTCCAGTTGATGCCAACCCCCCTGCCCGGCTGGGACGGCGTCACCTACGTCAATTCCGCGGCGCTGCCGACTTTCCGCACTGGCGATAGACGTGAAGAGGACGGCGATAACCAAAAACCGATTGCCAACCCCGACAGCGCCATCAGTAACACCGGCCAACCGGTGATCATCAACGTGCTGGCCAACGACAGCGACCCTGACGGTAACGTGCCACTTAAAGTGGTAGGTCTGGAGCAACCGGACTCCGGCAAGGGCGTGGTCAGCACCGATGGCCTGCGTGTGACCTACACACCACCGGCCACGGTCCCTGCGCCGTTCACCGCGACCTTTGCCTATAGGGCCAGCGATGCCAGGAACGCGGAGTCGGCACCGGCAACGGTGTCCGTGGCGGTCTCGGCAGCGATCAACGAGAACCTGATCGTCACCAGCGCCACCGTCACCGCCCGCAGCAACAGCCGCTGGTATTGGGTCCTGTCCGGCACCACCTCCCGTGGCACGGGCAATACCATCACGGCGACGGCCACGACCACAACCGGTACGGTGAACCTTGGCGCCGCCGTGCTGACGCAGACACCGACAGGCGCGCGCTGGAACATAGCGGTGACCACCGCCGGCAGTGGCCCGTCGCCTGGCCCGACGGCGACCATCAAATCGGCCTTCGGCAAAACCGTGACGGTGCCGATAAAGGCGAACTGAGTACAACCAGGCGTTGGCGATGAGGGCCTCCTTGAGGCCCTCTTGCTACAAGCAAAACGAATCTGCCTAGGTTTTAAAGCGCGCCACCGTCTGGTGCAGCGCTCCAGCCATCTGCGCCAGCTCCTGACCGGCTGCGTGGGTATGTCGGGCACCCAGTACGATCTGCTCGGACAAGTCACGAATGCCCACCAGGTTGCGGTCCACCTCACGCGCCACCAGGGCCTGCTCCTCCGTGGCACTGGCGATCAGCAGGTTGCGTTCATTGATCTGCGAGATCGACCGGGTGATCTCCTCCAGTGCCTCGCCGGAGCGTTGCGCGACTTCCAGGGTCGTCTGCACCAGGTGACCGCTGCTTTGCATTGCGGTCACCGCGTGCCCGGTATCGAGCCGAATATTGCCAATCATCTGCTCGATTTCCTGGGTCGACACATGAGTGCGATGGGCCAGCGCCCGCACCTCATCGGCGACTACCGCAAAACCACGCCCGGCATCACCGGCACGAGCCGCTTCAATCGCTGCGTTGAGGGCCAGCAAATTGGTTTGCTCGGCAATGCTGCGAATTACATCCAGTACCGCGCTAATGTCTTGTACACGTCCGGCCAATTGCTGAACACGTTCGGAGGTATCCATCATGCCGTCCGCCAGCGCACCTATCGAGGCCACCGTTTCCTGAACTTGCTCACGGCCGCGTTGTGCCGTTTGCTCGGAAACCCGGGACGCCTCGCTGGTGCTGACGGCATTGCGTGCGACCTCGTCGACGGCCGCCGTCATCTGATTGACCGCCGCCGCAGCCTGTTCGATCTCCAGGCCCTGAAGTTGCAAACTGCTGCTGGTCTGACTGCTGACCGTGCTCAGCTCTTCGGACGAACTGGCCACCTGATCGACCGACACGGCGATGTGCCTGACCATCGCGTTCAAGCTTTGCTGCATCCGGTGCATGTTCATCATCACGCTACCGTCGGCATTTGCATTCACTGGCACTTGAATCGTCAGGTCGCCCTGCGCGATTTGACTCAAGACCCGCGCGGCATCATCGGGCTCGCCACCCAAGGGCCGGGTGACACTGCGCGTCACGATGACCGCCGCGGCGATGACCGAGGCCAGGCAGAATGCAAGCAGCCCCAACATGTTCAGATACGCTTCTTCGTACAGCGCCTGCGCCGATCTTTCACGGTCGGCGAAGATCTGCCCTTGCAGCGCCATCAAGGCGTCCAGACTTTTATAAACCTGCTGTTCGGCGGGGACGACGTGCTGTTTCAACTGCGCCATCGCGGCATCAAAAGCGCCTTGCCGGATCAACACCTGCACCTGGGTGAATGCGTCGACGTAAGCCTCGCGGTTCTTTTTCAGGGCAGCATAGGCGGTCTTGCCTTCCGGCAGATCGAACAGCGGCTCGAGGGTTTTCAGGGCCAGGCTGATACGCTTTTTGGTGGCATCGATGGCCTCTTGCACTTGCTGATTGTCTTTGTCGATCAGCAAGTCCCGGGTGTTCCTGGCGTTGTCCCGTACACCTGTGGCAATGACCATGATCGGATCGATTTTCGGCCAGTCCCGTTTGACGATCAGCATGGCCTGTTCCTTTAGCGTTGCCAGATCGTGCAACGCATACAACACCAAACCTGTCAGTACCAACGGCGCAATTGCAAAGCCGATGACGATACGTTGTGCCGTGCTCAACCTGGCCATGTCATATGCTCCCTGATCAATTCCCGCCCGACGCCCGGCACATCTGAAAACTGCATGTACTCACAAGCCTTCGATCCACCCTGCCCCGGTCGCTTTAATGTCCGCGAATATAGTGTTCCAGTTGCCGGATCAGTTCGGCCTGCTCGACGATGGCTTCTTTAACCAGATCACCAATCGACAACAGGCCAATCAGTTGGTCGCCCTCCACCACCGGTAGATGGCGCAGGTGACTGTCGGTCATGACCGCCATGCAACGCTCAATACTCTGCTGACTGTCTGCTGTCACCACGGGCGCACTCATGATGGCCCGGACTGGCGTACCGACCGAAGAGCGCCCCTGTAGAACGACCTTGCGCGCATAGTCGCGTTCGCTGATAACGCCGACCACCTGCCCCTCCTCCATGACAGGTAACGCACCGACATTTTTTTCGGCCATCATCTTCAACGCTTCAAGCACCGTCTGGTCTGGCGCGATGCTATGCACCCGTCGGTTCTGCACGGCCTTGAGCTTGAGCAGTTGTGCGGCTGTTTTCATACGAGCCTCCGATACTGTTTGTCATTGATCATCGACTCCGCCGGAGCCTGGCATGAATCATTAATTGAGTGAGCGTTCAGACCGCGTGGAAATCCATGTGGTCAGGCCACCGCGACCTCCACCTGGCCTCCGTTGAGGCGCACAGGCCAGACCCGCAGACGCTGCTGCGGATACTCCAGACAACTGCCGTCCTCAAGGCGGAAATGCTGTTTGTAGAGTGGCGAGGCAATCACCAGATCGCCCTTGATGCTGCCGATCAGCCCGCGACCGATGACATTCGCCCCGGATTGCGGGTCATGATTATCGATGGCGTAGAGGGTCTTGCCTTCGGCAGCCGGCAGGTAGAACAGCGCCACTTGTGCACCGTCCAGCCAGACGACGACGCCGGAGTTACTCACCAGATCATCCTGGCTGCACACCGCTTGCCAGGCATCGGGATGGACCAGGGAGGAACTGGAATAGGCGCGCTGGGTATCGGACTGGCTCATCAGACAATCTCCTCAATGACAGGGATAAGGTGGAGTTCAGCGGCCATGATCGGCCGGCGCTGACCGCGTTCCTGGACAAAATGGATGTCCGGGTCCGGGCGTTGATCGTTGACGAAGGTGCGGAAGCGCTTGAGCTTTTCCGGGTCTTTAAGGGCATTGGCCCATTCGCACTCGTAGCGGTTGACCACCAGCTGCATCTGCGACTCGAGCTCCTCACCCAGCCCGAGGCTGTCGTTGATGATCACGTCCTTGAGGTAGTCGAGGCCGCCTTCCAGGCTCTCGCGCCAGACCGAGGTACGCTGCAACTTGTCGGCGGTGCGGATGTAGAACATCAGGAAGCGGTCGATGTAACGAATCAGGGTCGCGTCATCGAGGTCGGTGGCAAACAGCTCGGCGTGGCGCGGACGCATGCCGCCGTTACCGGCCACGTAGAGGTTCCAGCCTTTCTCGGTGGCGATTACGCCCACGTCCTTGCTCTGCGCCTCGGCGCATTCACGGGTGCATCCGGAGACGGCGAACTTGAGCTTGTGCGGCGAGCGCAGGCCCTTGTAGCGGTCTTCGATGGTCAGGGCCATTTGTACGCTGTCCTGTACGCCATAACGGCACCAGGTACTGCCGACACAGGACTTCACCGTCCGGGTCGATTTGCCATAGGCGTGCCCGGTCTCAAAACCCGCTTCAATCAGCTCGGCCCAGATGTCCGGCAACTGATGCAACTGAGCGCCGAACAGATCGATGCGCTGCCCGCCGGTGATTTTGGTGTAGAGGTCGTATTTCTTCGCCACCACGCCAATCGCGATCAGCTTGTCGGCGGTGATTTCGCCGCCGGGAATACGCGGCACCACCGAGTACGTACCGTTTTTCTGCATGTTGGCCATGAAGGTGTCGTTGGTGTCCTGCAAGGGCACCAGCGACGTGTCCATGATCGGCTGGTTCCAGCACGAGGCGAGGATCGAGCCCACCGCCGGTTTGCAGACGTCGCAACCGGTGTGGCCACGGCCATGTTTGGCCAACAGTTCTTCGAAGGTGATCACTCCCTCTACCCGTACCAGCGCATAAAGCTCCTGACGGGTATAGGCGAAGTGTTCGCACAGGCTCTTGTCGACACTGACGCCGCGGGCAATCAGCTCATGCTCGAACACTTGCTTGAGCAGGCCGGCGCAACCGCCGCAGCCGGTGCAAGCCTTGGTCTGCGACTTGAGCTGGCCCAGGTCCGTACAGCCGCCGTCGATGGCCGAACAAATGGAGCCCTTGGTGACGTTATGACATGAACACACCGTGGCCGACTCGGGCAGCGCACCCGGGCCCAGGGCCGGCGCGCCTTCGGAGGACGGCAGAATCAGGCTGGCCGGTTCCGACGGCAAGGCAATGGCGTTCTGCATGTATTGCAGCAGGGTGTCGTAATAGCTGTTGTCACCGACCAGCACTGCACCGAGGACGTGTTTGCCACTTGCATCCACCACCAGGCGGCGATAACTGGCGCTGGTTTCGTCGATGAATTGATAGCTGCGCGCGCCCGGGGTGTTGCCGTGGGCGTCGCCGATGGAGCCGACATCCACCCCCAGCAGCTTGAGCTTGGTCGACATGTCGGCACCGGTGAACGGCTCGGCGACTTCGTTGCACAGACGGGCCGCAACGCTGCGCGCCATCTGGTAGCCCGGTGCGACCAGGCCGAACAGGCTGCCGTTCCATGAAGCGCATTCACCGATGGCGTAGATGTTCGGGTCGCAACTTAGGCACGTGTCGTCGATCACCACGCCACCGCGCGGACCGATCTCCAGCGCGCATCGACGAGCCAGCGCGTCTTGAGCGCGGATACCGGCGGAAAACACGATCAGGTCGGTTTCGAGGAATTCGTCATTGGCGAAATTCATGCGATAGCGGTACTGCTCGCCCGCACTGATCGATTGCGTGGCGCGGGACAGGTGTACACCGACGCCCAATCGTTCGATCTGCGCCTTGAGCGCCTGGCCACCGAGGTCATCCAGCTGTACCGGCATCAGGCGCGGCGCGAACTCCACCACGTGGGCTTCAAGGCCCAGGCTCTTCAACGCGTTCGCGGCTTCCAGCCCCAGCAAGCCACCGCCGACCACCACGCCGCGCCGGGCATTGGCCGCAGCAGCCCGAATGGCATCGAGGTCTTCCAGGGTGCGATAGACCAGGCGCGATTCCCCTTCGGCGCCTTCGATTGGCGGAACGAACGGATAAGAACCGGTGGCCAGCACCAATTTGTCATACGAGACGCAACCTTGCGAGGTGACCACCTGGCGACGGGCGCGGTCGATTTCCAATACCGGCACACCCAAATGCAGCGTAACGCCGGGCGTCTGGTAAAGCGACGCATCGGACAGCGCCAGCGACTCGGCATCACGACCGCAGAAGTACTCGGAAAGATGCACACGGTCATAGGCGCGCATCGGCTCCTCACTGAAGACGTGCAGCCGGTAATGGTCAAGCGCTCCCCGCTCGATCAGCTGTTCGACACAATGATGTCCGACCATGCCATTACCGATCACGATCAGCGTTTGCATCTTGTTCAACGTGGCAACATTGGAATTCATAGAAAGCACCCAGCCCGAGCCAATCACGGTTTTAAAAGCAAAAAAAAACGCCTGAAACCTTTCGGTTCCAGGCGTCTTTGCCTGTTCTTTTGCGGTGTACAAACCAGGCATCTATGCCTGATCCACCGATGCTGCCCACGACCTGTCCGGCCAATCGATCGTCGTTGACCGAGGGGGCTGTCCACACGAATGCGTTCCAGGTGGACCTGAAGTCAGCCTTGCAGCCTTTGTGCCAGCCAGCGACACAGAGACTTCAACTATCTGGAAACACTGACTCTTGAGCCAGGGGGGATTGTCACGACGTTGGAGTTACCGCAGGCGATAGCGCTTTGCGGCGCTTCCGACTGGTGCACGTTGTTAGGCATGGCGCTTTATAAAAGTGCATGGACCGCTCGATTCCTCAGCTCGTCAGCACTCAAGCCTGTTTCCGGTAATCCATGGATCGTTAAAGTCATTTGACCCAATAAATACCGGGGCAGCGGAAGGCCGGTGGTGGCCCAGGCAAATCGGGCGTCACCTGGCCTGATGCGACGGATAAATGCCGGCAAGCCGCGCTATCACGACCCCCACGTAAAAGACGCCTGAAAACTCTTCGACCATCACCAGTGAGCGGGCGTGGTTGGTCAACGGGATAACATCCCCGTAACCGGTGGTCGTGAGCGTCGTGAAGCTGAAATAGATCAGTTTGAAGAAAGTGCCGGCTTGTCTGAAATCGAAGTTGCCAGGGCCGAATGAGCCCGCGGCGGAAATCTCGACCAGGGCATAGATGAAGGACCAAGCGAAGGCCAGCATGATGTAGCCCGCAAGCGCGCCATGAAGCTTGTCGGCTGTAATTGGCCCGCGTTTGAGAAGGTAGCGAAGCACTCCGCTGAACGAAACCGCAAGTGACGCCGCATAGGTGATCCCGGCAAGTTCAAGCGTCGCGACACTCTCGGTCCACAAGGCCGCCCATTGAAGACAAATCCCAAGCAACGCCAGGCACAGTTTGAGGATGAAGCCCCGCCGGGTCTGCCGGGTGGCGAAAGCACCCACGAGCAGCACGGCCGAAAACAGAATGCCGAGCAACATGCGAGCAATCAGCCCCTCCTCAAGAAAGGGAAACAGGAGGATCAACCCTAGCAAGAGCAACAACAGATAAGTGCAGGGCCCTAGCCCTATAACCATTTGAGCTAAATCCGCGTCGGATTCGGCTTTATCTTGAGAATTTGTCATATCTGGTTCCCGGAGGGCGAAAAAACTGATCTTGCTCAAGAATGATTGGCAGTGAAATTCTAGTCGCGAATGCATGCGAGGCGGAAAACCATCGGCCAGAAGCAAAACTGACAGCGAACCCGGCCGATACGCAGTGGTCATAACAGCTGATGGCAGCGCAAACGATCAGTGGCCCAGAGCCCAGTTCTTTCACGAGCGCAGCCTGCAATTCACACATTTCAGGGTGCGCCGGATAACCTCAGCGGGTTCGGTTCCTGTGTGACGCAGGCACTTGCCGCTGCTCTCATCCCCTGCTCCCTCAGCGGAGTACGCAAATGACTCGATCAATGCAGTTCTTCCGGTCGTTCTTCCTCGCGATTGCAACATTGGCATCGGCCGGTTTCCTGAACAATGCCGCAGCGGCCACCGCCGAGGATCTGAATGCCGACGCTCGACAAGCGTTGCAGACGCTCTACAAGACCAATCCATTCTCCGAAACCATCTCGCACCAAGCCAAGGCTGTGCTGGTCTTCCCGAACATCATCAAGGCGGGACTTGTATTCGGCGGCAGTTATGGCGAAGGCGTTTTAATGAAGGGCACGAAAGTCGAGAACTACTACAACTCTGTCAGCGGTTCATGGGGGCTGCAGGCCGGCGCCCAATCGTACGGCTATGTGGTTTTCCTGATGACCGATAAAGCCGTGGACTATGTCGCCAAAACCAAGGGCTGGGAAATCGGTGTCGGGCCAACTGTTGTGTTTGTGGATGAAGGGGTTGCGAAGAACCTGTCCAGCTCGACGCTCAAAGACGACGCCTACGCGTTTATCTTCGACCAGCAAGGGTTAATGGCGGGGGTCAGTATCGAGGGAACGAAGATTTCTCTGATCAAGCGCTGACGTCACCGTCTGACTGGCCATCGGGAGCGTGATGGCGGCCATGCCAACCCGGATGGGGGTTCCCCTTCAGGCTAGGCTGTCCTCACTCCTGGCGTACAGACGCACCTGATGACTGGGAAGCCATCTGGACGAGCAAGGGTGTTTCGACCGTTCATTGATCCAGGTCTAAACATTGAATGACCGAATCCTGATAATGACTTTTCAGTTTTAGGTAGGCCTTAAATGACTTCACAGCTCTTCCAGGTTCACGGCCTCGTGAGTTTTACCCTTGCCATCCTCCTGCTTTTCCTTGGCAAAACCCTCGTCCAGCACAACGCCTTTCTCCGTCAATACTGTATCCCCGAATCGGTCGTCGGCGGCTTCGTCTGTGCGGCGGTTACGTCCTTGCTTTACTTTGGCCTGAATATCCAGATCGAATTCGATCTGCAAGTTCGCGACACCCTGCTGCTCTATTTCTTTGCCGGCATCGGCTTGAAGTCGGACATGCGCCAACTGCTCAAGGGCGGGCGCCCGCTGCTGATCCTGCTGTTACTCGCCGCTGTGTTCATTCTGCTGCAGAACTCGCTGGGCATGGGCGTGGCCGAGGCTTTTGGGCTTGATCCCAAGGCGGGGTTGATGGTGGGCTCCATTTCCCTCACGGGTGGGGTGGGCACGACCCTGGCCTGGGCACCGCTCTTCGTCGAAAAGCTGGGCATCAGCAACGCCCACGAACTGGGCATCGCCAGCAACACTGTCGGCCTGATTGCCGCTTGCGTCATCGGCGGCCCTATCGCCAACCAGCTGATACGCCGTTATCAACTGACGCCGTCCAGGGATGCGGAGCTGGAAGTCGGCATTCTCGAGCAACAACCGAGCAAGGCGCTGGACTACTACGACGTGCTCTGGGCCTGGATGTGGCTCAACCTGACCCTGATGCTCGGCTATGGACTCAACCTGTTGCTGGTCGATGCCGGCATCACCCTGCCCAAGTTTGTCAGCTGCCTGTTCGCCGGCATCGTCATTCACCACCTCGTTCTGGCCTTTGTCGGTGACCAGCGACTGAAAACCTGGAGCGGTGCCAGCCTGGGCCTGTCGCTGATCTCCGATATCTGTCTGGGCATGTTTTTGACCATGGCCCTGATGGGTCTTCAGCTCTGGCAACTCAGCGGCGCGTTGATGTTCATTCTTTGCGCATTGACCCTGCAAATCCTGCTGACGGTCGCCTATACGTATTTTGTGGTCTTCCGTTTTATGGGGCGCAATTACGAAGCCAGCGTGATCGCTTCCGGATTCGGCGGGATTGCCCTCGGTTCCACGGCAACGGCCATCGTCAACATGTCGACCGTGACGCAAAAGTACGGCGCGGCGCACCAGGCCTTCCTGATCGTGCCGCTGGTGTGTGGCTTTTTCATTGACCTGGTCAATGCCGTGATCATCAGCATGTTCAGTGGTCTGTAGCGACCTCGGCCCGGCTCTCGGACGGCCGGACACACCGAACCTGGGAAAGCGGACGAAAGGAGCAGCAGGATCGATGCCGCAAGGATAGGCTCAAGTAAGAGAGTGCCCCAGCCCTGATCCGGCCAGGTACGATCTCAAATGCGCCTCTTGCTACAGGGGAACCGGGATGACGGGACACACTGTGCGCCAATGCTCGTCGTGGATCCTGCTATCCCTGCTCGCCGTCGATCTGGCGCTGATAGCCGGCTGTTCAGGCAAAGCCAGCACGGCTCAGCATTCTGCCCCCAGCGTCGGCTCGACCTGCTATGCAAAAGCCCTCCCCACTGTCGGCGAAGGAGGCCTCGCCTGGGGCGACACCCTGGACATGGCTCGCCAGAAATCCCTGAGTAATTGCATACGCTATTCCGGCCGATCCGGCGGCACGCCAAGTACCTGCAAAGTGGTGATGGCGGAATGTAAGCATTGATAGAGCGGTTTTTCATTTCTGCGCCGCTTTTGCATTTCTGTGCGACAGATCCCACTTCAGGGTCTCCCGTTTCACACGCTCGCGGTGTTAGCTTTGAGATGTTTCTGATCAGTCGATCAGATATTTCCTACGAACCGCCTGCAAAGGAATGCCCCCAGCAATGGATTTCTCCCTCAAGCACCTGGCTGCGACCACCCTCATGCTCGCCAGCCTTTCGTCGTTCACCACCGCTGCCCACGCCAACATCACCCCGCAACAGAACGCGATCATCCTCAAGACCTTCAGTGATGCATCGGTCAAGGATTTCAGGCAGTTCCTGGGAAGCCTGGCCAAGAGCGATATCGCCAAGACCGACGACCTCGGCCCGGCCATCCGTGCCTTCCTCGACAACAAGCCCCTTACCGCCGGGCAACAAAACGAAATCCATCGTTTGCTCGGCCTCTATGCCCGGGTGAAATACGGCAGCGCGGCCACCGAAACCCTGAAGGAGCTGGTGGCCATTCCGACCGTGCGCGTGGACGGTGTCGACCAGCACGACAATCCCGAATTCCTCAAGATTGCCGAGAAGATCAAGGGCCTGGCCCAGGCGTTCAACCTGAACTTTCGCAACATCGACAACCGCGTCTACGAGATCTCCCTGGAAGGCAGCGGCGATGAAGTCGTGGGCATTCACGCCCATGCCGATGTGGTGCCGGTGACGCCAGAAAACTGGGTGCTGCAGGACGGCACCCGCCTCGACCCGTTCAAGGTCACCCTGATCGGCGATCGCATGTATGGCCGCGGCACCGAGGATGACAAGAACGGCATCGTGGTGGCGCTCTACGCCATGAAGATCATCAAGGAGGAGAAGCTGCCGCTGGCCCGCAACTTCAAGCTGCTGGTCGACACCACCGAAGAGACCACGGGCGACGCCATCCCCTACTACTTCGAACGCAACCCCACACCCAACTACAACCTGGCGCTGGATGGCGGCTACCCGGTGGTGATCGCCGAGAAAGGCTACGGCACGGTCATGGCCAGCTTCGCCAAGCGCACCGCGCAAGGCAAGGGCGCAGAGATCACCTCGATGACCGGCGGCCTGGCCACCAACCAGATTCCATCGACATCGGTTGCGACCCTGGTGACCGACAAGCCCGCCGAACTGGCCGCCAGCCTGCAAAAGGCCGGCACCGAATATGCCAAGCGTAACGGCGGCAACTTCGAGGTCGCTGCCAAGGTCGACGGCAAGGACGTCAAACTGACGGTCACCGGTGTGTCCGCCCACTCCTCCGAGCCCGAGTCCGGCGTCAACCCGGTGGCCAGGATGCTCGACTTCATCAATGGCCTCGACGGCAAGGTCGCGCTCAAGCACAACCAGATCACCGACGCCGCCCGCTACGCCGCCGACAACTGGGGGCTGGATTACCTGGGTGGCAAGTTGGGAGTCGGTTTTTCCGATGAATTCATGGGCCCGCTGACCACCTCCCTGACCTATGTCGGGATGGATGACAAAGCCTTCAAACTCGCGGTCAACCTACGCGTGCCGAAGGGCAAGACGCCGGATGTGCTCAAATCCGAAATCGCCGCAAAGCTGGACGCCTGGAGCAAGAAGACCAGCATCGCACCAACCTTCGACCTGTCGATCGCCGAACCGATGTACCGCAACCCCGAGGGTGAATGGGTCAAGGCCTTGCTCGCTGTGACCAGCGAAAACCTCGGCATGGAACACAAGTTCGGCACCTCCGCCGGCGCCACCTCCGTGCATGAACTGCCCAACGGCGTGCAATTCGGCCTGGCCATGCCGGACGTCAAATACACCGGTCACAACGACAACGAGTTCAAGACCACCGAGCAGTTCCTGCTGGACTTGCAGATCGTGACCGAAATGATGGGCCGCATCGGGCAATTGCCGAAACTTTGACCCCCCTTCGGACCCGCCACCCTGGCGGGTCCATTGCTTTCACTTCCAAACCACATCCCGCCCCCTGTAGGAGCGAGCCTGCTCGCGCAAAACCCAAGGGCGCCACGGTCCGTCTGGTTTCCCGCGTCATCGTTACCCTCCATCGCGAGCAGGCTCGCTCCTACGGGTCGATTTGATCCAGCACCCGATTCGCCGTGATCTCCGCCAGCATCACGCTGTTGGAAATCCCCAGCAGCGCATTGCGCGACCCTCCGTCCAGGTGATCCACCAACTGATGGACCATCACATCGACCGACGCGAGGGTTTCGACCTGATAAACCATCAAGGTTTCGGGACTCGCCTGCGGGTCCACGGTGAACAGGGTACAGGGGGCACGCGGTGTGGCTTTGATATCGGCTATCGAGGGGATGTGAAAATCGGGGGCGGCTTCGTTGAGCCTGCTTGAGTCGGGTTCATGTGGGGAGACCGGATCAACCTCCGGTGGGTTTGGCGTTACCTTGAACATATTTCTGTCTCCAAAAAATGGAGCCATCACCGACTTGCGACTAAACAAGGGGGTGGCAGCTGTACGCAGGTTAGTCGACCGGGGAGACACGAAACCGGCGCGCCCGAAGGCGCCCTGCGCACAGCTACCATGAAGTGCAGGCATGCAATGACCTGACTGCCTTAATGGAAATACGCTTCGTGAAACCAACGGGCGACTAAACCCGATCACTGATGGGCAGTGACGCGAATCAAGTTACCGATGGCCCCCAAGGCGCACAAGCCGGCGGATTCTGGCGTAACCGTAGGCAACGGCGCAAGGTCTTGTAGCTTGCATGAAGTAACCTTAAACACCGTTAAACAAACGCTCTCCGGCGATGTTGAGTGACATGGCGCACTTGCCCGGATTGATGAACAAGCCTCATGAACCCTTGCCGATTTACCCGTCTAGTACTCATCCATTAGCTCGCTTACTGTTTCCCCGGCGGTCCTGCACCCAGCCGATACCACTGACGTGCAACCTGACCATCAAAAGCGGGAATTTGGGGTGAAACCATCCCGCCCGTTGTGTGCTCGTTCCTGACGGCCCACGACCTGAGAGGGAAAACCATCTCCCCTTCAACACCCACGGCGGCTGCCTCGCAGTTGGCTGACCCGCCTTTAGGAGCAACATTGATGAATCCCTTGATCGCCCCATTGGTGGCCTTATCGCTCATGGCCGGGGAAGCCTGCGCCCAGTCCTCCAACGAGATCCGCATCACCCACGCCGGCTCCCAGCCCTCCATCAAGGGGGCTGCGGAAAACTTCACCGGCACGGTTCGGGTTGATGGCCTGTTCAAGGGGGATTCCCCTGCCCGCATCGGCGGTGGCACGGTGACCTTCGAACCCGCCGCCCGCACGGCCTGGCATACCCATCCGCTGGGGCAAACGCTGATCGTCACCGCCGGGGTTGGTTATGTGCAGCAAGAGGGTGGCCCACGTCAGGAAATCCGTCCGGGCGACATTGTCTGGATCCCGCCGCACACACGTCACTGGCACGGCGCGACGGCCACCCACGGAATGACTCACATCGCCATCGCCGAAGCCGAGGACGGCAAGGCTGTCACCTGGGCGGAAAAAGTCTCGGATGCGCAGTACGAAGGTCAATCGCCCGCGCAGGGCTTGTAGCTGTTTGTTGTAGATCAACCTCAATCGAGCACCGCCTGCCAGGCAGTGATGAGCAATGGATGGAGCTTTCACGATGACCACTGATACACCGATTGCACATCGCAAGACCGGTGCCCTCCCCGCGCTGATAGCCCTGTGTCTGGGCCTTGGCTTGATGTCGGGTGTGGCCACTCAGAACGCCGAGGCATCGCAACCCATGACCAGCACACAACCTGCGGCACAAACGCTGTCGGCCAGGCAACAGGCCATTCCACTGATCGCAGCGTTCATGGCGACCAGTGACATGCCAAGGCTCAACGCTGTCTTGAACCAAGGCCTGGACGCCGGCCTGACGGTCAGCGAAACCAAGGAAATCCTGGTGCAGCTCTACGCCTATGTCGGCTTCCCGCGCAGCCTCAATGCGTTGAATGAACTGATGACGGTGGTGCAAGCGCGCAAACAACGTGGCATTCACGATGAGCCTGGACGTGAACCCAGCCGTGCCATTGCAACCGGCGAGGCATTGCTCGCGGCAGGAACGGCCAATCAAACCCGAATTTCGGGTGGGCCGGTCAAGGGGCCGGTGTTCGATTTCGCCCCGGTCATCAACCGGTTTCTGCAAACCCATCTGTTCGGCGACATCTTCGAGCGCGACAACCTCGACTGGCAAAGCCGCGAGCTGGCGACCGTCGGCGCTCTGGCCGCAACGCCGGGTGTGGAGTCGCAGTTGCGCTCGCACATGGGGGCGAGCCTGCGGGTTGGGTTGAGCGTGGAGCAATTGCGCCAAGTCATCGAGGTACTGGCCGAGCACGGCGATGAACAATCCGCCAAACGTGCAAGCACTGCCCTGACACAGGCACTTGCTGCCTCGGGAGGTTGAACATGAAGACTGGAAAAAACCTGCTGAACTTCACCCTGCTGAGCGTGCTTGCCGCCTGTGCAAGCCATGCCACTGCCGCTGCTCCCTTGATGATTCAGGAGCAAGGCAGCTTCGCCGCCGGCGGGACGATGATCACCGCACCGGGCACGTTCAATCCGCGCAAACCGATGACGCCAGACGGCCAGACTTACCACGGCGACCATGCCTACACCTTCTACCAAATCTCGGTCGATGCGCGAAAACTGCCCATCGTCATGTGGCACGGCGCAGGCCAGTTTTCCAAGACCTGGGAAACCACCGCGGATGGCCGCGAAGGCTTCCAGAATATTTTTCTGCGGCGCCAGTTCGGCGTGTATCTGATCGACCAGCCGCGCCGTGGCGATGCCGGCCGCAGCATGGTCGAAGCAACGGTCAAGCCTGTCCCGGACGAGCAGCTCTGGTTCAACCAATTCCGCATCGGCCTGTGGCCCAACTATTTCGAGGGTGTGCAGGTTGCCCGGGATGCGCAAACCCGCGACCAGTTCTTCCGCGCGATGACGCCAAACACCGGTCCATTCGACATGGGCGTGGTCTCCGATGGCGTGTCGGCGGTCTTCGACAAAATCGGCCACGGCATCCTGTTCACGCACTCTCAGGGTGGCGGGCCTGGTTGGTTGACGGCGATCAAGAACAACAAGGTCAAGGCCATCGTGGCTTTCGAGCCGGGCAGCAGCTTCGTCTTCCCGCAGGGTGAAGTACCCGCGCCGATTCCCAGCGCGTTCGACACGGTACAAGGCGCAGCGGTGCCGATGGATCAGTTCATGGCGCTCACGCGCATTCCGATCCTGATCCTCTACGGCGACAACATCCCGGAGCAAGCCGTCGACCTGCCCGCTCAGGACAGCTGGCGCGCCCGACTCACCATGGCCCGACTTTGGCGCGATGCCGTCAACAAACACGGCGGTGACGTGAGGCTGATCCACTTGCCGGAGATTGGCATCAAGGGCAATACCCACTTCCCCATGTCGGATCTGAACAACGTGCAGATCGCGGACCTGGTGTCCGGGTTTCTGACAGAAAAGCATCTGGATTGACGGCTTCAGCACATTTTTTAACGCGCCTTTTAATGCTTCGGAGACACTTATGAGAAATACAATTTTGAAAGCCTCGCTGATGGCCGCCATGGTCGGTATTTCTGCTGGCGAAGCCGGCGCCGCCGACTACAAAAAGAACCCGTTCACCTTGGCTTACGACGGTGCAATTACCAAGAATGAACCCGGCAAGGTCAACATCCATCCGGTCAGCTACAAACTCAATGGCCTGGACATCGCTGCCAACGTCTACACCCCTGCCAACTACGATGTGAAGAAGGCCTACCCGACGGTGGTGGTGGCGCACCCCAATGGCGGTGTGAAAGAGCAAGTCGCCGGTTTGTATGCCCAGCGACTGGCCGAACAAGGCTACATCACGATTACCGCCGATGCCGCGTATCAGGGCGCAAGTGGCGGACAACCGCGCAGCATCGACAAGCCGGCGTACCGCATCGAGGATATCCACGGCATGGCGGACTTCATCACCCAGTATGCTGGCGTCGACGGCAAGCGTCTGGGCCTGCTCGGCATCTGCGGTGGCGGTGGCTACTCGTTGGCCGCCGCGCAAACCGACAAGCGATTCAAGTCGGTGGCGACCGTGAGCATGTTCAACTCTGGCCGGGTGCGTCGCAATGGCTACAACGACTCGCAACTGGACACCATCGAGCAACGCCTGCAACAGGCTTCCGCTGCCCGCGCCCAGGAAGCGGCCGGAGGTGAAGTGCTCTATTCGGGCGATGCCAACCTCACCGACGAGCAGATCGCCAAACTGCCGTTCGAGCTGTATCGCCAGGGTTATGAGTACTACTGGAAGACCCATGCCCACCCTGATTCAACCTTCAAGTACACCACGAGCAGCCTGCTGGACCTGATGCGCTTCGACGCCACCAACCAGATCGAACTGATCAATCAGCCATTGCTGATGATCGCCGGCAGCAAGGCCGACAGCCTGTACATGACCCAGGATGCGTTCCCCAAGGCCACCGGTACCAAGGACAAGGAGTTGTTCATCATCGACGGCGCTACGCACATCGAAACCTACTGGGTTCCCAAGTATGTGGACGCTGCACTCGGCAAGTTGACGCCGTTCTACGCAAGAACCTTGTGATTGGTTCGTTGGGGTCGCGCATCCATGCGGAACCTGATTACATGGAATAATCCCGCTCTCCGCATGAGAGGCTCTCATCAATGTCTCGCGCCAATCTCAACGATCTGCAAGCCTTCGTGGTCATTACCCGCGAAGGCAGCTTCACTCGCGCCGCCGCACAGCTGGGCGTCTCGCAGTCCGCGCTGAGCCACACCATGCGCGCTCTCGAAACCAGGCTCGGCGTTCGCCTGTTGACCCGAACCACGCGCAGCGTATCCCCCACAGAGGCTGGCCAGCGGTTGTATCAGTCCATGGCACCGCGCTTCGACGAAATCGAACTTGAACTGGCTGCGGTCAGCGAGTTTCGCGATACCCCGGCAGGCAACGTGCGGATTTCAGCCTCCGAACATGCGGCGAACAACATCCTTTGGCCCAAGCTGTCGAAGGTGCTTCCCGACTACCCGGACATCAAGGTCGAAATCACCGTCGACTACGCCCTCTGCGACATCGTCGCGCAGCGCTACGACGCGGGCGTGCGCCTGGGCGATCAGGTGGCCAAGGACATGATCGCCGTCCCGATCGGCCCCCCGTTGCGCATCGCCGTAGTGGGGTCTGCCGAATACTTCAAACAGCGGCCGTATCCGAAAGAGCCAAGGGATTTGGCCGCACATAATTGCATCAATTTGCGCCTGCCCACCCACGGGAACCTGATGCAATGGGATTTTGAGAAGGACGGTCACGAACTCAAGGCGCGTGTCGAAGGACAGTGGACGTTCAACAGCAGCGTGCCGATCCTGCGCGCTGCTGTCGCCGGATGCGGGCTGGGGTTCCTGCCAGAAGATATGGTGGCCAGGGAGCTTGCCGACGGAAGCCTTGTGCGGGTACTCGAAGACTGGTGCCAGCCTTTTGCCGGTTACCACCTTTACTACCCCAATCGCCGTGAGCATTCTTCAGCGTTCGGCGTAGTGGTGGACGCGCTGCGTTACAAGCGCTGAGTCGTCCATGGTCAACCTGCCTGGATGGCACGGATGAAATACGTGAGTGGTTCCAGTTTCAAATAAACACTGGGAGATACCCGGTTTGATCTAGGCTTGAATGAAATCACGCGGGAAAAAAACCATGTCCCTCGCTCCCGGAAATCTATTGGCCCTGGCTTTGGGTGTCTTCTTTTGCACAGCCGTGTACGGACAAGGGGTAGCAGACACCGATTCCCCACCGGCAATACTTCCATTGGCATCCGAGACTGCGCCAAAACTCATTGCCTACCCGCCGCTTGCCGAGCCACTCGCCCGCGGTGTTGTCATTATCCAGTATCGAACAGAACACGCCAGGATCATGCCGGTATTTGGCAAAGCAGCTGTTGAAGTATCACCACGTCTCGGTCACCTCCACGTGACGGTCGACGACTGGAAAGGCACATGGGCGCACACCAGCGAAGACCCGATCATCCTGGTTGGACTGACGCCCGGCACTCACAAGGTTCTGCTTGAAGTGGCCGACCCGACTCACAAAATCCTCACCAGTACGACAGTGAGTTTTATCGTTCCGCAAAAGTAACCGGCGGACGCTCCCCACATTGACAGTGATCACGCAGTCAAACCATAACGATTGAGTGTTCATAGCTGACTGCGGTGGTGTGAGTAGCCTCTGATTTCGAAAACACCTCTGACTGACTACTTCGCTTTACTTCTGGCTGCACAACTCCCCCCTCAGGGTGACGGTAGATAGCTCATCACACGTGACTCGCCCATCAGCAGCGGGCGATTCAGTTCCGCACAAGCACGCAAGTACTCGGCCACCAGAGTGACCCGCTTCAGCTTGCGCAGGTCCTCGCTGTAATACATCCAGAACTGCCGCGTGATCTCCACTTCACCGGGCAGCACTTCGCACAGGCGGGGATCGGGGCCGGCGAGGAAGCAAGGCAGGATCGCCAGCGCCCGCCCCTCCAGGGCTGCGTGGTAATGGGCCACCACGCTGGTGCTGCGCAGGCGACTGTTGGCGCCGGGCATCAGGTCGTTCAGGTAGAGCAGCTTGAAGCTGAAGGCCAGATCCTCGACGTAGGTCACGAACGGGTGAACGGCCAGGTCCTCGCGACAGCCAATCGTCGGATGACTGGCCAGGTACTCCGGCGTCGCATACAGACGCAGGCGGTAATCGCACAGCCGCGAGCACACGTACGGACCGCGCTCGGGCCGTTCCAGGGTGATGGCGATGTCCGCCTCGCGCCGTGACAGGTTGATGAAATGCGGGACCGGCAAAATGTCCGCCGAGATATGCGGGTAGTGCTCGAGGAAGTGGCTCATCTGCGCAGTGATGAAACAGGTCCCGAAGGCTTCGGTACAGCCGATGCGCAGGTGCCCGGCGAGCCCCCCGGTGGTGCCGAAAACCTGCTCGCAGGCTACCAGCAGCGTACTTTCCAGGGATTCGGCGTGGCTGACCAGACGCTGCCCCTCCACGGTCAGGACAAAACCTGCGGTTCGCGACTTCTCGAACAACAGAGCACCCAGACACTGCTCCAGGGCGCGGATGCGCCGCGACACCGTGGTGTAGTCCACCCCCAGGCGGCGAGCTGCACCGCTGGCGGTGCGGGCACGGGCGACCTCGAGGAAGAAACGCATGTCGTCCCAGTTCAGTGGGTTCTGCGTTGTGCTTTTTTGCATATCCATCGGGCTTTTCTGCCAATACATATGGGAAATATGCACTTATATACTCGCATCTCACCCAACTTGGCCAGCGTCGTTTTCAGGCCAGGAAAGCCCCCCACCCCAATAATAAATACCGAGGGCTGACAGCATGAGCGCATGGATAAACACCGGCTTGCACGCCGGACACAAACAGCTGCGCAACAGCGCAATCGCGGCCACGGTTCTCGTCTGCCGTTGGCCCGATCCACTGCTCGCCGCGCAGCGGATCGGGCTCGCCCTCCTGCACCGCCCTCTCTCCACCGCAAGGTCATCCGGGCGGCAATAACTCCAGCACATCAGCATTCAGGTGGCGTCCCGCATCGGGTCGCTGCCCGGGTACCCGTACGCCCCTCAAAAGGCCGAACAACAAAAACAACTAGAAATGCGGAGCTGCACCATGACGACCGACCATCCGAACCACGTCCAGACCTGTGCACTGGTCAGGGCCAACCCCAAGTTCCACCGCCTCGCGCGCCAGCGTGCACTGCTGGCCTGGACGCTGAGCGGCGCGGTCCTGGCTATCTATTACAGCTTCATCATGGTGGTGGCTTTCGCCCCTGCCTGGCTGCACCTGCCGCTCTACGACGGCAGCCACCTCAGCCTCGGCATGCCAATCGGCGTGACGATCATCCTGTTGTCCTGGCTACTCACCGCCTGGTACGTGCACAGCGCCAACACCCGCTTCGACGTACTCAGCTCGCAGATCCTGCAGGAGTCCCGCGCATGAAACGCCTGTCCGCCCTTCTCGCCCTCAGCCCTGTGCTGGCCCATGCCGAGCCCATCATTGCGCAGAAGCAACCGCTCAACCTGCACGCCATCGGCATGTTTTTCGTCTTCGTCCTCGCCACCCTGCTGATCACCTGGTGGGCGGCACGACGCACCCGCTCCGCCGCCGACTTCTACAGCGCCGGTGGCGGCATCACCGGCTTCCAGAATGGCCTGGCAATCGCCGGTGACTACATGTCGGCGGCAACTCTGCTGGGCCTGTCGAGCCTGGTCTTCGCCAAGGGCTACGACGGCTTCGTCTACATCATCGGCTTCTTCGTCGGCTGGCCCATCGTCACCTTCCTGATGGCCGAGCGCTTGCGCAACCTGGGGCGCTACACTTTCGCCGACATCGTCTCCTACCGCCTCGATCAAACCCGCGTGCGCAGCTTCGCCGCCCTCGGATCGCTGACCGTGGTGTGCTGCTATCTGGTGGTGCAGATGGTCGGTGCCGGTCAACTGATCAAACTGCTGTTCGGTCTCGACTACCGCACGGCGGTGGTGGTAGTCGGACTGCTGATGCTGGTCTATGTCATCTTCGGCGGCATGCTCGCCACCACATGGGTACAGATCACCAAGGCGGTCCTGCTCCTGGCGGGCGGCACGACCCTGGTGCTGATGGCCCTGAGTCGCTTCGATTTCAGCTTCGAGACGCTGGCCGCCCAGGCTGTGGCCGTGCATGCCAGCGGCGTGCAGATCATGGGCCCGGGCACCTTGCTGGCCGACCCGATCAACGCGGTGTCCTTATCCCTTGGGCTGGTCTTCGGCATTGCCGGCCTGCCGCACATCCTGATGCGCTTCTTCACGGTGCCCAATGCCAAGGAAGCGCGTAAATCCGTACTGTTCGCCACGGTGTTTATCGGTTTCTTCTTCCTGGTGGTCTGCGTCCTGGGCTATACCGCCATCGTCATCGTCGGCACCGATCCTCAGTACTACGTCGATGGCAAGCTAGGCGGGGCCATGATTGGCGGAAGCAATATGGTGGCCATGCACCTGGCGAAGGCGGTGGGTGGCAACCTCTTTCTCGGTTTCCTCTCTGCCGTGGCTTTCGCCACCATTCTCGCAGTGGTGGCTGGCCTGGCCCTGGCCGGTGCCTCGGCCATCTCCCATGACCTTTACGCGTCGGTATTGAAGAAGGGCTGCGCCGACGAGAAACAGGAAATGCGCGTGTCGCGCATCGCCACCATCTGCCTGGGCATCGTTGCGATTGCCCTCGGCATTCTGTTCGAGGGGCAGAACATCGCCTTCCTGGTCGGCCTGACGTTCGGCATCGCCGCTTCGGCGAATTTCCCGGTACTGATCATGGCCATGTACTGGGGCGGCCTGACCACCCGCGGCGCCCTCTATGGCGGCCTGACCGGCCTGGTCAGCGCACTGGCCCTGGTGATCGGCTCGCCGTCGGTGTGGGTCGGCGTACTGGGGCATGCCCAAGCGCTTTTCCCTTACGACCAGCCGGCGCTGTTCTCCATGCCACTGGCCTTCCTGGTCATAGTGGTCGCTTCCAGGCTTGACCGCAGCGAACGCGCCGACCGCGAGCGCGCCGCCTATGCCGACCAGTTCGTCCGTGCCCAGACCGGCCTTGGAGCTGCCATGGCCAGCAGTCACTGACGCTGCTTTTTCCGGGGTTGACGCCCCGAGCGCGAGTCCGCTCCTTTGCTTCGCGCTTTTTTACGCCCGACCTGCGCCGCTCGGCGCAGGACACCCCAGAAGCGCCCCTCCCTCGCCAACGCCAAGCGGCGCGGGAGCGGCTCGTCGACAACAAAAACAACAAAAGGCAACCAATGAAACCCACCACCCTCACCCTGTTCCTGGCCGGCACCGGCCTCGCCGCACAGGCTCACGCCGATTTCTTCGCAGACAGCACGGCCAGGCTGGAAACGCGCAACTTCTATTTCAACCGCGACTTCCGCCAGGCCAATGCCGCCCAGTCCAAGCAAGAAGAATGGGCCCAGGGTTTCCTTCTGCGCTACGAATCCGGCTATACCGACGGCATGATCGGCGTCGGTATCGACGCTCTTGGCCAGCTCGGCGTCAAGCTCGATTCCAGTCCCGATCGCTCCGGCTCCGGCCTGCTCAAGCGCGATAACGAGCCGCCCAAACGCGCCAAGGACGAGTATGGCGAACTGGGCCTGACGGCCAAGTTCAAAGCGTCCAACAGCGTGCTCAAGCTCGGCACCCTGACCCCGAAGTTGCCGGTGCTGTTGGCCAATGACTCGCGCCTGTTGCCGCAAACATTCCGCGGTGGGCAGTTGAACGTCCAGGAGATCAAAGGCCTGAGCGTTGATGCCGGGCGCGTGGATCGGGTCAACCAGCGCGACTCCTCGGACTACGAGAAAATGGCGATCACCACCACCGGCGCCAAGGGCATTGTCAGTGGCCAGGCCCGCAGTGACGCCTTCAATTTCGCCGGCCTTGCCTACCAGTGGAACGACCGGCTGAACACGGGCTACAACTACGGCGGCCTGGACGACTTCTACCACCAACACCAGTTCAGTCTGGTCCACGTGCTGCCGCTGGGCCCAGGCCAGATGCTCAAGAGCGACCTGCGCTACGCCCGCTCCACCGACGACGGTAACAGCAACATCGACAACAACGCCTTCGGCGCCATGTTCACCTATGCCCTCGGCGGCCATGCCTTCGGTCTGGGCTACCAACGCATGAGTGGCGACACCGGCTTTGCCTACGTCAATGGCAGCGACGCCTACCTGGTCAACTTCGTGCAGATCAACGACTTCGCCAACAAGGACGAGCGTTCCTGGCAGGCGCGCTACGACTACAACTTCGCGGCGCTCGGCATTCCCGGCCTGACCTTCATGACCCGCTACCTGGCCGGCGACAGCATCGATCTGGGCGCCCGCAGGCCTGAGGGTCGCGAATGGGAGCGCGACACCGACATCGGCTACGTGGTGCAGAGCGGCCCGCTGAAAAACCTCGGTCTGAAGTGGCGCAACGCTACGGTGCGCACCGCCCACTTCGGCAACGATCTCGACGAGAACCGCCTGATCCTCAGCTATACCCTGGCGCTCTGGTAAGGCCCCGCACAAGGCGGGTGCCGCTCACATCGCTTGACGGTGCGGGCAGCACCCGCCTTGTGCATTTCTGGCGCATCGGGGATGCCGCCAGCCTGTGTTTTTTTGCACAACGCACGAGACTTTTTGAGCATTCTTATTTGATTTATGCCTGCCTATACTCGATTCAACCGCTTGGTCATGAACCAGGTCAGTCCCAATAAAAATAAACAGGGCACCCACCGTGAAGCCATTCTTGCTTGCCGTCGTCTCCCCACGTTCAGGTACCCGCGCGCGTCTCGGGAGACTCCAATGAACAACAACTGCCAACCTTTCCTCGCCGCCCGAGACTTCCTGCTGGAACACCGCACCGATTACGCCACAGCTGTGCGTGATTTCCGCTGGCCACAGTTGACCGAGTTCAACTGGGCTCTGGATTACTTTGACGCCATGGCCGAGGGCAACCAGGCCAATGCCCTGTGGATCGTCGAAGAGGACGGCAGCGAACAACGCTACAGCTTCCAGCAGCTGGCCGCGCGCTCCAACCAGGTGGCCAATCACCTGCGTGCCCTGGGCGTGCGCCGCGGAGAGCGCATCCTGCTGATGCTCGGTAACGACATCGCCCTGTGGGAAACCATGCTGGCTGCCTTCAAGCTCGGCGCCGTGGTCATCCCCGCCACCGCCCTGCTGACCCCTGAAGACTTGCGTGATCGCATCGAGCGTGGCCATGTGCGTCATCTGGTGGTCGGCGCCGCTCATGTCGAAAAGTTCGACGGCCTGGGTGAAGGCTGCAGCCGCATCTGTGTTGGCCCGGCCCCCGCAGGCTGGACCCCGCACAGCGCTGCCAGCGAATATTCCGAACAGTTCGAAGTCGAGGGCCAAACGCTCGCCACCGACCCGATGCTGCTGTACTTCACCTCCGGCACCACCTCCAAGCCGAAGATGGTGCTGCACAGTCACCAGAGTTACCCGGTCGGCCACCTATCGACCATGTACTGGATCGGCCTGCAGCCGGGCGACCTGCACCTGAACATTTCGTCCCCGGGCTGGGCCAAGCACGCCTGGAGTTGCCTCTTCGCACCATGGAATGCCGGTGCCTGCATCTTTATCCACAACACCGCACGCTTCAGCGCGCAAGCCCTGCTCGGCGTGCTGGAACGCTACGGCGTCACCAGCCTGTGCGCGCCGCCTACCGTGTGGCGCATGCTGATCCAGGAAGACCTGGCCAGCTACAAGACACGCCTGCGCCTGCGTGAACTGGTGGGCGCCGGTGAGCCGCTCAACCCGGAGATCATCGAGCAGATCCAGCACGCCTGGGGCCTGTTGCTGCGCGACGGTTTCGGCCAGTCGGAAACCACCGCCCTGGTCGGCAACACGCCTGGCCAGCGGCTCAAGCCGGGGTCCATGGGCCGTCCGCTGCCGGGCTACCGGGTGACCATGCTCGACCCTGATGGCGTGCCGGGTAACGAAGGCGAAGTGGCCCTGCCGCTGGATGTGCGCCCGCTCGGCCTGATGCTGTGCTACGAGGACAGCCCGGAAAAGACCGCCGAAGTGATGCGCGACGGCTACTACCGCACCGGCGACACCGCGCAGATCGACGAAGAGGGCTACATCACCTTCGTCGGCCGCGCCGACGACGTGTTCAAGGCTTCCGACTACCGCATCAGCCCCTTCGAGCTGGAAAGCGCGCTGATCGAGCACCCGGCGGTGATGGAAGTGGCCGTGGTGCCAAGCCCCGACCCGGTGCGCCTGGCAGTGCCCAAGGCCTATCTGATCCTGGCCCATGAAGCCCAGGGCAGCCACGAACTGGCCGGCAGCATCTTCGCGTTCGCCCGCGAGCACCTGGCGCCCTACAAGCGGGTACGGCGCATCGAATTTGTCAGCGAGCTGCCCAAGACCATCTCCGGGAAGATCCGCCGGGTGGAACTGCGGCAAATGGAAACGCAGCGCCGTCAGGGCGACGCACGTGGCCCGCAGGAATACTTCGAAGAAGACTTCCCGCAACTCAAGGGCTGAACCCAGGCCGGTACGCCGGCCCTTCTGAATCCAAATCCGACCGCTCGGCCATCCAGGCCGAGTGGCTTAACTCGACCCAAAGAAAGTAGGCAGAACTGAAAATGACCTCTTCCAGCATTCCAAGCGTCAAGCTTCTCATCAACGGCGAATTCGTCGAATCGCGCAGCACTCAGTGGCGCGACGTAGTCAACCCGGCCACCCAGGAAGTCCTGGCCCGCGTCCCCTTCGCCACCGCCGAGGAAATGAACGCCGCCGTCGCCAGCGCCAAGCAAGCCTTCAAGACTTGGCGCAAGACCCCGATCGGTACCCGTTCCCGTGTCTTCCTCAAGTACCAGCAACTGATCCGCGAGAACATCAAGGAACTGGCCGCCCTGCTGACC
The DNA here is from genome assembly GCF_019956175.1 of Pseudomonas sp. BF-R-30. Lineage (NCBI taxonomy): Bacteria > Pseudomonadati > Pseudomonadota > Gammaproteobacteria > Pseudomonadales > Pseudomonadaceae > Pseudomonas > Pseudomonas sp. BF-R-30. The sequence continues at coordinate 34,373 of NZ_JAHBDE010000021.1, read as the reverse complement.
GCCGAGCAAGGCAAGACCCTGCCGGATGCCGAAGGTGACGTGTTCCGCGGCCTGGAAGTGGTCGAGCACGCCGCCAGCATCGGCAACCTGCAGATGGGCGAGTTGGCCAACAACGTGGCCAACGGCGTCGACACCTACACCCTGCTGCAACCGCTGGGCGTGTGCGCCGGCATCACCCCGTTCAACTTCCCGGCGATGATCCCGCTATGGATGTTCCCGATGGCCATTGCCACCGGCAACACCTTCGTCCTCAAGCCGTCCGAGCAAGACCCGCTGGTGACCATGCGCCTGGTGGAACTGGCGCTGGAAGCCGGTGTACCCAAGGGTGTACTCAACGTCATCCACGGCGGCGTCGACGCGGTGAACCTGATCTGCGACCACCCGGATATCAAGGCCGTGTCCTTCGTCGGCTCGACCAAGGTCGGCACCCACGTCTACAACCGCGCCACCCAGAACGGCAAGCGCGCGCAATGCATGATGGGCGCGAAAAACCATGCCATCGTCCTGCCCGATGCCAACCGGCAGCAGACCCTGAACAACCTGCTGGGCGCCTCCTTCGGCGCCGCCGGCCAGCGCTGCATGGCTCTGCCCGTGGTGATCCTGGTCGGTGAAGCGCAGGCTTGGCTACCGGACCTGATTGAGCGAACCAAGACCCTCAAGATCAATGGCGGCACCGAGCCAGGCACCGACATCGGCCCGGTGATTTCCTGCGCCGCCCTGGACCGCGTCAACGGCCTGATCGCCAGCGGCATCGAAGAAGGTGCAAAGCTTGAACTGGATGGGCGCAACCCGAGCGTGCCGGGCTACCAGGACGGTAACTTCGTCGGCCCGACCATTTTCTCCGGCGTCACGGCGCAAATGTCCGTGTACCGCGAAGAGATCTTCGGCCCGGTACTGTGCGTCATGCACGCCGCCAACCTGGATGAGGCAATCGAGATCATCAACGCCAACCCGAACGGCAACGGCACTGCCCTGTTCACCCGTTCCGGCGCTGCCGCGCGTCACTTCCAGGAAGAGATCGACGTCGGCCAGGTCGGCATCAACGTGCCAATCCCGGTACCGGTCCCGCTGTTCTCCTTCTCCGGTTCGCGCGCCTCCAAGCTGGGCGACCTGGGCCCCTACGGCAAGCAAGTGGTGACCTTCTACACCCAGACCAAGACGATCACCCAGCGCTGGTTCGACGAGGACGACACCAGCGGCGCGGTGAACACCACCATCACCCTGAAATGACCTTTGCCGGCCGGCGCCTTGCGTCGGCCGACGACAAGCGCGCGCAGGATTTCCTGCGCCACTGCCCCCTATCGTAAAAGGTAGCCAACATGCATATCGGATTTCTCGGCCTCGGCAACATGGGCGGCCCAATGGCCCGTAACCTGCTCAAGGCTGGCCACAGCCTGACCGTCTTTGATCCCTTCCCCCAGGCGGTCGCCGCCTTGGTAGAGGCCGGTGCCAGCGCCGCCGACTCGCCCGCCGCCGTGGCCAAGGCCAGGGTCGAGGTGATCATCACCATGCTGCCGACCGCCGAACACGTGAAGCAGGTCTATCGCGGCAAGGACGGCCTGCTGGCCAATATCGGCCCAGGCGTGTTGCTTATCGACAGTTCGACCATCGACCCGCTGAGCACCCGCGAAGTGGCCAAATATGCCCTTGCCCAAGGCAACCCGATGCTCGACGCGCCGGTATCCGGCGGCACCGGCGGCGCGGCGGCAGGCACCCTGACCTTTATGGTCGGTGGCCCGGACAGTGTGTTCGACCAGGCCCTGCCGATCCTATCGGCCATGGGCAAGAACATCGTGCACTGCGGCGCAGCCGGCAACGGCCAAGTGGCCAAGATCGCCAACAACATGCTGCTCGGCATCTCCATGGTCGGCGTCGCCGAAGCCATGGCCCTGGGTGTGGCCCTGGGTATGGAAGCCAAGGTGCTGGCCGGGATCATCAATACCTCCAGCGGTCGCTGCTGGAGCTCGGAGGTCAACAATCCGTTCCCGGGTGTACTGGAAAACGCGCCGGCCTCACGCGGCTACAGCGGCGGCTTTGGCAGCGACCTGATGCTCAAGGATCTGGGCCTGGCCACCGAAGCGGCCAGGCACGCGCGTCAACCGGTTGCGCTCGGTGCTGTAGCCCAGCAGCTGTACCAGACCTTCAGCCTGCAAGGTAATGGCGGCCTGGACTTCTCCGCCATCATCCAACTGTTCCGCGGAGAAGCCTGAGCATGAGCGAGCAGCAAGCCCCGGTGCTGGCCAGCGTACGCAACCGCGTCGGCCACCTGACACTGAATCGGCCAAGCGCGTTGAACACCCTGGACCTGCCCATGGTGCGCCTGCTATGCCGGCACCTGTGGGCTTGGGAACAAGACCCGCAGATCGTCGCCGTGACCATTCGCGGCGCCGGTGAAAAGGCCTTCTGCGCCGGCGGCGACATTCGCATGCTGTACGACAGCTACAAGGCCGGCGACAACCAGCACGAGCTGTTCCTCGAGGAAGAGTATGCCCTCGACGAATACCTGCATGGTTACACCAAGCCCGTGCTGGCGCTGCTCGATGGTTTCGTCCTCGGCGGCGGCATGGGCCTGGCCCAGGCCGCCTCGCTGCGGGTGATCACCGAGCGTACGCGGATGGGCATGCCGGAAGTCGGCATCGGCTTTTTCCCCGATGTCGGTGGCAGCTATTTCCTGCCGCGCCTGCCGGGGGAACTGGGAACCTATCTGGGCATCACCGGCTGCCAGGTGCGTGCCGCCGATGCCCTCTATGCGAACCTTGCCGACTACTACCTGCCCAGCGAACGGCTGGCCGAGCTGGATGCCTGTCTGGACCACCTGAACTGGACCGCTGCGCCCGACGAAGACTTGCAGGATCTGCTTGCCGACATGGCCACAGAGCGTCTTGCCGGGTCCGAGCTCAAGGCCTGTCGCCAGGCGATCGACGAGTACTTCGCCTTGCCCGATGTCCCGGCCATTCGTACCGCGCTGCAGCGTGAACAACGCCCCGAGCTGCAAGACTGGGCCGAACAGACGGTGAAACTGCTCGACAGCCGCTCGCCACTGGCGATGGCCACGACGCTTGAGTTGTTGCGCCGTGGTCGTTACCTGAGCCTGGCCGAGTGCTTCGCTCTGGAGTTGCACCTGGACTACCAGTGGTTCGACAAGGGCGACCTGATGGAGGGTGTGCGCGCCCTGATCATCGACAAGGACAAGCGCCCACGCTGGAACCCGCCAACCCTGGCAGAGCTGGAACCTGCCCGGGTGCAGGCCTTCTTCAACGAGTTTCAACGCGCCTGCGGCAAGCCCGTACGCACCGCCTGATCGGCAGGAGACTTTGCAATGCACGATATCGAATTGACCGAAGAACAACGCATGATCCGCGACATGGCGCGCGACTTCGCCCGCAGCGAAGTCGCGCCGCATGCCCAGGCCTGGGAGAAGGCCGGCTGGATCGATGACGCCGTGGTGGCGCAGATGGGCGAGTTGGGCCTGCTGGGTATGGTCGTGCCGGACACTTGGGGCGGCAGCTACACCGACTATGTGGCCTATGCCCTGGCCGTGGAGGAAATCTCGGCCGGCGACGGTGCCCTCGGCGCATTGATGAGCATCCACAATTCAGTGGGCTGCGGCCCTCTGCTGAAATATGGCAGCCCGCTCCAGCAAGACAGCTGGTTGCCGCTTCTGGCCAGTGGCCAGGCGATCGGTTGCTTCTGCTTGACCGAGCCACAGGCCGGCACCGAAGCACACAACCTGCGCACCCGCGCCGAGCTGCGCGACGGTCAGTGGGTACTCAACGGTGCCAAGCAGTTCGTCAGTAATGGCAGGCGCGCCAAGCTGGCCATTGTCTTCGCCGTCACCGATCCGGAGCTGGGCAAGAAGGGGCTGTCGGCCTTCCTGGTACCGACCGACAACCCCGGCTTCGTGGTCGACCGCAGCGAACACAAGATGGGCATCAAGGCCTCCGATACCTGCGCGGTGACTCTGAACAACTGCACCATCCCCGAGGCCAACCTGCTGGGTGAACGCGGCAAGGGGCTGGCCATTGCCCTGTCCAACCTGGAAGGCGGCCGCATCGGCATCGCCGCCCAGGCTTTGGGTATCGCCCGCGCCGCCTTCGAGGCTGCCCTGGGCTATGCCCGCGAACGCATCCAGTTCGGCAAGCCGATCATCGAGCACCAGAGCGTGTCCAACCTGCTCGCCGACATGCACACCCGACTCAACGCCACCCGCCTGCTGATCCTGCATGCGGCGCGCCTGAAAAGCGCCGGGCAACCGTGCCTGTCCGAAGCCTCCCAGGCCAAGCTGTTCGCCTCGGAAATGGCCGAGCGCGTGTGCTCCAGCGCCATGCAGATCCATGGCGGCTACGGTTACCTGGAAGACTACCCGGTAGAGCGCTACTACCGCGACGCGCGCATCACCCAGATCTACGAAGGCACCAGTGAAGTCCAGCGCCTGCTGATCGCCCGCGAACTGAGCCACTACGCGCTCTGACCTCCTCCAGCCGGACGCGACTGCCGCGTCCGGCTTTTCCCTGTCTTGCCCCTTGTGGAGCTGCCCATGCCCGGCTTGCGCAATATTTCCATTAGCCGCCGTCTGTGGCTGATTTTGCTGACATCCATCCTGATGCTGCTGATACTCGCCGGCCTGATGCTCAAGCAGAGCTATAACGACCTTTATACCGCCAAGGCGCTGAAAACCCGCCACGTGGTCGAGACCGCCAGCGGCATCCTGCGTCACTTCCAAAGCCTGGAAGGCCAGGGCCTCAGTCGTGAGCAGGCGCAGCAGCAGGCCATCGCGGTCATGCGCGACTTGCGCTACGACCGCGAGGATTACTTCTGGCTCGAAGACCTCGACACGCGAATGATCATGCACCCCAACGCCGGGCTCGAGGGCAAGCGCATGGCCGGTACACTCGATCCGGACGGCAAGGCGCTGTTCGACGAAATGGTCGCCACGGCCAAACGTGATGGCGCCGGCCTGGTGCACTACCGCTGGCCAAAACCGGGTTCCGACGCGCCGGTGGAAAAGGTTTCCTACGTCGAATTGTTCAAGCCCTGGGGCTGGATTGTCGGCTCGGGGATCTACATAGACGACGTGCAAGTCGAGTTCCGCCGCCAGCTGATTCAGGCCTGCGTCATATTGCTGACGATCACCCTGCTGCTCAGTGCGCTGATCCTGCTGATTGCCCGCAGTATCGCCTCGCCACTGGCGCGGGTGGTCGATGCGATGGAGAACATCGCCAGCGGCGAAGCCGACCTGACCCGCAATCTGGATAACCGCTGGCGCGATGAACTGACAGACTTGAGCGGCCATTTCAACGTGTTCACCAACAAGCTGCGCGGCGTGATCGGTCAGTCCATACAGTCCGCTGACAGCCTGGACCAGGCTTCGAAGTCGCTCGGCGAAATCGCCGCCGATAGCCACAACCACAGCCAGCAGCAATCGCAGCAGATGGAACTGGTGGCCGCCGCCATCCACGAGGTCTCCTACGCCGTGCAGGAAGTGGCGAAGAACGCCGAGCACGCTGCCAACGAAGTTCGCCAGGCCGAAGAACAGGCACGTCGAGGCCAGCACAACATCGACATCAGCCTGCTCCAGATCGACCAGTTGTCCGATACCATCGGCCAGGCCGTCGAGGTGATCCAGAGCCTGGCCCGGGAAAGCACCCAGATCGGCAGCGTGCTGGAAGTGATCCGCGCCATCGCCGAGCAGACCAATCTGCTCGCGCTGAACGCTGCCATCGAGGCGGCGCGCGCTGGCGAACAGGGTCGCGGCTTCGCCGTGGTAGCAGACGAAGTGCGCCTGCTGGCCCAGCGCACCCAGCAGTCCACCGCGCAAATCCAGGACATGATCGAGCGCCTGCACGGCAACTCGCAAGCTGCAGTAGATGTCATCAATGCCAGCAGCCAAGCCGCTCGACAAACCGTGGAACAGGCCCACCAAACGGCTGAAAGCCTGCACCAGGTACTCGGCGCACTACGCAATGTCACTGAACTGAACGCCTCGATCGCCAGCGCCACCCTGGAGCAGTCACACGTGGTCGAAGACATCAACCAGAACGTGACCCGCGCAGCCTCCCTGGCCCACGAAAGTGCCCAGGCAGCAGACCGGTCCAACGAGGCGAGCCAGGAACTGGGCCAACTTGCGGGTCAGCTCAATCGGCTATTGGGACAGTTTCGCGTATGAGGTCGATGAGTCACATGCAGCCCTCCAAAACCCTTTTTGCCGTGCCTGTCGACGAAGAACGCAACACGCGTTACCTGGAAACCCGGCACAAGGCTGTCGAGTTGTTCGCCAGACATGGTTTCAGCCGAGTCAGCATGCGCGACCTGGCCACTTGCCTGGGGATCACCGCCGGCTCCCTCTACAACCACATCGATAGCAAAGAGGAACTGCTGTTTGAACTGATCGAGGAGCTCTACGAAGCGTTGCTTGACGGCGCCAGCCTGGTGACCCGTCGCAAATCCGCCCCCACTGTACGACTGCACGGCCTGCTTGAGGCGCACCTGCGGCTCCACGAGCGTATGGCCGCGCATTTCCGCCTGGCTGAGTACGACCTCCATTGTTTGAGCTGCGAACAGCAAGCCTCGATTCTGACCCTGCGCCGACACTACGAGCAGCATCTGGTGGAGACCATAGACCAACTCACCGGTAAACCGGCTAGCGTCACCCGGCGCGCGACCGTTAGCGGCATCGTGTCCTTGCTCAATCAACTACCGGCCTGGGTTGGGCAGCCCAAGGCCGGCATTGGAGCACGCCGCAAGCTGCTGCATGAGATGGTGATGAGTACCCTGCAGGGTGCATTGCGGGCAACTGAGACGGCAGTCGTTCACGCATCGCCCTCCTCCCAGGCACTTAAATAAGTACCTGATTCCGACACCCTCTGCCGACAGCCGACAAACCCTCGGATTTTATTTTCTTACTCTCCACTGGCCCCGATGTTCATCGCTTCACATCGGGTCAATCAGTCCTGCCACTGCACACCCCACCATAAGCTCCAGCCCAGCGGGCTATGGGTCGGGTGTAAGGAGAATAAAAATAATGAATCCAGGTTTTACATCATCACTCAACCACTTGCTCGATGCTGCCACGGCTGGATCGCAGCGCGTCCCAGGCGTAGTCGCGGCATTAGTCGGGCGTGACGGTCTGGTCTATGAGGGTGCGTCAGGTCAACGGACGCAGGGTCAAGCCCCTGCCATGACGACCGACAGCGTTTTCGCCATGTTTTCCACGACCAAAGCGATAACCGCCACGGCGGTGCTGCAGTTGTTCGAAGAGGGCCGACTGGATCTCGATGCGCCTGCCAGGAACTATGTGCCGATGATCGGCGAACTGCAGGTGCTCGAAGGGTTTGATAGCGACGGAACGCCTCGCCTTCGCGCCCCCAGAAAACACATCACCACTCGAATGCTTCTGCTTCATACGGCAGGTCTGGGTTATGAGTTCTTCAACGAAAACTACAACCGACTAGCCCAGGCACAAGGACAACCCAGCATCATCAGCGGGTCGTTGGCGGCGCTTCAAACACCCTTGCTGTTTGAGCCGGGTGAACAGTGGGAATACGGCTCCAACATGGATTGGGCCGGCCTGGTGGTCGAGGCCATCACCGGCAAGCGTCTGGGTGAAGTCATGCAGCAGCGTATTTTCGAGCCGCTGGGCATGACCGATACCGCCTTTACCATGACCCCGTCGATGCTCCAGCGGCGAGCCAGCATGCACCAACGCGCAGAGGATGGATCGCTTTGCGCACTCGAGGATTTCATCCTGCCACAGGCTCCCGAAGTGCACATGGGAGGCCATGGCCTGTATTCGACCGTGAAGGATTACTGTCAGTTTATCCGTGCCTGGCTTAACGATGGACAGGGGGATCACGGACGGATTCTCAAACCGGAAACGATTCGTTTCGCGGAAAAAAATGGTCTCGAAAACCTGAAAGTAAAAGCCCTTCCCGGCGTTATCCCCAGTCTCACCAATACCGCAGAGTTCTTCCCGGGCATGCCCAAGTCGTGGGCGATGAGTTTCATGATCAACGATCAAGACGCCCCCACCGGTCGCCCTGCGGGTTCTTTGGCGTGGGCCGGATTGGCCAATCTTTTCTATTGGATCGACCGCAAGAACGGCATCGGCGGTTTTTGGGCCACCCAGATACTGCCGTTCGCCGATTCCGTTTCGGTCAATGCCTATCTGGATTTCGAAACGGCGGCCTACCGCTATCTGACCCGCTGACCCGGCACTGATTCGATGCAGATCGCATGAGAGCCCCCCGGGGCTCCAGGCGATGCTGCACGAAAAAATTCCTCTCCAAAAACCAACAAAAACAAAACAGGTGATTCATGGAGATCTCCACACGTACCCCTGCGCGCGTTCGGCCCCTGGTGCGCGCACTTGACACTTCAACGATCGGTGCCGGCCTCGTGCTGGCGATTCTGGCGGGCAACGCCCAGGCCATCGATGTGGACGCCGGCGAATACACCGCTGCGCTTCCAGCCGGCAGCAATATCGGTTTGCTTTACCTGCAGCATGCGCAGCGGCGGTCGCTTTACAGTGATGGTCACAAGGTTGCGATCAAAGCGGGGCTCGACTCGGATATCGGCATACTGCGCGCCGCGCATTACCAGCAGTTGGGCGACTACACGATCAATACACAGTTCCTGCTGCCCTTCGGTCGCCTGGAAGGAACACGCGATAACGACTCGCTGGGACAAACCAGTGGCATGGGCGATCTGATTCTGGCGTCCACTCTATGGCTCGTGAATGACCCGGCGAAAAATCGTTACTGGGGTATTGCACCCTACCTGTACGTGCCGACCGGAAACTATGACCGCAACGATGCACTCAACCTTGGCGAAAACCGTTGGAAGATGACATTGCAGACAGGCTATGTGACCGGTCTCACTGAAAAACTTTCCCTGGACCTCACCGCGGATGTGACCTTCTTTGGCAAAAATGACGATCTCACGAGTCAAGACCTGACGTTGCGCCAGAAGCCGCAGTGGCAAACCCAGACCTACCTGAGGTACGCCGTGACACCAAAGCTTTCGGTGCATGTGGGTGCGTCTCGACTCTGGGGTGGTGAGACGCGCATTGACGGTCAGGATCAGAACGATGAACCCGACACCAGCAAATACCGTGTCGGCTCGTCATACTGGATAACCCCCTCCTTCCAGGCCCTGCTCAACTACGGCCAGGACGTCTCGGTCGACAACGGTTTCAAGGAAAACCAGCGGGTTAACCTAAGGCTGTTGTGGGTGTTCTGACCCACAGTGAATGGCACCGAGAGCGGGATGGACACCGCTCTCGATGCCCTCGTACCGCCTCGAATCGCTAGCGCAGCCGGCGCTGCAAGGTCTGGGAGGGTAATTCACTGAAACGCTTGCGATAGATCCCCGCAAATTCACCCAGGTTCAGATAACCCCAGCGAAAGGCGATGGCCGAAACGGTGGTTCCCGATTGCGGGTCCGCCGCCAGCAGATCGCGGTGCGCCCCCTGCAATCGCTGCTCACGCAGGAACGCACCGGGCGTCATGCCGCGAAAACGCGCGAAGGCACCACTCAATGTCCGCACACTGGTCCCTACCGCACTGGCAATCTCACCCATCGTCGGCAGGCTCGCAGCATTGGCACTCATGAACTCTTCGGCAGCCCTGACATAACGGGGTGCAATCCGGTTCAGTGGACTATTCAAATCAAGCCCTGCCCGCCCGGCGCGGCCAGCCCATTCTTGCAGCATATGAACGCAAAGACTTTGCTCCAGGTGAGTACCCATTCGCCCTTCAGCCATGTGTGCGGGAGCTTCGGCAATACAACGAACCGTGTACTCCAGCAAACTCAGCCAGCTCGACCCGACTCCGCCGATGACGCACTTGTGTCTCCAGAACTGATCATCGGGCACGAACCCAAACCACTGCAGCGCCATCCGCTCCAATACGGCATGAGGAATGGTCAGATTCAGTTGCAGGTGATCAGGGTCGAGGTCGATCCGGTAATCGACACGACTGCAATCGGCAACGAATGATTCACCCATTGCCGTATCCTCGGTGACGGAACGCCGGGTCCAGTGCCGGGCATTGCCGCGAATAGTGGTGAGCAGTAGCGCATTCCCCGCTTCGGGCGAAAATTCATCGACGCTCACCGGCACGCCATAGGCAAAACGAGTCAGCGTCAACTCGCCAATCCTGGACGAATGCATGGTGGCGTGCGGCTTGATGGCCTGCCCTTTGGGTGCCACACGGTAGGGCATATACATGCGATCCGACCAGTCGCTGATTTCATCCCACTCGGTTGAAAAACTTTTGTGATGCTGGTGAATCGGCTTGCCGCTGGCATCGGTTAACAACGCATGTTCGAGAAGCATAGAGACACCTGATTTTTATTTTTTTAGGGTCCAATCGATGCCCAGACCTGCAACTCAGAGCAACGGCGGGTAGACCATCTGGTGTGACTCGCCCATCAGCAGCGGACGATTGAGCTCCGCGCAGGTGCGCAGGTAGTCGGCCACCAGGGTAATCCTCTTGAGGTTGCGCAGGTCCTCACAGTAGTACATCCAGAACTGTCGCGTGACCTCCACCTGATCCGGCAGCACCTCGCACAGGCGCGGGTCGGGACCGGCGAGGAAGCAAGGCAGGATCGCCAGCGCCCGCCCTTCCAGAGCCGCATGGTACTGGGCGACCACGCTGGTGCTGCGCAGGCGGCTGCGCGCGCCGAGCATCAGGTCGTTCAGGTAGAGCAGCTTGAAGCTGAAGGCCAGATCATCGACGTAGGTCACGAACGGGTGACCGGCCAGATCCTCGCGACAGCCAATCGGCGGATGACTGGCCAGGTACTCCGGCGTCGCATACACACGCAGGCGGTAATCGCACAGCCGCGAGCACACGTACGGACCGCGCTCGGGCCGTTCCAGGGTGATGGCGATGTCCGCCTCGCGCCGTGACAGGTTGACGAAGTGCGGGACCGGCAAAATATCCGCCGATATATTCGGGTAGTGCTCGAGGAAGTGGCTCATCTGCGCTGCGATGAAACAGGACCCGAAGGCTTCGGTACAGCCGATGCGCAGGTGCCCGGCAAGCCCTCCGGTGGTGCCGAAAACCTGTTCGCAGGCTACCAGCAGTGTACTTTCCAGGGTTTCGGCGTGACAGACCAGGCGCTGCCCCTCCACGGTCAGCACGAAGCCCGCGGTTCGCGATTTCTCGAACAACATGGCGCCCAGGCTCTGCTCCAGGGCGCGGATGCGTCGCGCTACCGTGGTGTAGTCCACCCCAAGGCGGCGAGCTGCACCGCTTGCGGTGCGAGCACGAGCGACCTCGAGAAAGAAGCGCATGTCGTCCCAGTTCAAGTGACCTTGCGTTGTACTTGTTTGCATATTCATCAGGCTTTCCTGCCGTACTTTGAGAGGGCCAGTGAATAAAAAGCGCGGGCCCGGGGAGTGGCAAGGCGCCGCGCAACGCTCAATCGTCAGAACTGTTCGTCTGCAAGGCCGTACAGGGGCGCACTGCCGGCGCGGATGCTGGCTTCCAGGCTCAGCGTCCGTGGCAGCAGGCGGGCGAAGTAGAACTCGGCGGTGGCCAGTTTGGCAGCGTAGAACGGCGGGTCCCGGTCAAGTCTGGACCGGGCCACGGCGGCCATGCGCGACCACATGTAGGCGTAGGCGACATAGCCGAACAGGTGCAGGTACTCCACGGAGGCTGCGCCGACTTCGTTGGCGTTGGCTTTGGCCCGCTCCAGCAGCCAGTTGCTGAGGCCCTCCAGACGCTCCAGGGCCTTCAGCAGTTCGCTGCCATACGCGCTTTCGTGGTGCAGCGCGAAGTGGCGCACTTCCCGAGCGAACAGGCGTAGCGCGACGCCATCGTTGGCCAGCACTTTGCGTCCGAGCAGGTCCAATGCCTGGATACCATTGGTGCCTTCGTAGATCTGTGCAATACGCACATCACGGACCAATTGTTCCTGACCCCATTCGCGAATGTAGCCATGGCCGCCGAAAACCTGCTGGCCGTTGATGCAGCTTTCCAGGCCGGTGTCGGTAAAAAACGCCTTGGCCACTGGCGTCAGCAACGCAACCAGGATCTGCGCGCAATCGCGCTCGCTGGCATCGTCGGAAAATTTCGACAGATCCAGTTGTTGCCCGACATAGCAGGCGAATGCGCGACCGCCTTCGGTCATGGCTTTCATGCCCAGCAGCATGCGCCGCACATCCGGGTGAGCGATGATCGGGTCGGCCGGTTTGTCCGGGGCCAAGGCACCGGTGGGAGCCCGACCTTGAACGCGTTCGCGAGCATAGGTGACGGCGCTCTGGTAGGACGCCTCGGCGCAGCCGATGCCCTGAATGCCAATCGACAGGCGTTCGTAATTCATCATGGTGAACATCGCCGCCAAGCCTTTGTTCTCTTCACCGACCAGCCAGCCACTGGCGCCGTCGAAGTTCATCACGCAGGTGGCCGAGGCCTTGATGCCCATCTTGTGTTCGATCGAACCGCAACTCACGGCGTTGGCCGCGCCGAGGGAACCGTCGGCATTGACCAGGACTTTAGGTACGACAAACAGCGAAATGCCCTTCGGGCCAGCAGGCGCGTCCGGCAGTTTGGCCAGTACCAGATGAACGATGTTTTCAGTCAGGTCCTGATCGCCCCCGGTGATGAAAATCTTGCTGCCGGTGATCTTGTAGCTGCCGTCAGTCTGAGGTTCGGCGCGGGTGCGGATCAGCCCCAGGTCGGTACCGGCATGGGCCTCGGTGAGGCACATGGAGCCGGCCCAGCGGCCTTCATACATCGGCGGCAGATAGAGGTTTTTCAGGGCATCGCTGGCGTGGGCGTCCAGCGCCAGGCAGGCACCGGAACTCAATGCGGAATACAGCGCAAAACTTGAGTTGGCGCCGTAGAGCATCTCTTCGAACTGCACGGCCAGCATTTTCGGCATGCCCATGCCACCAAACCCGGGGTTGCCGGACAGTCCCACCCAACCGCCTTCGATGTAGGTTGCGTAAGCCTGTTTGAAACCGATGGGGGTGGTGACCCGGCCCTCGTGCCACTGCGCGCCTTCTTCGTCACCACTGCGATTGAGGGGCGCAATCAGGTGCGAGGTGACTTTGGCCGCCTCCTCGAGAATGGCGTCTGCCGTATCGGTGTCGATGCTGTCGGTCAAGGCCGGCAGGCGCGCCCACATGGCCGGAGCATCGAACACTTCGTGCAGCACAAAGCGCATGTCGCGCAGCGGGACTTTGAATTCGGGCATAACGTAAACCTCGTTGGCACGGTTGTGTCATGGGCACGGCACAGCCGAATTCGGCCTGCACGAACCCGCAGCAGCAGGTCAAACACCTGCTGCCAGATGGATGCAATGTCAGATCGGGTCAGAGCGCCTTGGCCCGCTCGCGCAACACATACTTCTGGATCTTGCCTGTGGAAGTCTTTGGCAAGAGCGTGAAGATCACTGTGCGCGGTACTTTGAATCCGGCCAGATGCTCACGACAGAAACTGATGATGTCAGCCTCGCGAACGTCCTGGTGGTCAGCCTTCAAGGTGACGAAGGCACAGGGCGTTTCGCCCCATTTCTCATCGGGACGGGCGACCACGGCTGCTTCCATCACACCCGGGTGGCGATAGAGCACCCCTTCAAGTTCGATGGTGGAAATGTTCTCGCCGCCCGAGATGATGATGTCCTTGAGCCGGTCCTTGATTTCGACGTAACCGTCAGGATGCCAGACGGCCAGGTCACCGGTGTGGAACCAGCCGCCTTCGAACGCTTCGGCAGTGGCGCTCGGGTTCTTCAGGTAGCCCTTCATGACGGTGTTACCGCGTATGAAAATCTCACCGATAGTCTGGCCGTCACGCGGGGTTGGCTCCAGCGTTGTGCTATCGCCGACCATCAAGCCTTCCAGCGTCGGGTAGCGCACGCCCTGTCGCGACTTGATCTGCGCCCTCTCCTCCAGGGAAAACTCATCCCATTCGGCGTGCCAGGCGCAGACCGTCACCGGGCCATAGGTTTCGGTCAGGCCAAACACATGGGTGACCTTGATGCCCATCTCTTCGACGGCACCGATGACTTTGGCCGGTGGCGCAGCGCCCGCGACCAAGGCATTGACCGGGTGATCGATGGCCGCTTTCGCTGATTCGGGCATGTTCACCAGTGCATTGAGCACGATCGGCGCACCGCACAGGTGAGTGACCTGATGCTCGCGGATCAGCGTGAGGATTTTCTGTGGATCGACCCGGCGCAGGAAAACGTGCACACCCGCCAGGGCGGTGATGGTCCATGGATAGCACCAGCCATTGCAATGGAACATCGGCAGGGTCCAGAGGTACACCGGATGGTTGCCTATGGCCCAGGTCATCTGGTTGCCCAATGCGCTCAGGTAAGCGCCGCGATGGTGGTAGACCACGCCCTTGGGGTTGCCGGTGGTGCCTGAAGTGTAATTCAGCGAAATGGCCTGCCACTCGTCGCCCGGCCATTGCCAGTCGAATGCCGGGTCGCCTTCGGCCAACAGCGCTTCGTAGTCAAGGTCGCTCGCGGCCTGACCTTCACCGTATTCCGGGTCATTGACGTCGATCACCAAAGGCGGGTGATCCAGCATGCCAAGCGCTGCCTGGATCACATCATGGAACTCGCGGTCGGTAATCAACACCCTGGCTTCGCCATGCTGCAGCATGAATGCGATCGCCTCGGCATCGAGGCGCACGTTGAGCGGGTTGAGCACGGCGCCGATCATCGGCACACCGAAATGCACTTCAAGCATCTCGGGAATGTTGGGCAGCATCACCGCCACCGTGTCGTCCTTGCCGATACCGCGACCGGCCAGCGCCGAGGCCAGGCGTCGGCAACGGGTGTAGGTCTGCGCCCAGGTGCGGCGAATCGAACCGTGGATGACGGCGAGGTGATCGGGATAAGTGCTGGCGGTGCGCTCGATGAAACTCAGCGGAGACAAGGCAATGTGATTGACAGCCGAAGGGCCAAGGCCTTGGTCATAGATAGACATGTGCGGGTACTCGATGGCTGATTGTTAGCTCTATGGTTGACCTTGCAGCGTAGTCGCCGCAGTCACCTTCAAAGTCCGGATGACTTTATATAACACTGCGTCATTGATATGGAAGTAGAACCTACGTCGTATAGTATTAATACTATATCTATTTCTATTAAGTCCGAATCAATGCCGCCAACGCTCCAAGGCTGGTATATGCTTGGTTTCCCTGAGAAAGTGGACCCGCAATGACCCTGACGCCCGTTCGATTGCACAGTTGGTTGCGCCTGCAGCGCGAGGGTGTGTCTCTGGCCACCCGGGCCGATGCGCTGTGTCGGGCGCTGCAGGATTGCCCTGAGGTGCAGCGGGCGGTTTACCTGAGCTGGCAGCCCAATGCGCGGATCTACAGCCATGAGGGCGCCGCTCAGCATTTGCCGCCGGGACTTGGCGACCCGGCGCTGGCCAGCGACCAGTTGCTCTTCGAGCATCTGGTCGAGGCAGGCCGCCTGGACCTGGCTCAAGTCCGTCAACTCGATTGCTGGTTGTCCGGCCGGTTGCGCCGGGCCGCGATCAGCCATGGCCAGGTATTTGATCTGGCCTTGCAGCCGGGGCAGCCGGGCTTGTTGCTGGTGGAAGTGCGCGAGGGCGTGAGTCTCGATTGGCTGGGCTGGGTGCAGGATTTGCTGACGACGCTGCTGAGCAGCGTCAACGGCCTGCTGCGTGGTTCGCCACTGTTGGGTCACGATCCGCAACCGAGCCTGTTGCTCGATGCGCAAGGTCGACCGCTGGAGTTCAACGCGGCACTGATGGCGCTGCTCGCCGAGAAGTCACTGACCGATGTGTTGGGCTTTTTACCGGTCAATCATCGGGTGCTGGTGCGTGCCTGCCTGGACCAGCAACGCGCCGTCGAAGGTGTCGAGGCTCAGTTTGAAACGCAGATCCTGATCTGGACGTTCATTCCCGATCCCCAGGACAACCGAGTGCTCGCCCGTTGCCGCGACGCCACGGCGCAAGTGCTGGCGGAGCGTGAAGCGGCCACCGCACGACGGCTGTACCGGCTGATCATCGAAAACACGACTGACCTGATATCCCGTCACACCCCCGAAGGTCGCGTTATCGATGCATCACCGGCGTCCTGGACCCTGCTCGGTTACTGGCCTGAAGAGTTGCGCGGGCAAATGGCCCAGGGCCTGTTTCATAGCCAGGACCTGGCCGCTCTGGTGCAGCGCGCGCGCGATGCGCTGGAGCAGGATGGCTATCACACCATGACCTATCGCATTCGCCATCGCGACGGCCACTACCTGTGGTTCGAAACCGCCAGCCGGGCGATCCGCGAAACCTACACCGGGGCGGTGGTCGAAATCGTCAGCATATCCCGGGACATCACGGCCCGGGTGCAGGCCGAGGAGAACAAGCGACGCCTGGCCGAAGTGGTCGAGGCCAACATTGACCCGGTGTTGTTCATCGCTCCCGAGGGCCAGGTCACTTACCTCAATCCAGCCGCGCGACGCATCCTCGGGATTGATGAGCAACAACCCATGCCGGCCCTGGCCACGTTGTTCGCAAGCGGCGACCTTGCGCGCCTGCAACGCGATGGCTGGAGGCGCGCCGAGCGCGACGGTGTCTGGAGCACCGATGCGCGTTTGCAACCACCGGGCGGGGGCACATCGGTGCCGGTGTCGCTGGTACTGCTGGCGCACCGTTCCGCCGGCGGTGAGCGTTATTACTCATTGGTCGCGCGCGACATGACCGAGCGCGAGCTGCGGGAAGTGCAACAGCGCCGTCATCAGGACGAACTGGCACACACCGCACGGCTGGTCACTCTCGGTGAACTGGCCTCGGGGATTGCCCACGAAATCAACCAGCCGCTGGCTGCCGTGGTCAACTATGCGAATGCAAGCCAGCGCTATCTACAAACGCTGGATTCCAATCCCCAGGCCGCTGCCAGAGTGACCCAGGGCCTGGAACGCATTACCCATCACGCCACCCACGCCTCCGAAGTGATCCGACGGTTACGCTCCTTTTTGCGCAAGGGACAGCGTCGCATGCAGGCGCTGAACTTGACCGACGTCGCCCGCGAAGCCGTGCGTTTGTGTGCCTGGGAGGCGAGTAATTGCCAAGTGACAATCGAGGATCGACTGCCCGATAATCTGCCCCCCGTTTATGCCGACCGCGTGTTGCTGGAACAGGTGTTGCTCAATTTGTTGCGCAATGCCATCGATGCCAACCGTGAGCAACATCCCGGGCAACCCTCTGTGATCGTGATGGCCGTGGAGCATGGCAGTGGCGCCTGCGTGGAAATCAGTGTGCGAGACCAGGGGCCGGGCGTCAGCGAGCCGGAACTGGAACAGATATTTACCCCGTTTTACACCAGCAAGGCCGATGGCCTGGGGCTCGGTCTGTCCATGAGCCGCAGCATCATCGAAGGTTTCGGTGGCGAATTGAATGCCCGGCGCCAGCCTGTCGGGCTGCTGATGTGTTGCCGCTTGCCGCTTGCCGGCCCAACAAAACAACAATAGGAATCAGGTAATGGCAGGTGTAACGGAGCACGTTGTGTACGTGGTCGATGATGACCAGGGCATGCTCGAATCGACGGTCTGGTTACTGGAGTCGGTCGGGCTCAAGGCCTTGCCGTTTACCAGTGGCGTCGCGTTCCTCGATGCCTGCGATGCAAGCCTCGATGCTTGTGTGCTGCTGGACGTTCGCATGCCCGGTATGGGCGGGTTGAACGTGCAGGAAGAAATGCGTGTGCGCCAACTGAACCTGCCCATCATCTTCGTCAGCGGGCATGCGGATGTGCCGATCGTGGTGCGCGCGTTCAAGGCCGGTGCCCATGACTTTATCGAGAAGCCCTACAACGAACAGCTGTTGCTGGACAGCGTGCAACAGGCGCTCAGCAACTGTGCCGCCAACCGTTCGGGCAACCAGGGCCACGAAGCCTTGCAGGCGCGCTTGTTGACCTTGACCCCGCGCGAGCGCGATATCCTGTTGCCATTGGTGCAGGGTTACACCACCCGCGAAATCGCGGAACAACTGGGCGTAAGTGCAAAAACCGTTGATCTGTATCGCGCGCGCGTCATGAAACGCATGCAGGCCAACACGCTGCCGGACCTGGTGGGCATGGCCATCGCGGCGCAGATGGTCGATCCGCTGAAGTTGCGTTGATTCCTCAGGACAGGTTTTCAAGCAGCTCCAGCGCCTGATCAAAATCGAAGCACTCCGCTTGCCGCACAACCCGAAGCAATTGCTCGGTCATCCGCGGGTCTGAAGCCAGCCCCTGCAGTTTGAGCAAGGCCGTCAGCGCCTGGGTGTCGCTCTCGGCCAGCAGAGACCGGACGTGGGCCAATTGCGCGTGCCATTCGCTGCCCGGTGGCACGCTTGATGAGTCTGCGCACGATGTCGGCTCGCCGAGCACCGATAAGCCTTCCTGCACCGTTGTCAGGCAACGCTCGACCTCCACCAGCCGGTCAGCCAGGTCCTGCTCCACCCCATCGCTCGTCCCATCGTTCAGACACGCCTGCTCCAGTGCGGCGGCTGCATTCGCCACTTCAACGGCACCAATGTTGCCCGCCGTTCCGCGCAGGGTATGGGCCAGCCTGACCGTCGTCGAACGATCGCCCTGGCCTCGGGCAGCCAGGAACTCGGCGCAAAAAGCCTGGTGGCTGGAGCGAAACTTGCGCAGCAGCCGCAGATAGAGCTCGACCTTGCCCATGCAGGTGCCCAGGCCCGCTTTCAAATCAATGCCGGGAAGGCTGGCTGGCAGGCTCGCCGCTGACTCCGTGGTGACCGGCGAAACGTCGGCCGACATCGCGCCACGGTCAGCTCGCGGATGTATCCACTTGGCCAACGTGGCAAACATGTCGTCGACGTTCAAGGGTTTGGAGATGTGGTCGTTCATGCCGCAGGCCAACGCCCGCTCGCGGTCCCCCGCCATGGCGTCGGCAGTCATGGCGATCACCGGCAGATTCGCCCAGCGTGGCTGCTCACGTATCTTGCGGGTCGCGGTATAACCGTCCATCACCGGCATCTGGCAGTCCATCAACACACCATCGAAGTCTGCGTCACGCTCCAGTTGGTCGAGCGCTTCTGCGCCGTGAACGGCCAGGCACAGCTCGATCCCGGCGCTCTCCAGCAGTTCACAGGCCAGCTCGCGGTTCAGCTCATTGTCTTCGACCAACAGCAGTCGCGCGCCACGCAGGCTGGCCATGGCGCTGGCACTCTGGCCGAGTCGCGAGATGGCCCGGGTATCGGCCTGGGGGATCTTGCCGAGCACCGTGCCCAGCGCCTCAAGCAAAGTGGACGGCGTCACCGGTTTGGTCAGCACCACCGGCAAATGAATGCCGTACCGACTGGCCTCTTCGCGGGCTTCCTCGCGACCGAACGCCGTGACCATGATCACCGACGGCGTTTGCGCCAGTTTGGCGGCCTGCATCTGCCGCACCGTTTCCACGCCGTCCATGCCAGGCATGCGCCAATCCATCAGCACCAGATCATAGGGCAGCACCTTCGCTTCGGCGTCCACCAGCATGGCCAGTGCGGCCCGGCCGCTTTGCGCGACGTCCACCTCCACGCCAAAACTGCGCGCCATGCTGGACAGGATCTCCCGCGCGCTGGCGTTGTCATCGACCACCAACACACGGCTGCCCAGCAATTCGTCGGCGGTCACCATGCGCCGTAAATGGCTGTCGCGCTGCACCCCCAGGCTCACCTCGAAATGGAAAGTGGAACCAAGGCCCGGCTCGCTCTCTACCCAAATGCGCCCGCCCATCAATTCCACCAGATGCCGAGAGATGGCCAGGCCCAACCCGGTGCCACCGTATTTGCGGGTGGTGGTGCTATCGGCCTGGCTGAAGGGTTGAAACAGGCGCGAGCATTGCTCGGCGTTCATGCCGATCCCGGTGTCGCGTACCCAGAAATGCAGCTGCGCCTGCTCTCCTGCCGCGCCCCGGTGCTCTACGCCGAGTACGATCTCGCCCTGCTCGGTGAACTTCGTCGCATTGTTGCCCAGGTTGATCAGCACCTGGCCAAGGCGCAACGGGTCGCCGATCAAGGCGGTCGGCAGCTCGGCATCGGTGCTGAACAGCAATTCCAGGCCTTTGTCCTCGGCTTTGAGGCCGATCATGCTGGCAAAGCCGTCGAGCACGGTCTCGAGGTGGAAGGGAATGTGCTCCAGGTGCATTTTCCCGGCCTCGATCCTGGAGAAGTCGAGGATGTCGTTGATGATCACCAACAGGTATTCCGCCGAGCGATGGACCTTTTCGATGTAGTTGCGCTGGCGGTGGTCGAGCTCGGTTCGCAATGCCAGGTAGCTCATGCCGATGATGGCGTTCATCGGTGTGCGGATCTCGTGGCTCATGGTGGCCAGGAAGTTGCTCTTGGCCCGGGTCGCCTCTTCTGCGGCCTCCCGTGCGCGCTGCACCTCGGCCTCGGCGGTCTTGCGGTCGGTGATGTCAAAGTACCAGTTGGCCCCCATGCCCCGCTCCCCCAGCGTCATCGTGACGGCCGAAACCAGTACGTCGAAGCGCTCGCCTCCAGCGCGCTGCAGGGTGGTCTCGAAGTTCAGCACTGCACCTTGCGCTGCCGCTTCGAGAAAGCGCTGGTGTGCCTGCGGGTCGACCCAGAACTGCGCCGGATCCGCACCTTCGAGTTCAGCCAGACGAGTCCCGAACAGACTGTCGAACTGCGGATTGCAGTAGGTCGGACGGCCATCGACGTCCCTGATCACCATGGCCACCGGGCTGCTGTCGAGGACTGCGCGCAACTGTGCCTCGCTGGTCTTGAGTGCCGCCTGCAGATGACGCCGTTCACTCACGTCGCGCACCGACGCGCACACGCATACGCCGTCCCCTTCCAGGCTCGGCAGATGCGACAGGCTGATCTCTGCCGAGAACAGACTTCCGTCTTTGCGCACGCCTTGCAGGTCGTCCAGGTTGGCCCCCATCTGGCGAGTGGCGCCGTGGGCCATGAAGCCCTGGCGCAGCGCCTCGTGGCGCCCTCTGCTGGCCAACGGCACCAAACGATCGATGGACTCGCCGAGCAGCTCACCGGCGCTATAGCCGAACAGCTGATCCAGTTGGCGATTGGTGCGCAGGATCTGTCCTTGGGCATCGACCACCAGCATGCCGTCCGGCGCCGCTTCGATAATCCCGCGATACCAGGCTTCGGTGGCGCGCAACGCCGATTGCTGGGTTTCCAGTGCCTGCGCCTGCTGCTCCAGTTGCAGCGCCTGTTCCGCCATTTCATTGGCCTGGCGACGGGTTTCCGCCAACAGGGTCTTGACCGCCTGATTGCGCTCCAGAATCGCCATGGCTGCGGCCAAACGTGGGGTGGCCTCCTGCAACAGCAGCAGTTCACGCTCGCCCAAGGGCTCCAGCCCGGCCAGTTCGAGCACCCCCAGCAACCGCTCGCCACGGACAATGGGTTGCAGCAGCAGGCAACGGGCCGGGACCTCGCCAAGGGGCGAGCGCAAACGCCAGTATTGCTCCGGTATCGCCTGAAACTGACGCGGCACGCGATCCACCGCGCACTGCCCCAACAGGCCGTCGCCGAACATGACTTGCGCCTCGGGTGGCCGCTCGGAATCGGTGGCATAACGACCCATCAAGAGCAGCGTGCCGGAATCCTCCTGCGCGCTGTACAGCACCCCCTGGCAGATTCCGTGCAGGCTGGCCATGCATTGCAGGAACACCTGCGCCAGTTCCGCCGGGGTTTCTGCCTGCTGCAGATCGACCTGCAATTGGGCGGTATGGGCCTTGATCCAGCGCTGGCGCTCAAGCTGTTGGGATTCGGTCTGCAGTTTGGCGATGGCCCGCGCCAGATCGCCGGTTTCGTTGTTCAGGTCGGTGTGGGGAATCGGTTGATCGAGCTGCCCCGCGGCCAATTGGTCTACCGCCACCCGCACCCGGTTCAGTGGATTGCGGATCGACTGGCTGACGACCCAGGACAACAGCAACGCCAGCGACAAACCACCGAACAACAGTACGTAGGTCAACCTGGTGCTGTGTTCGGCAAACTCGGCAATGTCCTTGGCCGTGTCGCGAATCGAGGCTTCCTTGATCTGGACGATCGCGTACAAAAGGCCGTCGGCCTGCCGGGCAAGTTGCTGGAATTCACTGCTATTGAGCAGCACCAACGCCTTGTTCTGCTGGCCCTGGTCGATCGATAGAAAGGCCTGGTCGCTATGGCGCTGCAACTGTTGCAGCAGCAGGTCGAGCTCGGCGAGGCGCGCCAGATTGTCCGCTCGCCTTAAGGTCACCTTGGCGCGGGCCACGGCCTGCTGCAGGCCTTCGCGGATATCATGCAGTTGCTGCAGGGATTCGACGCGAATCTGCGCGCTGTCGGTGCCCACCGCACGCTGCAGTGCTTGCATCATATGGGGCAATTGCACACGGGCTTCCTGCAGGTGCTCCATGCCGACCAGTTCCTGCAGATAGAGGTTCTGCATGTCCTGCTTCAGCGATTGCTGGGTGCGCAGGCTTTGCACGCCGAGCACCAGCACCAACAGCAGCAGCGCCGAGAACCCCAGGATCAGTTTGTGAAGCAGCGCGAGGCGCTCAAGCAGGGTACGCAATCCGGCCATGACTATCCTCGTGGACCTGATGAAAACACTGACGAAGGGGCAATGGCGGGTTCACGGAGCCTGGCCGATACGCTCCAGGGCAGCCCGCTTGCCGGCCATATCCTGGTCGGTATCGGCGAAGCGCTCGGCAATGGTCTGGAACTGTTCGAGGCAATCGAGGAAGGCATCGCAGATATCGGGATCGAAGTGCGTACCTCGCCCCTGACGAATAATCTCGACGGCCTGCGCGTGGGGCATCCCCGCTTTATAGACCCGACGGCTGATCAATGCGTCATAGACGTCCGCCACTGCCATCAACCGGGCGCTGACGGGGATGTCGTCACCCGCCAGCCCTTGCGGATACCCACTTCCATCCCATTTTTCCTGGTGACTGTAGGCAATCTCCTTGGCCAGGCTGAGGAACTCGGCGCGAATGCCGAGCTGATCCTCGGCATGCTGGATGGCGTCACGTCCCAGCGTTGTATGAGTCTTCATGATCTCGAATTCTTCCTCGGTATAGCGTCCCGGCTTGAGGAGAATATGGTCGGGGATGCCGATCTTGCCGATGTCGTGCAGCGGCGCCGACTTGAACAATAATTCGATGGTGTCCTCGGTGAGAAAGTGACTGAAGCGCGGATGAGCACGCAGATGCTCGGCCAGCACCTTGATGTAATGCTGGGTCCGCCGGATATGGTTGCCCGTTTCGTTATCGCGAGTCTCGGCCAGTGAAGCCATGGCCTGGATGGCCACATCCTGGATCGCAATCACCTCGCGGGTCCGACGCGCCACTTCCTTCTCCAGATAGTCGTTGTGATCGCGCAGGAAGTCTGCCGCCGCCTTGAGCTTGAGCTGGGTATCCACCCGCGCCAGGACCAGCGCCGCTCTGATTGGTTTGGTGATGTAGTCGACAGCCCCCAGTTCCAGGCCATGGATCTCGTCTTCGGTGTCGGCCATGGCCGTCAGAAAGATGATGGGAATGTCACGGGTACGCGGGTCGCGCTTGAGCTGCTGCGCCACTTCATGGCCGGACAGCCCGGGCATCATCACGTCCAGCAGGATCAGGTCAGGGAGTGCGTCGCCCTGTAGTACGCGCAAAGCCTTTTCACCGCTATTGGCAGCCTTGACCCGGTAGCGATCCTTGAGCAGATCCGTCATCAGCATCAGGTTGTCGGGCGTGTCATCGACCACCAGCAGGGTCGGCGGACTGTAATGACTCTGTTCGGCACTCATGGCGGATGGCTCCCTTGCCGGAAATGGACATCCCGAGGCAACACTTCCAGCGCCGCCCCAGCGCAAGAGAGCTTAGCTGCTGTTCTGCGGACCTGCCCGGCGCCGAGCCCGAACCAGAAGCGTCAGCCGTTGCCCTCATAGTGTGGGTCAATAGTCTGTTTGAGGTATTACCCAACGCTGACCTTGATTGACTATGACGCCAGGGATTTTCGGTCATCCGGATGGACCAGGCAGCACGACCGCCGCTCCATCCATCAACCGCAACGAGGAGCTTGATAGCTATGGAAAAAGTCATCTATCTGCTGTGGCGTGATACCCAAGTCAGTCCTGAAACCTTCGCCCATCGCCTGCGCAGTGAGGTCGCCGGGCAATTGCAGGCACTCGGCGCCCGTGGTGTGCAATTGAACCTGGCCGATGCCGATGTGCAACCCGCCGCCGGCCTGCGCCAGGAAAACAACCGACCATTGCCCGATGGCAGCCTGTCGCTGTGGCTGGACAGTGCCAACGGGCCGGCTCGCCGCCCTTTCGATACCCTGATCAGCGCGGCAACGGCGCGCATGGCCGCCTACCTGGTCTGCGAGTCGGTCGCCATCGCCAATACCCGCGTCCCTGCAACACCCGGTGAGCGTACCCACGGGTTTGCCCAACTGGCCCTGCTGACCCGCCCTCCACGCCTGACTCCCGAGGCCTGGCTGGACATCTGGCGCAACCATCACACGACGGTGGCCGTGGACACCCAAGCCAACTTCCAGTACGTGCAAAACCTGGTGGTGTCGGCACTGACCCACGGCGCGCCACGGATCGATGCCATCGTCGAAGAATGTTTTCCGCCAGCGGCCATGACCGATCCCATGGCCTTTTTCGATGCGGCGGGCGACGAAGCGAAATTCCAGCGCAACCTGGCGGCGATGATGGACAGCTGCAGCCGCTTCATCGATTTCGACAAGATCGACGTGCTGCCCACCAGCCAGTACTGCCTGTAGGACCGGAAAATCGTCAAGCGTGTCAGGGCCCGGCCTCCGGGCCCTGATGCTCAAGCCTGCCTCAGGGCTCCATCGAATGCGGGCGTCAGCCCCGACAACTCCAGCTTGCGGACAAAGTCGCCCAGACGCTGCTGCTTGTAGGCGTCCACGTCCATGTCACGGTAGTCGTAGAAACCCTGGCCATCGCGCAAGCCATTGCGGCCGTTTTGCATGTTGTCGGCGATCACTTGTGGTGACTCGAAACGCGGTGACAGCGCTCCACTCAGGTAACGCGAGGCGTAGTACAAAATGTCGCCGCCACCCCAGTCGATGAACTCAAGCAGGCCCAGCACCGAGAAGCGCAAACCAAAGCCGACGCGTACCGCCGTGTCGATATCTTCTGCACTGGCCACGCCCTCTTCCACCATCCGTGCCGCTTCGTTCATCACCAATGCCTGAATGCGCGGCACGATGTAGCCAGCCACCGGGTTGCACACCACGGGCACCTTGCCGATGCGCTTGAGCAGTTGCAGCAGCCGTTCGACCACCTGCGGGCAGGTCGCTTCGCTGCGGCTGACTTCCACCAGCGGCATCAGGTACGCGGGATTGAGCCAGTGCGCGTTCACGAAGCGCGCAGGCGTACTGACCATTTCGCTCAGTTCCGTGACCAGGAAAGTCGAGGTGGTCGACGCGATGATGGTCGACGCCGGCACATGCTCGCTGACCCAGGCGAAGGTCTCCTGCTTGACCGCGATGACTTCCGGCACCGCTTCGAACACCAGGTCGCACCTGCGCAATGCATCTGCGGCCTGGGATCTGGATTGCAGCGTCAACCGGGCTATCGCGATGTCGGCCTGTTCCAGCCGGAGCATGCCGAGGCGTACCAGCATCTGCAATTCGCTGCGGATGTTGTTGCGCACACGTTCGAAGTAGCCGTGCCGCTCATCCTCGGCGCGATCCTTGATATCGATGAGGGTGACCGGCAGGCCCGCATGGATGAACGCCAGGGCAATGCCCTCACCCATCCGGCCGGCGCCGACCACGCTGACTTGGGGTAGCGCGGCGTTCATCAGTTGTAGCCCCTGGTCAGCAGTTCGGTCATCTGCGCCCGACTCAGCGTGGCCAGACCGAGGTTTTCCAGGGTGCGGCCTTCGGCGTAGAGATCCCGTGCAGCGACGACCGAGGCAATGCTCAGCAGGCCCTGCGCGACCGGGGTGGGCACACCGGCCCAGCGGCCGACGGACACCAGGAAGGACAGGCCCAGGCGGGTGTCTTCGAGCATGTAGCGATGCTTCTGCAGGTCGATGTCCTCGCGCCAGTCACCGCTGTCGGTCAACTTGCCATGGGCACCGCGACCGTACATCCACTCATCACCTTCGGTGGTGTTGTAGTGGTCGGCGAGAGGAAAGTGCGGCGCGCCGTAGGTCAGCGCTTCACGCACGGCCATGCGCTCGGCATCAAGCTGGTTGGTCACGCGACGAATCGACGGTTGGGTGCCTTCGTTGTGAATGTCCCAGGCCTCGAAATGCTCCAGCGGCCCCGCGTTCATCATGATCAGCGGCGGATGGATGATGGGTCCTGCGTTCATCAACGCACCGCTCAGGGCGTCTTCAATCGGTTCGACGCTCGGGTAGGCTTCACGCAGCACCGCAAAAGCATGCTCGGACAGGTTGCTGGGGAATACACCGGTCGGCAGGCGGGTGGCATAGCCGCTGATCACCAGGTCGCTGGCGCCATGCTTGCGTACCAGGTACGGCAGCGTACCGGTTTCAGCGAAGGCGACCTTGCTCCGGTTGCCCGCATCGGCCATGGCCTTGGCAAACACGAAACTGCCAAAGGTGCCCGGCGGCAGGAACACCACCTGACCGTCGTGCAGGTGCGGCGCAACATGTCTGGCCAGGTCTTCGTGGGAGGTCGACGGCAGCGGGATGATCACCAGTTGCGCGTCGCCCAGGGCTTCGGCCAGGTCGTCGGTGAACGACAACTTGTCGCCCTTCTGGCCGACTGACAACTGGCGAGTGCCCCGGTAGTCCTTGATGGTCAGGCTGCCGATGGCCAGCAGCTCTTTGAGCGCTGTGGAATCTCGACGCCACAGGCGGGTCTGGTGCCCCTTTTCAGCCATTTCGACAGCAGCGGCGTAACAGCCGTGACCACCACCCAGCACGGTAATATTCATGCAGATACTCCTTTTTGTCAGAGACTCGATCCTATCGAGCCGCACCGCCACAGACTCCTCCGATTGCGCAGCCGAATGACCGATTGCGCAGGTGTCTCAATGCTTCTGCCGCCGCAGGGTGTCCGACGGCAGGCAACCATAGCGTTGCCGATAAGCGCTGGAGAAATGCCCGAAGCTGTTGATGCCATGACGCAACAGGATATCGGTGACGGTTTCGCCGGCCCTGCCCTGCTTGAGCGACTCGTGGATGACCGCCAGGCGCCGGTCGCGGATGTACTCGACCGGCGCCTGCCGGAGGAACTGGTTGAAGCCGTTCTGCAAGGTGCGCACCGAGACACCACACAGTTCGCTCAGGGTCGTCAGGCTGATCGGTTCGTCGAGGTGTTCCTCGATGTAGTCACGGGCCTTTTTCACGTGGTGCGGCAGCGGCACGCGCGAATCGATCAACAGATCCGCGGAGTAGTTATGCGGCAGCTGCGTGAGCAGCAACTGCATCAGGTATTCGGACAGGCCGCTGGCGAGGCGCGAACCGTCAACGCCGCTGCCGTAGAGCCGGCAGATGTAGTCCAGGGTGTGATAGAGGCTGACGACGCCGGCGCCCAGGTGGTCGACGCTGACATCAAAGATCACCGACTGGCGCAGGCTGCGGCCGAGCAGGCGTTGCAGCTGCGTCTCCAGGGCATCACGGTCGACACGCAGGATCAGGTTGCGGCACTCGCCATCGGTGACGATGCGGCTTTGCGCGAACGGCGAGGAAACGCTCAGGTAGCCCGACTGCATCGCCGCGCTGCGCCGCCCGTGGGCCACTTCGCAATGCCCCTGCAAGGTGATGCGAAACAGGTACTGATCGGCAATGTCGCCGATGGTGATCTCCACCGGCGCGCCATAACGCAGGTCGAGCAGCGCCGAATCGCCGAAGAATACGCCGTTGAGCCGAGTGTAGATCGGCTCGTCACGCAGCACGTTGAAGCTGTGCGGGCACAGGTATTGGCTGACCTTGTCCTTGATCTCGCGGTAATCGGCCGAACTGAGCAGGCTGTGCCGTTCCAGCAGGTGTACGTCATTCAACATCAAGGGTTCTCCTGACGTGGAGCGTCTCGGCCCCGCTCCCTTTGACAGGAGCGAGGCCGAGACGCCGATCGTGGACTATGACCAATCAAGCCCGGGTCGGATACTCCCGGGCATAACTTTCGCGAAAACGACGGCAACCACGCCAGAGCAGCAGCACGGTCAACGCCGATGCACCGGCGATCACCAGTGACATCGACGACCCTACCGCCGCGGGCGATCCGAAGTAGCGGTCGGTCAACAGCGCCACCAGCGTAGTGCCCAGGCCCAAACCCAGCAGATTGCTGATCAGCAGGAACACGGCCGAGACCTGTGCGCGCACCTGGTTCGGTGCGAGGATCTGCATCGCCGCCGTGGACGCCGGCATCGGGAACGAGGCGAAGAACATCGCTGGCACCAACAGGGTCACCGACAGCCACAGTTGATCGACTTGAGAGAACAGCACAGCCGGCACCGCCATGCCGAGGGCGCCGATGACGCCGGTGCGCATGGCAGCGTCCTGATGACCTTTCTTGGCCAGATAATCGGTGAGCCATCCACCGAACAGCACCCCGCCGGTATTGGCCACCAACAGCACGGTGCCGAGCATGTAGCCCGCCTCCATCGGCGACAGGCCGAACTTGCGGATGTACAGCGCCGGGCTCCAGCTCATCAAGCAGAACAGGGCCATGGCGTAAAATGAAAAGCCCAGGTAATGACAGGTGAAGGTGGCGCGGTGGCGAGCGAGGAAGCGCAGGCCATCGCCCATCCCGACCTTCTTGGCCCGCCCCTGCGCATCCACCTGCAGGCCTTTGCGCGCCGGATCGCGCACGGTGAGCCAGATCAACAGGCCGACCACGATGCCGGGCAGACCGACGATGAAGAACGCCAGTTGCCAGGCCTTCATCGCACCGAGAAAGGCGACCTCGATGGTGTTCATGTCCTTGAGCATCGCGATCACATAGCCGCCCACCAGGAAGGCCAGGCCACCACCGACGAACGAGCCGATCGAGTAGATGCCCACCGCGCGGCCGAGTTTCTCCTTGGGGAACATGTCGCTGAACATCGAGTAGGCCGAGGGCGACAGGGCCGCCTCGCCGACACCGACGCCAATGCGGGCGAGGAACATGTGCAGGAAGTTCTTGCTCAAGCCGCAGGCTGCCGTCGCCAGGCTCCAGAACACGACGCCGACGGCGATGATCTTCGGTCGGGAGAAACGGTCGGCCAGATAGGCGATGGGCATGCCCATGAAGGCGTAGAACAACGAAAAGGCCAACCCGTGCAGCAGGCTGAACTGGGTGTCACTGATCTGCAGGTCGGCTTTGATCGGCTCGATCATCAGCGCCAGGATCTGCCGATCCACAAATGAAAAGATGTAGGCGATCATGCACAGGCCGACCACGTACCACTCGTAAATGTAGGTTTTCTTCTTCTGCAGGACCGCGTTATCGACCTGGATATTCACTAGTGTTTGCTCCTCTTGGAATCCGCTCATGCGTGCAGCGGTGCGCAGAACAACGACTGGAAAGTTGCGGGGCAGATGCAAAGGACAAAGGGTTCGAACATGGTCAGGCCTCTTATTGTTATGGGGACAAATCCCGGGTGGACCGGGCTTACCAGAACTTCCAGGTGTAGGTCGTGGCGACACGGAATTCGTTGTAGTCGTAGCCGTACTTCTGTTTCACGTCGATGTTGCGCAGGTCCAGCCCCAGGCCTTGCAGCGCCCCGCTCTGGACCACGTAGCTGAGACCCAGAAAGCGTTCGCTTTCCTGGTTGTCGCTCAGGTTGTTGCCACGGTCCCAGTTGGTTCCCTTGATATAGCGGGTGTAGAGCTTCAGCCCCGGCACGCCCATCCCGGCAAAGTCATAGCTGTAGCGCGCCCCCCAGGACTTTTCATCCGGGCGGACAAACCCCAGGGACGACCAGTGCACCAGGTAAGGTTGCGGGATAAAACCGTTCATCGTCGGGAACACGCTGTCACCGAGCATGCGCTGGTAACTGAGGCCAAACATGTGGGCGCCTTTGAGCAAGGTGAACAAGGCGCCGTAGGAACGGTTGTCGATCTCACCGTTCAAGGCATTGCCATCTTCATTGTTATTGAAGTAGCGCAAGTCGGTTTTAAGTTTGTAGCCACTGCCCAGGTCAGCCATATGCATCAGGCCGAAATAGTGTTGCTGATAAATGTCGTGCAACACGCCGTAGAAATAACTGGCTTGCAGGTTCTTGGTAATGTCGTAAGTTGCGCCGCCGAAGTCCAGGCCGTCACTGTCGAGATTATCGGTGGAACCAAACTTGTACAGTTTCTCGTGGTTGGAGGATTCCCGTGTCACGGCAGACCAGAACCGGCCACCGGTCATCGTCAACCCATCGACTTCCCTGGACTCGACCACGGCGCCTTGATAGATCGTATCCAGTTGCCGACTGGGGTCATCGGACGCCACCGGCAGTTGTGGACGAAGGTCACCGACCTTCAACTCGGTCTTGCTGTAGCGCATCTTGAAAGTTGCACCGGCGCGACTGTAGTCATCGGCCGTCTGCTGGTCGCGGACGCTGTACGGCAGCGAACCGTCATTGCCCGACGAGTCCAGGCGCACCGCGTACTGCGCATCCACATCAAGGCCGATTGCCAGGGCCGTGTCGGTGTAACCGGAGGTAAACTGTGCATCGAAACCCTGGGACCAACTATGCACTTCGGAAACCGGCGCATTGGTATTGGTGTAGTTACGGTGCAAGTAGAAGTTTCGCGTATCCACTTTCAAGTGACTGTCATCAACAACATCGGCATAGGCCGTCAATGGCGAACAGATAATTCCCAACACGCCGGCAATACCTAGCCCACGGCAACATTGCTTTACCTGATACATCTAACTTCTCCACATCTGTATGTGCTGGGCACTGTATTTATAGGAGCAGATTCGAACTAAAAACTAAAAATGCCGGCAGCCGAACACCGAGCCTTCTTGCACAGGAAGGCGGATTGCATCAGGGATATAAAGAACGATGGGTTCGAGCATTGTCAGACCTATTGTTGTTATGGGGTAAAGCGCCAGGCGGGCTCAGTGGAACAGCCAGCCAAGACGACACGCCTCTTGTCTACCCAAGGTAAGTGAGTAGGCGCCGCGCCGATATCGAGATGAACAGCATCCGTTGGGGGGAAAACTTCAACCCGGCTAAAGGTTTCCCTTAGTCGACTCAAAAGCGCAGGGCACACGGTGGGAGATGGCAAGCCTGAATTGCATAAGCCTTCCTTAAGCGAGTTCTTGTTGTTGGATGGGCCCTAAGCTAGCGATTGCCCTGCCTGCCAACCTCCCCGATTGCGCAGGCGATTCTCCAATTGCGCAGCCTGATGCAGACCGCCCCAGGACTGCAGCCTGGGAGCCCCCTGCAGCAACAGCACTTCGCCGCGCCATTCGGCGAACTGGAAGCCCATCCCCTGTCGCCGAGCCATTCGGATGGCGGACAAGCTGCTGATGCTCTATCGCAATCTCGAGATGGCTATTGCAAAGGCTGGATTGCAGCGCTCCGGGTACCGGCGAACGCGCTCGTGCCAAGCCAGCGCCACAGGTTTTCCGCATCCTGCACAGCGCCGTCTACACGCAGCTCTCGCGACTGAAGAACCTCCCTTGGTGTGCGGTCGCCAGTCCACACCTCGGTCAACGCGCGCACGCTGGAGTCCACGACGAGTGTGAGTTCGCGTCCGGGGTCGTCGCGGCACAGATCTGCCACACCATGTTCGACCACGAGCCACCACTCTTGCTCGCCGGACCGCGCGTCGCGGAACCTGAAGTGAATGACCACCGCCCGGGACGGGAACATCTCGATGCGCGCGAACCGGCGCACGTCCCACATGAGCAGGCCCGCGTCGAGTTCGTTATCGCGAAGGCGACTACCTATCCAACGCGCGCCCCAATGCCCTAGCGCCATGATGATGGGGCGCAGTTCCTCGCCTGCCTCGGTCAGGCTGTACTCCCAGACTTTGCCCGTGGCCGTGCGATGTACGACACCGATATCTTCCAGGTGGCGCAGCCGCTGTGCCAGCAAGCTGGTGGACATACGTGGTACGCCGCGGTGCAGTTCATTGAAGCGTTTACTGCCGCACAGCAGCTCGCGCACGACCAAAGGCGTCCAGCGCTCGCACAGTGCTTCAGCACCGCGCGCGACCGTACAGAACTGACCGTAGCTTTCATCCATCGCCCGTACTCCGCAAATACAACGCTTCAGATTCTGAACTAGCCTCGCGGTATCGCCACGCGCACGCTGAAACCTGCCAAAGCCACCGTATCAGGAGAACGCCATGACCAAGATAGCCATCATTCAGCGGCCGCCAGTGCTGCTCGATCGCAGCGCGACGATCGCCCGAGCCGTGCAATCGGTCGCTGAGGCTGCGGCGGCTGGAGCCTCGTTGGTTGTTTTACCCGAATCGTTCATTCCAGGTTACCCGTCGTGGATCTGGCGGCTGGCGGCGGGAAAAGACGGGGCTTTAATGGGCCAGTTACACACGCGTCTGCTGGCCAACGCCGTTGATATCGCGAACGGTGACCTGAACGAATTGTGCGAGGCCGCCAGCACTCATGCCGTGACGATCGTGTGCGGCATCAATGAATGCGAGCGGCGCAATGGAGGCGGCACGCTCTACAACAGCGTAGTCGTTATCGGTACGAACGGTGAAGTGCTCAACCGGCATCGCAAGCTGATGCCAACGAACCCCGAGCGCATGGTCCATGGTTTCGGTGATGCGTCAGGGTTGCGTACGGTCAATACACCCGTCGGCCGCATTGGTGCGCTCATCTGCTGGGAAAACTACATGCCCCTGGCGCGCTATTCATTGTATGCCCAGGGAGTGGAAATCTATGTCGCCCCCACGTACGACACCGGCGATGGCTGGATCAGCACGATGCGTCACATTGCACTGGAAGGTCGATGCTGGGTGATCGGCAGTGGCACCTCGTTGCGTGGCAGCGACATTCCCGATGATTTCCCGGCTCGCATGCAACTGTTTCCCGATCCGCTAGAGTGGATCAACGATGGCGACTCGGTGGTGGTCAACCCTCAAGGCCGGATCACAGCCGGTCCATTACACCGTGAGGCAGGCATTCTGTATGCGGACATCGACACCTCACTCGTGGCGCCAGCGCGACGGACGCTCGACGTCACCGGGCACTATGCGCGCCCTGACATTTTCGAACTGCAGGTGCGACGCACGCCGGCGACAGCGGTGCGCCTCATCGACGAGTGACGCTAACCAACGCTAAGGCGATCCATCCCAACTTCGACGGTATGTGTAATAACTGATGAAGGAGTCATTCCATGAGCATTCAAAGGTCTTACAAAGGCAGTTGTTTTTGCGGCGCAGTCGAGTTCACCGTCAGCGGAGAGCCGGCCGCAATGGGCTATTGCCATTGCGAGTCGTGTCGACATTGGTCAGCAGCGCCGGTCAATGCCTTCACGCTGTGGAAACCCGAGGCGGTGCAAGTAACTCGGGGGGCTGACAACATCGGCACCTACAACAAGACACCGCAGAGTTATCGCAAATGGTGCAAGAGTTGCGGCGGGCACCTCTTCACCGAACACCCAGGGATGGGGCTCATCGACGTGTATGCCGCTGTCATCCCGGATCTCGCGTATTCGCCAGGAGTTCACGTGCACTATCAAGAGGCCAGGCTGCACATCAAAGACGGGTTGCCCAAGCTGAAGGATGTCCCCAGCGAATTAGGGGGATCGGGCGTCAGCATGGACGAATAGCGCCAGCACGGTAGCGTGCGGCGATCCGACCTTGCCTGATTACGCCAGTTGCCATCTGTTCGGCAATGTCATGACCACCGGTTAACTGAAATCCAGGCCGCGTAGTTTTTCTTCGCGCATGCCGGCTTGAGTATGGACATTCAGGCTGCAGCCATTAATTCCATTGGTTATGTGGGTGAGGAGCATTCGTTCTATTGCGCGCGGCATGGGTGGCTAATCTACGGAGGTTGAGGGGGGCAACCGTCAGGAAGGTGCAACCATATGGACGCAAATCCGATCGAAACCGACTATCTGATCATCGGGGCTGGCGCGACGGCCATGGCCTTCGTCGATACGCTACTCAAGGAAACGAATGCACGTATCGTGATGGTGGATCGGCACGGTCGACCTGGCGGGCACTGGAATGATGCCTACCCTTTTGTCCGATTGCACCAGCCCTCGGCCTTCTATGGCGTCAACTCACGGGAACTGGGCAGCGCAACGAAAGACACAACGGCACTGAACGAGGGCTTGTATGAGCTGGCCTCCGGCGCCGAGGTGATGAGCTACTTCGACCAGGTGATGAATCAGCAGTTTCTGCCGTCAGGTCAGGTCCGTTACTTCCCCATGTGCGACTACACCGGCGACCGCATTGACGACCACCGGTTTACCTCGCTGATCAGCGGCGTAAGCCATCAGGTGCGGGTGCACAAAAAGGTGGTGGACGCCACCCATGCCCAGACGGCGGTGCCC